>JAMJQR010000195.1 GCA_023554335.1 Candidatus Benthicola marisminoris
CTGAATCCTTCGCCCTACATGTATTACCTCGACCTGGACGGCGTCTCGGTCGTGGGCTCGTCCCCCGAGGCCCTGGTTCGGCTGGACGGCCGGGAGGCCCAGCTCCGGCCCATCGCGGGCACGCGTCCTCGGGGCGCGGACGCGGGAGAGGACGATGCCCTGGCCGCCGAGCTGCTGGCGGATCCCAAGGAGAACGCGGAGCACGTGATGCTCGTGGACCTCGCCCGAAACGACCTGGGGCGGGTCGCGATTCCGGGCACCGTAAGAGTGGATCCCTTCCGGACGATCGAACGGTACAGCCACGTGATGCACATCGTGAGCGGCACGCGCGGCGTGTTGTCCCCCGATCGGGATGCCTTCGATCTCTTTGCCGCGGCCTTTCCAGCCGGAACCGTGGTGGGGGCGCCGAAGATCAGGGCGATGGAGATCATCCGGGAGCTGGAGCCGGTCAGGCGCGGCATCTATGCGGGCACCGCGGGCTATTTCGGGGTCGGCGGATCCATGGACCAGGCGATCGCGATCCGCACTCTCGTCTTCCAGGACGGCGGGTACGCCTATCAGGCGGGCGCCGGGATCGTGTCCGACAGCGTGCCGGAGCGCGAGCACGAGGAGATCCTGGCCAAGAGCGCGGCCCTCGAGGCCGCGCTGACGCTGGCCGAGGAGGGCCTGTGAGACACGTCCTGCTCATCGACAACTACGATTCCTTCACCTACAACCTGGTGCAGGCGTTGGCTGTCCTTTCCGCCAGGGTGACCGTCCGGCGCAACGATGAGATCACCGTGGACGAGGCGCTCGGGTTCAAGCCCACCCACCTGGTGGTCTCTCCAGGGCCAGGTCGCCCCGAGGCTGCGGGCGTGTCGATGGCCGTCATCGAGGCGATGATTGACCGCTGCCCAGTTCTGGGAGTCTGCCTCGGCCACCAGGCCCTCGCGGCCGTGTGCGGAGCCACGGTCGAGTCGGCCCGGACCCTGATGCACGGGAAGGCCTCGACCGTATACCACGACAGCCGGACGCTGTACGAGGGGTTGCCCAACCCGATGCGGGCCGGCCGGTATCACTCTCTCGCGGTTACCGAGGACTCGATTCCGACGGAGCTGTCGGTGGCGGCTTACACGTCGGACGGAGAGATCATGGGACTCCGGCACCGGGACCACCGGGCGGAGGGCGTGCAGTTCCACCCGGAGAGCATCCTCACGCCGGAAGGTGATCGACTGCTGCGCAACTTCCTCGACATGGACGCCGGGGGTGAAGCGTGAAAGATATCCTGGAGCGTCTTCTCGACGGCGGGCACCTCTCGGAGGACGAGTCGGCATCGCTGCTCACGGCGCTGGCTGAGGACCGCTTGCCCGGAGCCCTGGCTGGCGCTTTCCTCGCCGCTCTGCGTCTCAAGCGGGAGACGCCGGAGGAGATCCGCGGCTTCGCGCTCGCGATGCGGGCGCTGGCGCGCCGACCTGCACTGCCCGACGGAACGAGGGCTGTCGACATCGTGGGCACCGGTGGCGACGGCTCCGGCAGCCTCAACCTGTCCACGGGGTCCGCTCTGCTCGCCGCCGCCAGTGGCCTTCCGGTGGTGAAGCACGGGAACCGATCGGTGTCTAGCCGGTGCGGAAGCGCCGACGTGCTGGAGGCGCTCGGCCTCGGTCTGCCGCTGGACGAGGTAGCGGCCGGAGAATGCCTGGAGCAGTCCGGATTCACGTTCCTTTTCGCGCCGCACTATCACCCGGCCATGAAGGCACTGGTCCCCGTCCGGAAGGCACTCGGAGTTCGGACCGTGTTCAACATACTCGGGCCCCTCACGAACCCGGCCGAGCCCCCCTTCATGGTCGTCGGCGCCTTCAGCCCCGAGGTGGCGGGCCTCATGGCGGAAGCCCTGTCTGGACTTCCGATCGAGCGGGCCTTCGTCGTGCACGGCGAGCCTGGTTGGGACGAGGCCACCCCCTGCGGGCCGTTCCTCCTGTACGACGTGAGGCCCGGCAGCGTGTCCCGCCAGACCCGCGATCCGGCGGACTTCGGCGTCCAACGGTGCGAGCCCGCGGACCTCTCAGGAGGCGATGCCGTCGAGAACGCAGCCGCCCTTCGGCGGGCCCTGACGGGCGAGGCCGGACCTCATCGCAACGCGCTCGCTCTTGGCGCCGGTCTGGCCCTGGAAGTCGCGGGCGCGGTGGACGGCCTCGAGGAAGGACTGCGGGCCGCCCATGCGGCCATCGATTCCGGCGCAGCGATCCTGCTGCTGGACCGGCTCGCCGGATTCGGCGGAGAGGCTGCCGCCGGCGGCGCTCCGCTGTCGGACCTGCTCTCACGGATGGCGGCTGCCTCGAAGCGCCGCCTGGCCGCGGCCCAGGCCGGGGAATCCCTGGACCAGCTTCGGAACCGGGCGAAGCGCGCAGCGGCCGCGCCACCGCTCCGCCTGGACGGCGGCTTCGATCTCATGGCCGAGATCAAGCGCCGGGCCCCGTCGGCCGGAGCCCTGCGAGACGCGACGGACGAGGAGGTCCGGCGGCTGGCCGCCGGGTACGCAGGCGCCGGAGCGGCATGCATCTCGGTCCTGACCGAGCCGGAGGAGTTCGGGGGCGCGCTGTCCGACCTCGAGGTGGCTGCGAAAGCCGCCCCCGGGATTCCGGTGCTGCGAAAGGACTTCCTGGTCGACCCGTACCAGGTGTTCGAGGCACGGGCGAACGGGGCGGGGGGCGTGCTGCTCATCCTTCGGATGCTGGACACGGCCACTCTAGAGGCATGCGTGCGGGCCGCCAGCGACTGCTCCCTGTTCGTGCTCCTCGAAGCATTCGATGAGGCGGACCTGCAGCGCGCGGGCCCGGCCGCCGAGCTGTGCCGCCGCCTGGGAGTGCCGGCTCTCGTGGGACTGAACTGCAGGGACCTGGCCACCCTGGAGATCGACTTCGAGCGCTTCGCCCGGCTCGCCGATCGGTTCCCGCCCGGTGTGCCGCGCGTCGCGGAGAGCGGACTCGCCGGCCCGGCGCAGGCCGGGGCGGTCGCTGCCCTCGGGTATGACGCCGCGCTTGTGGGGACGATGCTCATGCGCGCCGCGGATCCGGTGGCGGCCGCCGCCGAGGTCCTCTCCGCCGGACGGACCGGCGTCGTGGAGCGCGAGCCACCGTGGGTGAAGATCTGTGGGGTCAACTCGCGCGAGTCCGTGCTGGCCGTCGCGGAGGCGGGCGCCGATGCGGCCGGCTTCGTCTTCGCCGAATCGCCGCGCCGGGTCACCCCGGGGAAGGCGGCGGAGCTGGCCGAGCTGCTCCCGCCCGGTGTATCGCGGGTGGCGGTGTTCAGGCACCCGACGCCAGAGGAGGTCTCGGAAGTCCTATCGGAATTCCAAGCGGACCTCGTGCAGTGCGAACCCTCCCCCGAGGTATGGAAGCTCGTCCGGGAGGCCGGCATTCGACTGCTTCCGGTCCTGCACGACGGCCCGGATCTCGAGCGCCAGGCCTCGAGCCTTCCGGAAGAGGGACCCGCACCGGCCGCCATCCTCGAGGCTCCCGGGAAGGGCGGCCGCGGCATCCGGCCCGACTGGGACCGGGCGGCGGCCGTCGCTCGGCGGCTGCCGCTGGTTCTGGCCGGCGGCCTGGCTCCGGACAACGTCGCGGAGGCCATCGCGGCGGTGCGTCCGTACGGGGTGGACGTGTCCAGCGGGGTGGAGGAGGCCAGGGGTCGCAAGGACCCTGTGCGCATCGCCGCGTTCGTGGAGGCGGCGCGGACCGGGGGCAAGCGGGGAGACCGCAGGCAGGACCTGGGCAACGAACCGGGACGAACGGATGATTGAATCGAGGGCGGGCGCCGGGACCTCCGGCGCGACACTTGAGGACCTGATCGCCGGGAGACTGCCCGACGAACGCGGGCGCTTCGGCGAGTTCGGAGGACGCTTCGTCCCCGAGACGCTGATGCCGGCGCTGGGGCTACTCGAACACGGGGCCCGCGAGGCGCTGGACGACGCCGCGTTCAGGGATTCCTACGCCGCACAGCTCCGGGACTGGATCGGCCGGCCGACCCCGCTGACCCGGGCCGAGCGCCTGAGCGAGGCGTGGGGGGCCCACCTGTGGTTGAAGCGGGAGGACCTCGCCCACACGGGGGCGCACAAGATCAACAACGCGATCGGCCAGGCCCTGTTGGCCCGGCGCATGGGAGCGAACCGCGTGATCGCGGAGACTGGCGCGGGGCAGCACGGAGTGGCGTCCGCCGCGGCGTGCTCGAGGCTGGGACTTCCCTGCACCGTCTACATGGGCGAGGTGGACGCGGCCCGCCAGCGACCCAACGTGCAGCGGATGAAGCTGCTCGGGGCGGAGGTGGTACAGGTCACGTCCGGCGACCGGACGCTGCGGGCCGCGATCGACGAGGCCCTGCGCGACTGGGTCTCGGATCCGGAGGGGACGTACTATCTGCTCGGCTCCGCGGTTGGACCGCACCCGTATCCCTGGCTCGTGCGGGAGCTTCAGGCAGTGATCGGCATCGAGGCGCGAGACGGAATGATCCGCGCTACTGGGTCGCTGCCAGACGGCGTAGTCGCCTGCGTCGGAGGCGGCTCGAACGCGATCGGCCTGTTCCACCCGTTCCTCGCGGATGCGGAGGTGGAACTGCTCGGCATCGAGGCGGGCGGCTCGGGCACCGGCCTGGGGGAGCATGCTGCCACGGCGAGCCACGGCAGCCCCGGCGTGCTGCACGGAAGCCGATCCCTGCTCCTCCAGGATCCGTACGGACAGGTGCGGGATACGCATTCCGTGTCCGCCGGTCTCGATTACCCGGGGGTGGGACCGGAGCACTCGTTCCTCGCCGAGATCGGGCGGGTACGGTACGAGGCGGTGGGAGACGGCGAGGCGGTAGCCGCCCTCGAGGAATGCGCGGCGGCCGAAGGGATCATACCGGCCCTCGAATCCGCTCACGCGCTCGCGGGGGCGAAGCGGTGGGCGAGGGAGAGGCCGGGGGCCGTCATTCTGCTTGGGCTCTCCGGGCGGGGGGACAAGGACCTTGGCATCCTGGACGGATTGCGAGAGGCGGGAGGGCTCGTCGCGTGACGGCAAACGGAGACGGCAACCAGAGGATCACCGCTGCCATCGGGAACGCCCGCGAGGCCGGGCGACCGGCGATCGCCGCTTTCATCACCGCGGGTTTTCCCAGCACGGAGCATTTCGAGGGGCTGCTCGCGTCGACGGCCGCCGAGGCGGATCTCGTGGAGGTCGGCGTTCCGTTCAGCGATCCCATGGCGGACGGCCTCACGATTCAGAGGTCGAGCCGGACGGCGCTGCAGCACGGCACCACGCTCCCCTGGATCCTGGAGACCGTGGCGGGTCAGGCGGACGACCCGCCTACGGCGCCCGTTCTTCTCATGAGCTACCTGAATCCGATCATGGCCCACGGCTTCGAGCGCTTCGCAGCGGACGCGGCCAGGGCGCGAGTGGCGGGCCTCATCGTGCCCGACCTGCCTCTGGAGGAATCCGATCCGCTCCGAGCCGAGCTCGACCCGGTCGGCATCGCCCTGGTTCAGCTCGTGACGCCGGCGACACCGACCGATCGGTTAAAGCAGGTCTGCGCAGCCAGCCGAGGTTTCGTGTATGCGGTGACCATGAAGGGAACCACCGGCGCCAGCGTGGATGCCGCTGCCGTGGGTGATTATCTGGCCCAAGTGCGAGAGGTATCGCCCGTACCGGTGCTCGCCGGCTTCGGAGTCCGGACCGCCTCCGACGTTGCCCGTCTGGGTCGATACGCCGACGGGGTGATCGTCGGGAGCGCCCTCGTCGAGGCGATCGAGGAGGGCATGGACCCCGGTGAGTTCGTGCGCTCGCTGCGCGGAGAGGAGCACAAGCCGTGATTGCCGTCCTGGAAAGAGACGCCACCCTGACCCGGAAGGCGGAGATCGTACGTTTTCTGGAGCAGGAGGGCTTCCGCGTGCAGGTGAGCGAGACCCCCGAGGGCTCGTTCGTGAGCGTCGTCGGTGAAGGAGCCGAATCGGTGGCCGAGGTGCTGGCAGGCATGCCAGGGGTAGCGGCGCTCCGCCCCGACGCGCCGGGCTATCCGCTGGTGTCCCGCACCCATAAGCCAGAAGCGACGCGGGTCAAGGTGGACGAGGTCGTCATCGGCGGCTCGGAGATCGTAGTGATGGCGGGACCGTGCTCGGTCGAGAGCCGTACCCAGATCCTCGAGTCGGCTGATGCCGTACGGGCGGCGGGAGCGAAGCTCCTCAGGGGAGGCGCGTTCAAGCCCCGGACCTCTCCGTACAGCTTCCAGGGCCTGGGCCGGGAGGGCCTGGAGCTGCTGGCTGAGGCGCGGGAGCGCACGGGTCTCAAGGTGGTGACGGAGGTGGTGGCCCCCGAGGACGTGGACCTCCTGGCCGAGCATGCGGACATGCTGCAGATCGGCGCCCGGAACATGCACAACTACCGGCTCCTCTCAGCTGTCGGAAGCCAGCCGCGTCCCGTGCTGCTCAAGCGTGGCATGATGTCGACCGTGGACGAGATGCTCCTCGCCGCGGAGTACGTCGTGGCCGGCGGCAACCCGCGGGTCGTGTTGTGCGAGAGGGGCATCCGAACCTTCGAGACGTCATCCCGGAACACGCTGGACCTGTGCGCGGTCCCCGTCCTCAAGGAGCGAACCCATCTCCCCGTCGTCGTCGACCCCAGTCACGCGGCCGGCCGTCGCGAGTGGGTACCGGCACTGGCCCGCGCCGCGGTCGCTGCGGGAGCGGACGGCCTGATCGTGGAGGTCCACCCCGACCCCCCGAACGCGGCCAGCGATGGGCGCCAGAGTCTCACCCCGGATGCCTTCGCGAGCCTGATGAAGGAGCTCGTGACGATTGCTTCGGCGGTGGGGCGCCGGCTCGAGCTTCCGGAACCCTGACGCGACCGATTGCGTTTTCACACCCGATGCGCGAGATTTAGCGTAGACTAAATCCTGGCGCTTGCGAGCGCCGAAATGATCGCGTGGAGACTCTGATGTCCGGGTTGTGGCTCATATCGATCGCTATCCTGATCCTGATCGCCTGGTTCCTTCCGCGGAACGGGATCGGCGCCCGGCTTCGTCGTTGGAGCGACGTGCGCCGTCGGGTCCGCGTGGAAGACGCGCTCAAGCACATGCTGGCCGCGCAGCAGCGAGGCGTAGTGGCCACGCCGGAGTCGATCGCGGGGGGAGTCGGCATCGGCCCGACCACCGCCGGCGCTCTCATCGAGGAGATGGAGCGCGAGGGACTCGTGGAGATTCGGGCCAGCGCCGTGTCGCTGACGACGGCCGGACGCGAGTACGCTCTCCAGGTGGTGCGCGCCCACCGACTTTGGGAGCGGTTCCTGGACGACGAGACCGACCTTCCGCTCACCGAGATCCACCTCGCGGCGGACCGCGCAGAGCACCGCCTCACGGCGGATCAGGCCGATCGCCTCGATGCTCAGCTCGGACACCCGCCCACGGACCCGCACGGCGATCCCATTCCCACCACAGGCGGACAGATCGCTCCCTTCCCGGGTGTGCCGCTCACGGATTGCCCGGAGGGCGAAGAAGTAGAGGTCACGCACCTCGAGGACGAGCCTCCGGGCGTGTTCGAGACCATCGTGCGCCTGGGATTCGAACGCGGAACGCGCGTCCGTGTCGCGGAGCGGCAGCCGGGACTCGTTCGCCTCGAGCTGGACGGACGCAGTGTTTCCCTTCCTTCGGTGGCGGCGGCCAACGTGCACGTCGGTCCGGTCCGAGAAGTGGTCGAAGCCCTCACCGACGTCATCCCGCTCAGCCACCTGGCTCGAGGGCAGGCGGCCGAGGTCGTCCGGATCGACGGCCGTGTTCGAGGTCTTACGAGGCGCCGGTTGCTCGACTTGGGCCTGACCCCGGGTACCGAGATTCGGCCCGAGCTGGAGCCGCTCTTCGGCCGTCCCCGGGCCTTCCGCATCCGTCAGACCCTCGTCGCCCTGAGAGACGACCAGGCGGATCGCATCCAGGTGCGTCCGCTGCGGCTGCCCGAGGCCGAGGCCGCTGAGGCCGAGCGCCGGGAGGCCTCATGAGCGCTTGCGAGACCTGCCCCGCCTACGAGCAGCTGACCCGGATGGGAATCTCAATGGGCAAGTACGACCGGGTCGTCGCCCTGGCCGGTAATCCGAACACGGGGAAGTCCACCCTGTTCAATTCGCTGACGGGCCTGAGGCAGCACACGGGAAACTGGCCCGGGAAGACCGTCACCCGGGCGGAAGGCGGCTTCGAGTTCAGGGACGTCCGCTTCAAGCTGGTGGACCTCCCGGGCACCTACTCGCTCATGGCGGCCTCGCAGGACGAGGAAGTGGCCAGGGACTTCCTGTTGTTCGCCCGGCCCGATTGTACCGTGGTAGTCACAGATGCCACCGCGCTTGAGCGCAACCTGAACCTGGCACTCCAGGTCATGGAGGTGACGAGCCGGGTGGTGGTGTGCGTCAACCTGATCGATGAGGCCGAGCGAAAGGGGATCCGGATCGACGCCGAGGCGCTTTCAGCCGATCTCGGCGTCCCCGTGGTGCTGACCTCGGCCCGGTCCGGGCGCGGCGTGCGCGAGCTCGTCGAGACGGTGCACGAGGTTGCCGAGGGGCGCCTGGTCCCGACACCGCACCTCGCGGATCCGCCCTCCACGGTCGCGGCGGCGCTGGAGCAACTCGCGCCACTCGCGGCCGTTGCCGCACCGGACGCGGAGAATCCGCGATGGATAGGCTATCGTCTGCTGGATGGAGACCACCGGGTGCGCCAGGCCCTCTCGACCGGGGAGCTGGCCGTAGAGCTCGGTGACGGAGCGGCCGACGACGCGGAAGCGCTCGTCGAGCGCGCGGACGCGCTGCGTCCCACGCTGGGCCAGGACTTTCGCGACGCAACAGTGGAGGCCCTCTACCATCGAGCCGAGAAAGCAGCCGGCGGCGCGGTGCGGGAGCGCGGGTCGAGCCGGCTGCGGGATCTGGACCGGAAGATCGACCGCGTCGTCACATCGCCGATCCTGGGCCTCCCGATCATGCTGGGCCTGCTCGCTCTGGTATTTTGGATCACGGTGGTCGGGGCCAACGTTCCGTCCCAGATGCTGGCGCAGCTCCTGTTCGGCGTGGAGAACTGGGGGGCGGGCATCTTCGCCTCCCTGGGCTCGCCCGGTTGGCTGACCGGATTCGTCTGGCACGGCGTGTTTCGCGGGCTGGCGTGGGTCGTGAGCGTCATGCTGCCTCCGATGGCGATCTTCTTCCCGATGTTCACGTTGCTCGAAGACCTCGGGTACCTGCCGCGGGTGGCGTTCAACCTGGATTGGCTGTTTCGGCGGGCGGGAGCGCACGGCAAGCAGTCGCTCTCGATGGCCATGGGCTTCGGCTGCAACGCCGCGGGGATCATCTCGACCCGGATCATCGATTCGCCCCGCGAGCGCCTGATCGCGATCCTCACCAACAACTTCGTGCCGTGCAACGGCCGCTTCCCCACCCTGATCATGCTGGCCACCGTCTTCGTGGCCGCGTCCGTGCCGCCAGCCGTTGCGTCGTTCGCCGCCGCGGGCACGGTGGTGGGCGTCGTCCTCGTCGGCGTGTTCTTCACGCTGCTCGTATCCTGGGCGCTGTCGCGAACCGTGCTGAAAGGCCAGCCGACGGCGTTCACGCTGGAGCTGCCACCCTACCGCCGGCCGGGGGTGCTGCGCGTTCTGTACACGTCACTCATCGACCGGACCATGTTCGTCCTCTGGCGAGCCATCGTCGTCGCCGCGCCGGCGGGAGGAGTGATCTGGATCCTCGGCAACATCTACGCGGGCGACTCGAGCCTGGCCCAGATCACGGCCGGGTGGTTGGACCCCCTGGGTCAGGCGATCGGCCTGGACGGCGTCATACTGCTGGCTTACGTCATCGCGATCCCCGCCAACGAGATCGTCGTACCGACCATGCTGATGGTGTACGCGGGTCTCGGGATGATGACGGAGCCGACATCGTATGACGCCCTGCGCACGCTCCTGGTGGACGAGCACGGCTGGACCCTGGTGACGGCGATCTGCCTGATGCTCTTCTCGCTTCTCCACAATCCATGCGCCACCACCATCCTCACCATGTGGAAGGAGACGCGCAGCCGGAAGTGGACCACGCTGGGCGCCTTGATGCCTCTCGGCATCGCGTTCGCCGTGACCTTCGTGGTCGCGACGGCGATGCGGGCCTGGTGA
>JAMJQR010000196.1 GCA_023554335.1 Candidatus Benthicola marisminoris
GGAGCGGCGCGGGGAGCCATAGGGGGTGTGGCCATCGGAGCCATCGCGGGCGACGCCGGTACGGGCGCGGCCATCGGGGCCGTAGCAGGCGGTATCCGAGGACGCCGCGCCAAAAAGTCGGTCGAGGCTTCTGCGTCGTACGCCGGCGCGGCGGCAGCCGAGGAGCAGAACGCTGCGGCCATCGACCAGTTCAAGAAGGCGGCCAGCGTGTGCCTCGAAGGCAGTGGCTACACGGTACAATAGACGGATCGATCGCGCCGCACATAGCCGGCCGGCTCCCCGCTGGGGGGTCGGCCGGTTCTTCATTCGAGGCTCAGAAGCGCGTCACGTCCCTTGGTGAAACGGGTCGGCGTGCACATACTGGATGTCGCTGAAACACATACGGTCGCGGGAACAACCGCGAGAATACTACAGAAAGGACGTCCGACGCATGAGAAAGCGCTTCCGCGGCCTCCGCGCCGCATTCCTCGGATTGGCCGTAATCGCGGCCGGGACTCTGGCCGCGCCGTCGGCCCAGGCCCAGGACGCCGACCAGGCCGCCGCTGACGTGGGCCAGGGGCGGGCGGTCCTCATCACCGGCGCCAGCTCCGGGATCGGCCTCAGGACCGCGGAAGTTCTGGCGGCCAACGGCTTCTTCGTGTACGCGGGAGCTCGCAAGCAAGTGGACCTCGACATGCTGAACGCGATGGAGAACGTCGAAGCGGTGCGCCTGGACGTGAACGTTCAGGAGGACATCGACTCGGCCGTGGAGCAGGTGACGGCCGGTGGGCGCGGATTGTACGCGCTGATCAACAACGCCGGCGTGGTGCTCCTTGCCCCGCTGATCGAGGTGACGGAGGAGGACCTCGAGTTCCAGATGAACGTCAACGTGTTCGGCCCGTACCGGGTGACGAAGGCCTTTGCGCCTCTTCTCATCGAGAGCGAGGGCCGCGTCGCCACCACGGGCTCGATCTCCGGGATCGTGACGTGGGGACTCGGCGGACCGTATACCATGAGCAAGCACGCGGTGGAAGCCTACACGGACGTGCTGGCCGTCGAGATGGCGGGCTTCGGGGTGGACGTCGCCGTGGTCGAACCCGGCAACTACAAGTCGGACATCATGGCGAACATGGTCGAGCGCATGCGCGAGCAGGGCTACTCGACCGAGGGATCAATGGCCAAGGAGCAGATCGACCGAATGCTCGCCTCCCCCTCCGATCGAAGTCAGTTCAAGGAGCCTGACGAGGTGGCGGATGCTTTCCTCGACTTCCTGACGGCCGATAGCCCCAAGCGCCGCTACATGGTCGTCCCGAACGAGCGCGAGGCCGCGGCCACGATCGGGGCGCACATTCGCCGGCTCGTTCAGCTGAACGAGGACCAGCCTTATGAGTTCACGCGTGACGAGCTCATGGCGATGATCGACGAGGCGATGGGCGAAGGGAGCGAGTAATACTTCGCAGGATGGCGGCGTGCCCCGGCACCATTGGGTGGCGGGGCACCTCGCTCAGCCGCCCTCGTACACGATCACTTTCCCCAGCAGGCGCCGGCTGTCCGACTGGATCATGGCGGTGCCGGTGAGTATGAACCGCGTCTCCGTGGAGTCCGGTCCTACGATCAGGGCGTCGCCGCCCAGCTCGGCGGCCTGAGCCACCATCTCATTCCTGATGTCGTCGAAGCTGTCGAATACGAAGTCACTGCCCGCCTCGATGGTCGCGATGACCGTGTAGGCCTCGGACGGCGGCTCCTCGAGCACTTCCACCGAGTCCAGCGGCCGGGACGCCCTGGCAGTGGTGTCCACTGGTGTGACGTTGGTGCTGACACACGCCGCGGCCAGCAGACACGTGGCTCCCGCAAGTGAGAATCGCATGGCTTCCCTCCCGTCTATCCGCCCACTTCTGCCAGAATCGTCTCGATCATCGCGGAGTAGAACGGTTCTCTCTGCTCGATGAACGGAACGTGCGCCGAATTCTCGAACCAGAACATCTGTTTGCCCGCCGGGGCGTCGAGCCCGTTCAGGTACTCTTCCGCAAGTTCCCCGGGCGTCTTGTAGTCGTACCTGCCCGCCATGAAATACACCGGGACCTCGAGACGCGGCGCCTGGCTGATGAGATCGAGGGTCTGGAACCAGTCCTGGTCCGCGAGCAGTGGCGAGGCCTCGTACAGGGACCGCCACGCGCCTTCGTTCGACTGGTTCTCGGCCGTGTACTCGGTGAGGGGGCCCGCTTCCGCAGCGAATCCGGGCAGGAGCGACGGGTCGTGTATGTCGCCGAGCCCCAGTTCCTCCAGCCAGGAACTCAGCTCCGGAAGCTGGTCCCAGTTCACGGGATCGACCTGGATTCCCGACAGGGCGGTCAGCGCGTCCGCCCGGCCCAGCTCGGTCGCTCGGGCCACGGCCGCCGCATGGGCGATTGGCACCGAGCGCTCGACGTCGACCACCTGGCCCACGCCGATGTAAGCGTGCAGCCACTCCGGGTGATCGCGCGCGGTGAGCGTGCCCAGGACCGAGCCCCACGACAGTCCCATCAGATACACCTTCTCCACGCCGAAACGGGCCCGCATCGTCTGGATCAGCTCGCCCGTATCGGCGAGCAGTCGCTCGAAGGTGATCGAGTTCGCGGCCAGCCCCGGATCGTACGACTTGCCGCACCCGCGCTGGTCCCAGGTCACCACCGTGAAGTCACGCTCGAGACCGCCAAAGGAGAACCGCGCATACGGCATCGCCGGACTGCCCGGACCTCCATGCAGGAACACGAGGACGGGGTTCGACACGTCGTACCCGCGAATCAGGATCCACTGCTCGACTCCGCCAAGGACCACCGGCTCCAGTGACGCGACCCCGTTCTCGCTGACGATGGCTTCGGTGTAGCTACCGTCCTGAGCTGGATTCGTGGGTCCGCCGTGTACGTCTGGATCCGAGGGATCGGGGGCGGTCGAGCCACCGCATGCCGCGGCCAGGACGAGGCACAGAAGTTCGACGCCGCGGACGTGCGATCTCTTGTGCGATCGATGGGACATCGGCCTCAGCCTCTGCTCGGGACTCACGGTACCCTCGCCCTGATGTAACACCCGCACCCGGAATGTCGCTTACGTACGATGTTTGTGCGGCTTCAACGGTCACCGTGGACGGAACGAACATCCCCGATCAGGGTAATTTCATTCGTTGGACCACGCCCGGGCGACGGACGGCCCGGCGGCCGGAGGTGAAGAATGCACGGGTTATCGACAGGACGTGCCATCGCAGCGGGGCTCATGGGCCTCGGCATTCTTCTCGTCACCCCCACCAGTAGTATCTCCCAGAGTCCTTTCACCACCAGCGCCGGAATCGCGCAGGCCCCCATCAATACCAGCAGCATCATGCAGCCGCTGGGTCACGGCCTGTCGTCCGTCCGGGCGCTCCGATGGAACGGGATCTGGATACGGTCCGGCGGCATGCATGCGTGGCGACCGACCGTTCGGTACGACTGGCAGGCCATGTTCCGGTGCCGATCCGGCTACGGCTCCGGCGTGGGCTGGGGACTCCACTCTCCGTGGGGCTGGACCCAGGGCTGGCTTCCGAATCCGTTCTCGTACTGGAGCATGGTCCCGGGGCTCGGCTGGGCCTGGTTCCCGGGCCAGAGATACGCCAGCGCGTGGAACCTCTGGTTCCTCGGGCCGAGGCACTCGTTCGCATATGGATACGGGGGCAGATGCGATCCGTTCGGACCCGCATTCGGTGCATTCTACCCCCTTTCGCACCCCCTCGCGGGGTGGGGCGGAGGCCTGACGATGGCCAACACGGACGGTCCGGCCCGGTCGTTCCAACCCGAGCGTTGGGACCGGTCCGAGTGGGAAGCTCGAAACCGTGAGCCATGGACGCCCACCTACGAGTCGCCGGATCAGCCGGTGGCGTTCATCGACCCGGTGCTCCTGCTGCCCCCGGTCACCAGGGACGCGAAGGACCGGCCGCTGATCGATCCGGTCAGAGACGTACCGGTCGTCACGGCGGATCCCCGGAGCCGGCCCTCGATCGATCCCGTGCTCCCGGTTGGAGGGATCGAGACGGACATCCGCACCAACGGGAAGTCGACGCAGCAGAAAGACGTCAGGCAGGACCGGCGCGAGCCGAAGGTGTACGTGCAGGAAGGAAAGCCGTCGGCCCGGTCCCGACCCAGTGCGGCGCCGAAGAGACCGTCGGCGACCCCATCCAGGAGCAGTCCGAGCCGTGCTCCCGCGAGAGTGGAGACGAGGCGAAGTCCGACTCCGAAGGCCACAGGGCGCTCGACGGCCACGTCCCGGCCCAGCACGCCTCGGAGGGCCACGGGCACGGCCAAGACGCCCAAGCCCGCGCCGAAGGGGAAGAAGAACTAGAGGCCGAGAGCGGTAGGGCCCCCACCCGATCCATCACCAGCCCTTCACCCTTGAAGTCGAACGTGAGCCCGCCGGTCCGCGACGACGTGCGCGTGGGAGAAGGTGTATACTGGTGATCGCCGGGAGTGACAAACCCTGCTCCCGGCAGCCCTTTCGTAATGCCCGGGGCGCGTGATCGCTGGAGAACGAGGTGGAAGGCGGACGAGATGATCGTCACGATCGTCGGCGGGGGAAACGCCGGAAGCGGCAACGCATTCGTGGCCGCGGAGAATGGACACGAGGTCAGGATTCTGAAGACCTCTCGTGGAGTGGCGCACGACGCTCACTTCGAAGCCATGCGGGAGAACGGCGGCCTGTGGGGCATCGACAACACCCGCAGCGCCAAGTACTCGGACTTCGAGCACGAGGCTGAGAGGACGTTCCAGCCCCTGGCGCTCGTCACCCGGGACGTGGAGGAGGCCATCGTCGGCGCAGACGTCATCATGGTCTTCGTCCTCGTCGAGTTCCACGAAGATCTGGCCAGGAGGCTCGCGCCCTACCTTCGGGAGAACCAGCTGCTGATCCTGGCACCCGGCTACCTGGGGTCGGTCTATTTCCACCGCCACTGCCCGGAGCCCCCGCTACTGTCTGAAGCCGAGTCCAACGCTCACGACGCCTTCGTTCACGAGCCGGGCTGCGTCAAGGTGATCTTCAGGAACGTGCGAAACTGCCTGTCGTACCTTCCGGCCGAGGCCACCGATCGGGGCCAGGCCATCGCATCAGAGCTCTTCGAGACCTATCGGGATACCCGCGAGAACATCGTGGCGACGGCCCTGCACAATCCGAATCTGACCGTGCACACAGTCGGCATGTACGCCATGAAACCGATGATGGACTACTGCGCGAAGTACCACCCAGACGAAGTGCCCGGCATGTACCGGGACGCGCTCAGCACCGATTTCGCCTGGGCGGTGGTCGATCTCCTCGACCGGGAGCGCATGGACGTCCTCGAGGCGTTCGGGTGCGAGCGCATTCCCTACCTGGAGGCATGCAGGTTCCGGAACGAGGAGGATCTTTCGAAGGATGCCCGAGAGGTCTTCGAGGCGTACAAGGTGGTCACGCCGGGCGGGCCTGACACGTTCCACCACCGCTACATCACCGAGGACGTCCCCTACGGGCTCGTCCTGATGAGCTCGCTGGGTCGGGCGGTGGGGGTTCCGACGCCCACGTGCGACCACGTGGTTCAGGTGGTCGGCGCGGTCATGGGCCGCGACTACTTCATCGAGGGTCGAACGCTGGATAAGCTGGGCCTCGGCAGTCTCGGCCGCGACGAGCTGCTCGCGTTCCTGCAGCGCGGTTAGGGGCCAGCGAACCGCACTCGGTCGCCCCGGCTCACCAGCGTTCCGAACCCTCCACACGCGGCCAGAATGAGAAGGGCCGCCAGCACCGGGCTCAACTGCCGGCGCCGTGCGGCCTGAAATACTGCCACCCTGCCCATCACACTGCCTCCGCTCAGCCCGCCGGGAATCCCCCGAGCGTTCGATTCACGACCTCGGTCACGTAGTCGTCCAGCTCGTCACCCGACGGAATGTCCAGGAGAGCGCCGCGGGCACGGCCCTCCCAGACCACGTCTCCCGACACGGCATCCGTCACGTCGATGGCCAGTGTCCCGGG
>JAMJQR010000197.1 GCA_023554335.1 Candidatus Benthicola marisminoris
TCTCGCTGCCTCGAAAGAGGGAGATGAACCGGTGAGAAGGCGCTCTCGCCCTGCAGTTCCTCCGCGAAACCGGTGACGGGGCGAAGCCAGTCGTCCTGCTCGAGATCGATCGTCATCGCCCAGGGGACCGCGAACTGGAGCCAGTCGAGCTCCGCGTCTTCCGACTCGTTGACCCAGGCGAAGATGCCCACCCTGCGCGTGAACTCCCGCTTCGGGATCTCCCGCTCGATGGTCTGGCCTTCCTCGTCCACTACGGTCACCGCCGTGGTGGCAGCCCCCAGGTCCTGGCCGCGGAACAGGACGAACATCAGGCCCGCCGCCAGCACCAGGTTGAGAGCGATACCGACGGTTTCGACGCGGGTCCAGCGATCGCGGCCCGGCGCCCCATGCGTCCAGGCGAGGAGCGCCACGGCGGGAATCATGAACAGCCACGCTGAGACGACGACATCGGTGATGTGCGGCGAGAGCACCCATCGTCCCACGGCCCAGTCGGTGAATTCCAGGAGGATCCATCCGCCCGCGAAGTAGGCCCCGACGATATGCGGGACCCTCCTCCGCATGAGCTCGGTCCACAAGGTGGCAATTCCGCCCAAGAGACGACCTCCAGCTGTTCGGTGCGGCCCCGGTGTTGGCCGCCATGCCGCGACCCGTGCATCTTGACTCAGATTCGGCCGCAAGATCCCCGGTCAGCGGCGCGAGCCGCAAGCCCCGAAGGGAGACCTGTGTGAGGAAGAGACGTTCCCACTCGAGGTTCTGTCGCACCTTGTCGGTCGCCTGCCTGCCGCTGCTGCTCGGCTGCGGTGGAACCGGGGCCGAGGAAGAGGCGCGCGGCGGGCAGGAGGAAGCGGGTTCGACGGCGGCAGGCCCGCCGACCGCCGTTTGGGATGCGGTTGCGACCACGAGCGTCGCGCAGGCCGAAGAAGACACGCTGGCGATTCCCGCCCTGCTCACTGTGCTGGACAGTCTTCCCGCGGGCGTGCAGCTGGCCCTCGAGCCGTGGAAGGGTGACCTGCCGGAGATGGCGCAGCGGCGCGTCGTCCGGCTGCTCACCGTGCACGAGCCCATGTTCTTCGGCTTCGATGGGCGCCGGAAGTCCGGGCTCGTGGCCGAAGCGGCCGCGGAGCTGGAGAAGTTCCTGAACCGGAAGCTGGGAAGCCACCAGCTGAAGGTGGTCGTGGTGATCCAGCCGGTAAGCCGGGACCTGCTGATCCCGTTCCTGGAGGAGGGCCGCGGTGACATCGCCGCCGCCGGACTCACGATCACGCCGGAGCGGCTGGAATGGGTAGACTTCACGCGACCACTCCAGACGGGAGTCTCGGAGATCGTCGTGACCGGGCCTGGAACCGGGGGAAACATCCCGGCACGGATCGAGGACCTGTCGAGCCTGGTCCTGCACGTCCGCCCATCGAGCAGCTACTGGGAGAGCCTGCAGGAGCTGGACGGCAGGCTGCGGGAGCAGGGGCTGCCGGAGTTGGACATCGTGGCGGCGGACGAGATGCTCGCCGACGAGGATCTTCTCGAGCAGGTCAACGCCGGCAACTCCCCGGCCATCGTGGTAGACGGGTACCAGGCCGAGTTCTGGGCCCAGATCTTCCCCGAGGTCAGGCTGCATCACGGACTCGCCGTGCGAACCGACGGGGAGGTCGCGTGGGCGATCCGCAAGAACAGCCCCGTTCTGAAGGACGCCCTCAACGAATTCCTGCGCGACTACCGGCGTGGCACGCTGACCGGGAACATCCTCCTCAAGCGCTACACCCAGGATACGGCCCGCGTGCAGAGGGTACGCCGGGCCGAGACCTCGGAGCGCTTTCGCAGGCTGCGGTCATCCTTCCAAGAGCACGCTGAAACCTATGATCTGGACTGGCTGCTCCTCGTGGCACAGGCATTCCAGGAATCGAGGCTGGGGCAGGATACCGAGAACCGGCACGGAGCCGTTGGCATCATGCAAATCAAGCCAGCTTCGGCGGCCGAGGCCGGGGTCCTGGACATCAGCACGGACGATTCCAACATCGAAGCGGGCGCCGCGTACCTGAGGCTCCTCATGGATCGGTACTTCGATGACCCCGCTCTGGACCCGACCACGAGGCAGCTCTTCGCCATCGCCGGCTACAACGCCGGCCCCTCGCGAATCAGAAGCCTCAGGCGAAGGACGGCTGCGGCAGGCCTCGATCCGAACAGCTGGTTCGATGATGTCGAGGTGCTGGTGGCGCGTGAGGTGGGCCGCGAGCCGATCCGATACGTGAGCAACATCATGAAGTACTACGTCACGTTCACCTTGATGGCTGAGGAGCGTCAGCTCGAGGAATCGCGGGGCCTTTGAGCGAGCCCCTGGCCTACCTGGTGCTGTTCGGGGCCGGAATCGTGGCCGGCACGATCAACGTTCTCGCTGGTGGGGGCTCGTTTCTCACCCTGCCGCTTCTGATCTTCCTCGGATTGCCCGCCACGGTAGCCAACGGGACCAACCGCATCGCGATCCTGGTGCAGAACGTGGGCGCGGTGTGGAGCTTCAACCGGCACGGGGTGATGGACTGGAGCTGGGTGAAGCGGGCGGCTCTTCCCGCCCTCGCCGGTGCCGGGCTCGGCACGTGGGCCGCCGTCCGAATCGGCGACACCTCGTTTCAACGCATTCTGGCCGGCCTGATGGTGGCGTTCGCGGTGGTGATCCTCCTCGACCCTCTGCGCAGTCGACTCACGCGCAGCGAGTCTGAGTCGGCGGCGGTCCCGGACGAGCAGGACGCTACCCCGGCACCCCGCCTCTCGGGCGCGATGTTCTCGGCCTCGTTCTTCGCAGTGGGGGTGTACGGTGGCTTCGTGCAGGCGGGAGTCGGCTTCTTCATCCTCGCGATCGCCATGCTGGCGGGCTTCGACCTGGTGAAGGGCAACGCCCTCAAGGTGCTCGTGGTCCTGGTGTTCACGCCGCTGGCCCTTGCGCTCTTCGCTGCGGCGGGAAAGGTCGACTGGGGGATGGGAGCGGTCCTCGCCGGCGGGAACCTCCTGGGTGGCCTGCTCGGGACGCACCTCACCGTGCTCAAAGGCCACGCCTGGGTGAAGCGCGTGGTAGTGGTGATGGTGCTGGTCTTCGCCGTCAAGCTGTGGCTGGCGCCCTAGGCGTCAGGCCGTCGTCCCCTCCGCCTCCAGCTCTTCCAGCACAGCCCGATAGACCTCTATCAGCGACCCGTGCAGGTCCGTCAGCACGGTCAGGCTGATCACACCCTGCCGGACCGCCGCAACGGGATCAGCGTCCGCAGTGCGCATGAGCTCGGTCATGCTGTCCACGGTTCCGGTCTGAACCCGGTCATACAGGTCCTGGATCTCGTAGGCTTCCGACAACCGGCGCATGACGTCCAGGTCCAGGTAGTGCACGGCCTGGCTCATCTGCGCGCTCTGCCACGCCGCGGTCGAGAGCAGCGACACTTCCAGGCCGACATCAGCGTCGCCCTGGTCGCGTCCCGCCTCGAGCTCCGCCAGCACTTCCGTCGCACGATCCAGACGTTCGGCGTTGCTCACCCCCGTGCTCTCCAGCTCCTCGAGATTCGACCGAAGCTCCTCGATCACCCCCCGAAGAGCCCGGTCTGCCAGCTCCTGGCGGTCCCGGTTCTCCCGCCACTCCTCCGCCGCCAAGGCCAGCATGACGGCGAAGAAGATCATCGCGGCCTCCAGCAGCAGGTCCGGGAGCCGGCGCCTCAAACGTCCCTCGGCCATTTCATTCGCCTCCGGCAGCGGGCGGCGCGTAGCCCATCATGCCGTCGCGTAAAGCCTTGAATTCCGTGCCCTCACGCCAGTTGGGCCAGGATTCGCCCGTGGCCAGGGCATGCCCGACCGCAAACATGAGCCGCAGGTCCTCGATCGCGCCGTCGAGATTCCAGGCTGGATCGTACTCATCCGAGGGCTTGTGGTAGTGATCGCGGGTGTACTCCTCCCGCCGCTCGCGGGCCCATTCCTCGCCATGCTCGAAGTCCTGCACGCCGGCCTTCGGGTACAGAGAAGGAACGCCCCGCTTGGCGAACTCGAAGTGATCGGAACGGAAGTAGGACCCCTTCTCCGGCTCCGGGTCGGGCGCCAGGGTGCGGCCGGACGCATCGGCGGCGACCCGGAGGACGTCGTCCAGCTCCGACATCCCGAAGCCGACCACGGTGATGTCGCTCGTGGGACCCCAGATGTTGAGACCGTCCATGTTGATCGTGGCCACGGTGGCGTCCAGCGGGTAGACCGGGTGCGCGGCGTAGTAGGCCGTCCCCAACAGACCCTGCTCCTCGGCGGTGACGGCCATGAACAGGACCGAGCGAGCCGGCGCCTTTCGAAGAGCCGTGAACGCCTCCGCCATCTCCAGCAGGCCCGACGTTCCTGACGCGTTGTCCAGAGCCCCGTTGTAGATGCTGTCTGCTCCCAGCGAAGGATCCGTCCCCAGGTGATCCCAGTGGGCCGTGTAGATCACGAACTCTTCCGGCCGCTCCGAGCCTGGCAGAAGGGCCAGTACGTTGCGCGACGTCGACCGCTCGATCGAGTTCCGGACCGTCAGAGAGAGCGAGAGGCCCATCTCGTAGGGCGCGAACTCCCGAGTGGACGCCTGCGCGGCCCGGGCGTCGAAGTCCAGGCGCGCCTGCGCGAACACCGTGCGAGCGGTCTCCTCGGAGACCCAGCCCTGTACTTTCGCCAGCGGCGCGTCTCCCGCCTCGGCGAGCATGAACTGCGGTCCCGTCCAGCCGGCCTCGACCACGGACCACGGATATCCTGCCGGACCGGTCTGGTGGACGATGAACACCCCGTCTGCGCCCTGCCTGGCCGCCTCCTCGTACTTGTAGGTCCAGCGCCCGTAGTAGGTCATGGCCCGGCCGTTGAACAGAGTCTCGTCACCGGTGGCGTAGCCTGGATCGTTCACCAGAACGACCACGGTTCGGCCCGTCACGTCCACTCCTTCGTAGTCGTTCCACCCGAATTCCGGAGCCACAATCCCGTAGCCGACGAACACGAGCTCCGAGGCATCCAGCTCAACCGCCTCGGCGACACGCTCGGTCACCGCGACGAAATCGGAGGCGTGCTGCAGCCGGTTCACCGTCCCGCGGCCGCGCACCACGGCCCCCATGTCGGGGTCCGGCGTCAGCGATACGAGCGGGACCTCCTGCACCCAGCTCGCCCCGTTTCCGGGCTCGAGACCGAGAGATTCGAACCTCTCGCGCAGGAGCCGCACCGTTCGCTCTTCGCCCCAGGTCGCCGGCGCTCGGCCACCCATCGAGTCCGCCGCGAGATCCTGGATCCCCTGCCCCAGGGCGGCGGCCGTGATCGATTCCGACGCCTGCTCGAAACCGTCTCCTCGATCGCACGCGGACAGTGCGGCGGCGGAAGCGAGGACGCATGTGGTGATCAGCCTGTGCCTCATGTATCGTCATCCCGTTGAGTGGCGAGTCCGGACCCGTAGCCCGCCGGGCCGAGCCGACAATCTACGGACCTCGTCACCAGGCGAAACCAGCGGCCGGCGCCCTTCGAGGCCGCGCACTCTTCGAGGGCCCTGATGAAGCGTCTCGCCTTGTGGCTCGCCGCCCTTCCCGTCCTGGCCGCCAGCGGCTGTAACGACCGGCCGACCGTCCTGTCTTTGATCCCGGCGCCGGAGCACCTGGAGCTGCGAGACGGCGAGTTCCGGGCCGGTGCAGGAACGGTCCTGGCCGTGTCCGACCCGGGAGACGCCGAGCTCGTACGCTTGGCCGAGCAGCTCTCGGTAGAGATTCAGGGAGCGACCGGCCTGTCCCTGCAGCTCGGAGAATCCGTCCACGGTGCGATCCGCCTCACCCTGGACGCAGGACTCGCCGCGGACCCCCCGCAGCCGGACTCTCCGCTCGCGCGGGACGAGTCGTACACGCTCACGGCGGGACCCTCGGGAATCGAGATTCGGGCGGCGACCCATGCCGGCGTCTTCTACGGCACGCGCACGCTCCTGCAGCTGCTTCCAGGGGCGGATGCCGAGGCTGGGGATTGGCGCGTTCCCGGAATCGAGATCCGTGACCGTCCCCGCTTCACCTACCGCGGCCTGCACCTGGACGTGGGTCGGCATTTCTTCGAGCCGGAGTTCATCAAGCGCTACATCGATCTACTCTCCCGTCACAAGCTCAACGTGTTCCACTGGCACCTGACGGAAGACCAGGGCTGGCGGCTCGAGGTCGAGCGCTATCCGCTCCTGACCGAGATCGGAGCCTGGAGGCGCGAGACCATCGCGGGGAAGAACTTCAGCCCGTACGTGGGCGACGGGACGCCGCACGGCGGTTACTACACGAAGGACCAGGTCCGCGAAATCGTCGAGTACGCGGCCGAGAGGTACGTGACCGTGATCCCGGAGATCGAGATGCCGGGGCATTCGGTGGCCGCGCTGGCGGCTTACCCAGAGCTCGCTTGCACCGACGGTCCTTTCGAGGTCTCCACGGTGTGGGGAGTGAAGGAGGACATCTACTGCCCGCACGAGCGCACATTCGAGTTCCTGGAAGGGGTGCTGACGGAGGTCTTCGAGGTCTTCCCCTCACCATACATCCACATCGGGGGAGACGAGGCTCCCAAGCGGCGCTGGGAAGAGAGCCCGGATGCGCAGCGCGTCATCCGCCGCGAGGGCCTGGCGGACGAGCTCGAGCTCCAGAGCTGGTTCATTCAGCGCATCGAGCGCTTTCTCCTCGCGAACGGTCGGCGCCTCATCGGCTGGGATGAGAT
>JAMJQR010000198.1 GCA_023554335.1 Candidatus Benthicola marisminoris
GTGATCGTAGTGGGTCCCGAGCTGAAGCTGCACCAGTGCGGTCTTCCGAAGGTGATGGCGGTCGAGCTGTTCAAGCCGTTCATCATCCACGAACTCGAGCGACGGGGCGACGCCGAAACGGTGAAGCGCGCCAAGAAGCTCGTCGAGCGCTATGACCCCAAGGTCTACGAAGTGCTCGAGGACATCATTAAGGACCACCCGGTTCTTCTGAACCGGGCGCCGACTCTGCATCGCCTCGGGATCCAGGCTTTCGAGCCGGTTCTCGTGGAGGGGAAGGCGATCCGGATTCACCCGCTGGTCTGCGCCGCGTTCAACGCGGACTTCGACGGAGACCAGATGGCCGTGCACGTGCCGCTCTCATTCGAGGCGCAGCTGGAGGCACGGGTCCTGATGCTGTCGAGCAACAACGTGCTCAAGCCTTCGAACGGCCGGCCGATCGCCGCGCCGAGTCAGGACCTCGTCCTGGGCTGCTATTTCGTCACGAAGGCGCCGCCGGGATTCGAGAAGATCACGTCGGAAGATGACCTGCCGAGGTTCACCAGCCCGGCGGGTGTGGAGCTCGCTCTGGCGAACGGCCACCTGCGAACGGAGCGGGGGACGCCGGACTACCACCGGCCGGCTCTGTACCTGGACGATGGCGAGTGGGTCGTGACCACGGTCGGACGCATCATGTTCGCGGACATCATTCCGGAGCAGCTGCCCTTCCAGAACACGGTCATGAACAAGGGGATGCTGGGAGACCTCGTTTTCGAGGTGTTCCGGGCTGCGGGCATGGCCCGCACGACCGAATTCCTGGACGATCTCAAGAATTTCGGCTTCAGCCATGCGACGCGTGGCGGAGTCTCCGTGGGCATGGAAGACATGGTCATCCCGGCGGAGAAGGAGACGATCCTGTCAGACGCGCAGGAAGACGTCGACCGGTTCACGCGGGCGTACCACAAGGGCGTGATCTCGTTCGGTGAGCGCTACAACAAGGTCATCGACGCCTGGACCCACGCGAACAACGACGTGGCCGACGCGATGGTGAAGGGCATGGCTGCGTCGGAGGACGGCTACAACCCGATCTACATGATGTTCGAATCCGGGGCGCGGGGCTCCCGCGACCAGATCCGGCAGCTGGCCGGCATGCGCGGCCTCATGGCCAAGCCGCAGAAGAAGCTCACCGGTGGAATCGGTGAGATCATCGAAAGTCCCATCCGGGCCAACTTCCGCGAGGGACTCAGCGTGCTCGAGTACTTCATCTCGACGCACGGAGCGCGAAAGGGCCTCGCCGACACGGCGCTGAAGACGGCGGACGCCGGCTACCTCACGCGGCGGCTGGTCGATGTGGCGCAGGACGTGGTGGTCGTCGAGGACGACTGCGGGACGGTGCTCGGGCTCGAGATCTCGGCTCTGAAAGAGGGTGAGGACATCATCGAGCCGCTTGGCGACCGCGTGGTCGGCAACGTTGCCCGCGAGGATATCGTCGATCCGATCAGCGACGAGGTCATCGTCAAGGCCGGTGAGATCATCGGTGACGAGGACGCGGAGGCGGTCGAAGAGGCCGGACTCCAGTCCGTCACGATCCGATCCGTCCTCACCTGCGAGTCGCGGCGCGGGATCTGTCAGAAGTGCTATGGCCGCAACCTGGCCACCATGAAGATGGTGGACGTGGGCGAGGCCGTGGGGATTCTGGCGGCCCAGTCGATCGGCGAGCCGGGCACGCAGCTCACGCTCCGGACCTTCCACATCGGAGGCACGGCGGCGCGCATCGCGGCCCAGACGCAGCGGAAGTCCAAGCTGCAAGGCACGGTCGGCTTCGAGCGGGTCACGACGGTGGAGAGTCCGGACGGCCACATCGTGGTCACCAGCCGCGAGGGCCAGCTCCTCATGCGGACGGAAGAGGGTCGCATTCGGTCCCGGCTGGCGGTGCCGTACGGCGCGCAGCTGCACGTCACGGACGGCCAGGACGTGAAGCCGGGCGACCTTCTGTTCGGGTGGGATCCGTATTCCGAGCCGATCGTGGCTGACCACGTCGGGAAGATTCAGTACAACGACATCGTGCCGGAGGAGACGTTCCGCGAGGAGCTGGACGAGGCGACGGGCCGCCGACAGCTCGTCATCATCGACGACCGGGACAAGAAGCTTCATCCCCGGATCGAGATCGTCGACTCCAAGGGCAAGAAGCTCCGAGAGTTCATCGTCCCGGTCGGCGCCCAGCTCCTGGTGCACGACAAGGAGAAGGTGCAGCCCGGCGACACGATCGCGAAGATCAGCCGCGAGGCCTACAAGACCAGGGATATCACCGGCGGCCTGCCGCGGGTGGCGGAGCTCTTCGAGGCCCGGCGTCCCAAGGATCCGGCCACGATCACCGAGGTGGACGGGCGCGTCTCGTTCGGCGGGATCAAGCGCGGAAAACGCGAGATCATCGTCACGATGGAGAACGAGGAGGAGCAGGTCTACCAGGTGGCGGTGGGTAAGCACCTCCGGGTGCATGAGGGCGACCTGGTGCGGGCGGGCGACCGTCTCTCCGAGGGTCCGGTGAATCCTCACGACATCCTCAGGGTCAAGGGCCCGCGGGCCGTGCAGGAGTACCTGCTCAACGAGATCCAGGAGGTCTATCGCCTGCAGGGCGTGCGGATCAACGACAAGCACATCGGGGTGATCGTCCGCCAGATGCTTCAGAAGGTGAAGATCATGGACCCGGGCGAGACGGAGTACCTCGAGGGCGAGCATGTGGATCGCATGGAGTTCCGCGAGCACACGCGTGCCGTGATCGGGGAGGGCGGAAAGCCGCCCCGCTCCGAGCCGGTGTTGCTGGGGATCACGAAGTCGAGCCTGACCACCGAGTCCTTCATCAGCGCGGCCTCCTTCCAGGAGACGACGCGCGTGCTGACGGACGCGGCGGTGCGTGGCGCGATGGACGATCTGCGCGGCCTCAAGGAGAACATCATCATCGGGCACCTCGTGCCCGCCGGCACTGGGATCCACCGGTACCAGAACGTGGAGTTCCTGGTCGGCGAGCCGTTGCAGGAGGAGCTGGACGCGATGCGGCGCCGGCAGCCCGAGCCCGAGGAGCCGGTCACGGCCGCCGGAGGGCTGTTCGCTGAGCTCCGGGGCGAGATGGAGACGGACGTTCCGGAGACCCCGGATGTCCCGGGGACGACCGAGGTGCAGGCGGAGGTTTGAGAGCCGCCGCAGGCAGCCCGTGAGTCTTCACGAATTTGCGGTTCCGGGGCCGGTCGCGGCCCCGGAACTTGAGCTTGACAACTCCAAGTAGCGCACCTACCTTGCCCCGTCTATCGACCAATGGGTCGGTGACGGTTTTCGACGGAGACGGGGGTCGTCTCCGCGCACTTTGAACCGCTGCTTCGAGTGCCGCGATTCATGGCACGAGAGGGAGCGGTTTCTGTCGCTACCGAGTACAGGGAGAGCGGCTGGGGTATGCCCACGATCAATCAGCTGGTGCGCAAAGGGCGCCGGGAGATGGAAAAGAAGCGGAAGGCGCCCGCACTGGAGGCGAATCCGCAGAAGCGAGGCGTCTGCACGCGTGTGTACACGACGACCCCGAAGAAGCCGAACTCGGCCCTTCGGAAGGTCGCGCGTGTGCGTCTCACCAACGGATATGAGGTCACCGCCTACATACCGGGAGAGGGCCACAACCTGCAGGAGCACAGCATCGTGCTCATTCGCGGCGGTCGTGTGAAGGACCTTCCGGGCGTGCGGTACCACATCATCCGCGGAACGCTGGATGCTTCGGGCGTATCCGACCGGCGACAGGGCCGGTCGAAGTACGGCTCGAAGCGTTAGCACAGTAAGGGGAACCATGCGCCGGCAGGGCGCACAGGCCCCGAAGTAACGGCACTCGAGAGAAGCAGTGGGATTCGACCCGGCCTGCACGTCTCGGCCGGGTTTCCGTTTCAGGGGAAGAGTTACATGTCACGCAGGCAGAAGGCCGTTCCGAGAGAGACACCCCCGGACGCCAAGTACGGGAGCCAGGAGGTCACTCGGTTCGTCAACGTCCTCATGCTGGACGGCAAGAAGTCGACGGCGGAGCAGATCTTCTACGACGCCATGAGGAAGATCGAGGAGAAGACCGGTCAGCCCGGTCTGAACGTCTTCCGGCAGGCCCTTACGAACGCCAAGCCGGTGCTCGAGGTGCGGAGCCGGCGCGTTGGAGGTGCCACGTACCAGGTACCCGTCGAGGTGCGCCCGAGCCGGCGCGACTCGCTGGCGCGCCGCTGGCTGGTGGGCCACGCGCGGGGCCGGTCCGGCAAGACGATGTCGGATCGTCTCGCTTCCGAGCTCATGGATGCGGCCCGCGGCGACGGCGGAGCCGTTCGCAAGAAGGAAGATGTGCACCGGATGGCGGAGGCGAACAAGGCGTTCGCTCACTACCGCTGGTAGCACGACGAAGAAGAACACGAAGGAAGGCTTTGATATAGATGGCGCGTAGCACGCAGCTGGAGAAGCTTCGGAACATCGGCATCATGGCGCACATCGATGCCGGTAAGACCACGACCACCGAGCGCATCCTGTACTACACGGGCCGGGTGCATCGCATGGGCGAGGTCCATCATGGCGACGCCACGATGGACTGGATGGAGCAGGAGCAGGAACGCGGGATCACGATCACCTCCGCCGCAACCACCACGTTCTGGAACCGCAACAAAGAACAGTACCAGATCAACATCATCGATACGCCGGGACACGTCGACTTCACCGTCGAGGTGGAGCGGAGTCTCCGCGTGCTCGACGGTGCCGTGGCTCTGTTCTGCGCGGTCGGTGGAGTGGAGCCGCAGTCGGAGACGGTCTGGCGGCAGGCCGACAAGTACGGCGTTCCCCGGATCGCATTCGTAAACAAGATGGACCGGGTGGGGGCAGACTTCGAGCACGTAGTGGGGATGATGAAGGACCGGCTGGGCGCGAAAGCCTACCCGCTTCAGTTCCCGCTCGGAGAAGGCGAGCTATACACGGGCCACATCGACCTCGTTCGCATGGTCGAGGTCGTGTACGACGAGGATTCGCTGGGCGTGAAGTGGGACGAGGGCCCGGTGCCCGATGCTCTGCTCGAGAAGGCGCAGCAGCTTCGGCACGAGCTGGTGGAGGCCGCGGTCGAGCACGACGAGGAGCTCCTGGAGCACTATCTGGAGGGCCGCGAGCTGGAGGAGGAAGAGGTTCGGCGGGCGGTACGGAAGGCGACCCTGGCAGGAGCGATCACGCCGGTGCTGTGCGGCGCGTCGTTCAAGAACAAGGGCGTTCAGAAGCTGCTCGACGCGGTCATCGACTACCTGCCGTCGCCGACGGAGAAGCCGCCGGTCACTGGACACCTGCCGAATCACGACGAGCACTTCGTGGAGCGGGCGCCCAAGGACGACGAGCCCTTCTCCGCGCTGGTGTTCAAGATCATGACGGACCCGTTCGTCGGGCGCCTGGCTTACTTCCGGGTCTACTCGGGAGAGCTGCAGGCGGGCTCGCACATCCTGAACGCCACCCAGGGCAAGAAGGAGCGCATCGGACGGCTGCTCCAGATGCACGCCAACAAGCGTGAAGAGGTCGAGAGCTTCTTCGCCGGCGACATCGGGGCGGCGATCGGAATGAAGGTGGCCCGTACGGGTGACACGCTGTCGGACACCGACGATCCGGTGATCCTGGAGGCGATGAGCTTCCCCGAACCGGTCATCCGGGTGGCGATCGAGCCGAAGACGAAGGCGGATCAGGACA
This sequence comes from Candidatus Benthicola marisminoris, assembly GCA_023554335.1. Classification (GTDB taxonomy): domain Bacteria; phylum Gemmatimonadota; class Gemmatimonadetes; order Palauibacterales; family Palauibacteraceae; genus Benthicola; species Benthicola marisminoris. The sequence continues at coordinate 5,704 of JAMJQR010000198.1, forward strand.
AGCTGTCGCAGGCGCTGGCCAAGCTGATGGAGGAGGACCCCACGTTCCGCGTCTACACGGACGAGGAGACGGGCCAGACGATCATCAGCGGAATGGGTGAGCTCCACCTGGAGATCATCGTCGATCGCCTGCAGAGGGAGTTCAAGGTTAACGCCAACGTCGGCCGGCCCCAGGTGGCGTACAGGGAGACGATTCAGAAGGCGGTCTCGGACGTCGAAGCCAAGTTCGTTCGTCAGACGGGCGGGCGCGGCCAGTTCGGCCACGTGGTCATCAATATCGAGCCCACGGAGCCGGGCACCGGATTCGTCTTCGAGGACGAGATCGTCGGTGGGAAGATCCCGCGCGAGTACATCCGGCCGGTTCAGCAGGGGATCCGGGAGGCAATGGACTCCGGGATCCTGGCGGGTTACCCGCTGATCGACATCAAGGCCACGCTCATCGACGGCTCGACGCACGATGTCGATTCCAGCGAGATGGCGTTCAAGATCGCGGGCTCGATGGCGCTCAAGAACGGAGTGAAGAAGGCGGACCCGGCGATCCTCGAACCGATCATGGACGTGGAGGTCGTGACCCCCGAGGAGTACCTGGGCGACGTGATGGGCGACCTGTCCAGCCGGCGCGGAAAGATCGGCGGGATGACGCAGCGGGCGCAGGCGCAGGTGGTAGGAGCGTCGGTGCCGCTGTCCGAAATGTTCGGATACTCGACCACCCTGCGCTCTCTGAGCCAGGGACGGGCCGTGTACACGATGCAGTTCTCGCACTACGCGAAGGTCCCGGCGAGCAAGGCCGAGGAGATCGCGGCGGGACGGTAGCAGGCGATTCGAAGACGGCGGGGCGGACCACGTCCTTCCCGCCACGATAGAGAGACCAGTACAGGAGAGCGGCAGGATGGCGAAGCAGAAGTTCGAGCGGACGAAGCCGCACGTGAACGTGGGGACGATCGGTCACGTGGACCACGGGAAGACGACGCTGACGGCGGCGATCACGGAGGTTCAGGCGGCCAAGGGTCTGGCGGATTTCGTGCCGTTTGACTCGATCGACAAGGCCCCTGAGGAGCGTGAGCGGGGGATCACGATT
>JAMJQR010000199.1 GCA_023554335.1 Candidatus Benthicola marisminoris
TCGCGCAGCCTTCCAGCGTAGGCGTCAAGGGCCGTCACGATTCGTTCGGGGGGATATCCCTTCGCGACGCCTTCGAAAGCCTTTCTCGCGATCAGTGCCGGCGGCACGCCCGCGTCTCGCGCGTTCCGTGCGATTTCCCTAACCTGGGCCGCATATTCGGGGGGAAAGGAGTCCTCCAGCCGACGGTTCGCGGCTTCCTGTCCGAACGCCGGCGCAGGCCGGGCCACGGCCACGGAGGCCAGCGCCACGGCGAGAACGAGTGCGCGCGTGCAGAAACGCCGGCGATATGTCACGATTTTCATGTCGATCATGGTACACATCCAATCGGGCGGACGCGACATGCGTCCCGCGCTGCCATCCTCAAGACGACTCCTGTGACCCGGACGTCACACCCGCACCCTCGTCCGACTCCGCTACGACGACCGTGGCGTGTATCCGGCCCCAGTCGTCCTCGGACCGTCCTGGAGCGTCCGCAGGAACATACCACGTCCCATCCACGAAGAAGCCGAAATGGTACGCACCGGGCTCCACTGGCCAAACGAGCCGCCAGCTGTCTCCGATGCGCTGCATGGGAACGCGCTCCCACTCGGTGAAGTCTCCCACGCATTCCACTCGTTTTGCTTCCGCCGCGCGCAGCGAGAGCGTAAGGTGGCGACCGTCCGCGACGTCCCAGCTGAGCTCCGGCCTGGGCCCGAGGCGCGCGATATCCAGGCTCGCGCTGGCTCCTCCACCTCCACCTGCGGGAGAATCGAGCAGGGGGTCTGGACCGAATCGCCCCCCGAACGCCCGGATAGCCGACCGGCGGCCCGTTCGAACGTTGACGCCCGCGAGCAGAGCCGGCTCGGTCCCGTCGGGCGTGTCCCACCACGCCCCTTCCACGTAGAACGTTCCGACGGCCGAACGGGCCTCGAGGCCCAACCTCCCGACGGTATAGGGTCCCTGCGGACTCTCGTATGCCTCCACGGCCACCCTGGGGGCGAAGGCGCCGATCTGCTGCCGTAGCTGCGCCCCACCTCCCCAGGCCCACAGGTCCGACCCCACGGAAAAGCCGACTTCGTAAACCCTCGGACCGAAGCGTGTATCGCGCACGAACGTGCGGAACGTGGTCACCTCGCTGACCCCGAGTCCGCCGTAGCCGTTCAGCGTGACGGAGGTAGCGCCCCACGTGAGGAGGAGCTCCGGCTGCGCCTGGACGTAGGCGGCACGATACGGTACGGGCTGGCCGACCGTGAAGGCCTCGCCCGTCGCCGTAAGGCCGAGTGCAACGTGAGACGACAGAGGCTGTACCCACCCGGCACCGGCAAGCGCCGAGGCCCAGCTGGCTCCGTCCGCCGTGAGCGCCAAGCCCGCGAAGCCGCCGGCGTGGAAGAAGCCGCCGGATCCGAAGGAACCGCCGAGGCGTAGGCCACCGTTCAGATAGGTGCTCGCCACGCCGACGCCCCCGGCTGGAGGCAGCGAGTGGGACGCGCCGAAGTCCAGCGTCAGCGCCGGATCCTGGGCGGAGGCTTGTCCGCACGTGAGCAGCCAGGCGGCCGCTGCGAGGGCGGATCGACGGGCCGCGGAACTCAGGTACCGTTCAACTCGGATACCGCCACCAGGGCATTTCGCTGACCGAATCCGTCGTCCTGGTAGCCCACGGCATTTGGATCCGTCACCCAGTCGGAACCGTCTATCACGAACATGTACTCGTGGACTCCCGGTCGAAGCGGAACGCGCCCGGACCACACCCCATCCCCGTCCGCGTCGTCCAGCTCGACGGTGGGCTGCCATTCGTTGAAATCTCCCACGAGGTGGACGGTTTCTGCCGCAGGCGCGTCGACGACGAATTGAACATACACGCGCGCGTCCGGCGAGCTATCGGTGTCGCTCGCTCCGGGGGTTATCAGCAGACCGATGCCGACGATGAGGGCCAACCCGGCCGCGATCGCTGCAGCGGGCGGGACCGGGACCCAGCGCGGCTGCACCAGCCAGTCGATCCAGGCGGGGCGAGACGGCCGGCTCTCGCCCCTCAGTGCCTCCTGGACCCGGTCACCGAATCCGAGGGGCGCCCCATCGGGGGTCCCGCGCCGAATGTCCTCCAGCAGGCCGTCCCACGCCTCGGCTTCCCGGCGAAGCTCCGAAGGAAGCTCGGACAGGGAGAGATCTCCATCCAGGTAGGCCTGCAACCTCGTATCCATGCTCAACTCCCGTAGGACTCCAGGAGCACCGCGAGCTCCTCGCGAGCCCTGTGCACCCTCATTTTCAGCGCCGGAATCGACACCCGCAGCGTCTCCGACATCTCGGAGTACGACCAGCCCTCCAGGTGCTTCATCAGGAACGCCTCCCTCTGCTCCGGCGCGAGGCTCTGAAGCGCGGTTTCGATCTCACTCCTGAGTCTACCCATCTCCGCGCTCCGCTCCGGGTCCCCTGTCGTCGCCGGCAGCCCCGGCATCTCATCCACCCCCACGGTCACCCGGCGCGACTTGAGATGATCCTTGCAAGCGTTGGCCCCGATCCGGAACAGCCAGGCCCCGAACCGGTCGGGATTCCGGCACTTCGCCAGATTCCGGTGCGCCTTGATGAAGGCCGCCTGGACCACGTCTTCCGCCTCATCGCCGCGGCCGGTCATTCGGGTCGCGTGGCGGAACAGTAGGTCCTGGTAGCGGCGAATCAACTCGCCGAACGCCCGATCGGATCCGCCGATCGCAAGCCGGACCAGCTCTGCATCACTCAGGTTTCGGATATCGGGCCTCACGTCCGCTTTCACTCGTAATGACGACGGCCGTCCCCGCCGGGTCACATCCATCGAGCCGGGATCCGGCAGCGGTGGTGGAGAACTTCATGCCTCAAGTTCCGGGCCGCCGGCTCCGCCTGGTTCCAGCTTGCCCGACGCGTGGCAGCAGGTGGCAGACCATGGTAGTATCGGGACCATGCCGACACTGCACGACATTCCGACCCCCGCCCTCGCTCTCGACGTGAAAGTGCTGGAAGCCAACCTCCAGCGCATGTCCAGTCGATGCAAGGACCTGGGAGTACACCTGCGGCCGCACGTCAAGACGCACAAGTGCGTCGAAATCGCCATGGCGCAGCGTGCACTCGGAGCGCGCGGGATCACGGTATCGACCCTTCCGGAAGCCAGGGAGTTTGCCGACCGCGGGTTCGATGATCTGACCTGGGCGTTCCCGGTCATCACGGGCAGAATCGGGGAGGCGGCCGAGCTCGCGAGACAAGTGCAGCTGGGAGTGGTGGCGGACTCCGTGGCGGCGGTCGATGCTCTCGTCTCTGCGGATGCGCCCTTCCGGGTGTGGCTGAAGATCGATTGCGGGTACGGACGAGCCGGCGTGGACCCCGCCTCTACCCTGCCCGAGGAGCTGTCCCGCAGAGTCCTGGACGGAGGACTCGAGCTGGCGGGTCTGCTCTCTCACTCCGGAGACGCCTACCGCGCTTCGTCGAAAGGTGAGATGCACCGTATCGCGGAGCATGAACGCCAGACGATGGCCGACCTGGCACGGAAGCTCGGGGAGGCTGGCCTCGATACTGGAGGCGTGAGCGTGGGCTCCACTCCCTCCATGACCGCCTACCGGTCTCTGGACGGTGTGACGGAGGTCCGCCCGGGCAACTACGCTCTCCATGACTACAGCCAGGTCCTGCTCGGGTCGTGCCGGACGGTCGACTGCGCGGTCACGGTTGTCGCTACCGTCGTGTCGTCGAACCGGCAACGGAACACGTCCGTGGTGGACGCGGGAGCCCTTGCTCTTTCACTGGATCCGGGACCCGCGCACCTGGGCCGCCGGAGCTACGGTGAAGTCCTCGATGAGCGCGCTTCGGGAGCGCTCCTGCGAAATGCCCGAGTGACCTCGCTCAGTCAGGAGCATGGAGCCGTGTCCCGTTACTTCGATGTGGGCACTCGAATCCGCATTCTTCCGAACCACTCCTGCCTCACTGTGGCCTGTTTTGACGCCTTTTCGGTGGTGCAGGACACCCGGGTCCTCGACTCCTGGCCCATCTTCCGGAAACGCTGACTCCCACTCTGGCACGCGAGATGCAGATATCGGGTGCCGGAAGCGGCCGATTGGCGTCACAGCAGTGCACGCCAGCCAGCCACGAGACGACTCGCGAACGGTTTCGCCCCGGCAGTTCGCGGTACCCTCCCACCGGTGGTGGGAGGCGGCGTCATGGGATGGAGGCACTTGCATGGCCAGAGTCGGCAAGGCCGATCGAGAGCACAGCGGACACTACCTCACCGCGGTAGTCGTCGTCGCCGTGGCCGTCGCCGGCATGGCGTGGTTCGGGCAGAACCGAACGCTCGGAGCGGCAGCGGCAGCACTCGGACTCTACGCCCTTCATCTCTTCAGCATCCGCTTCCTGCTGGACAACCAGAAGCGTCAGCAGCGCGTTCTCGATGCGCAGTGGGAAGTCCTGCAGAAGTTCATCAGCGTGGCGGAATCCGACGGTGATGCGATGGAGGACCTCGTTCCGGCCATGCCGGTGGATCGCGAAGAGCCCGAACGGCCGCGGTCGCCGGTCGCTCCGGTGAGCAGCACGCCCCCGGCCGAGGAACAGGCTGCCACGGAACCGCGACCCGTCGAGCCCCCGCAGGAGCCGGAGGCGGCTGAACCGAAGACCGATGACCTTCTCACCGTTCGCGAGGTCGTTCCCCCGGTTGAAGCCCTGGGAGCCACTGAGCCCGGACACCCGATCGTGCTGGAGGAAGACCCGGTCGATTCTTTTTCGGACATCCCAGGACTTGATATGGCACACGCACCAGACGAACCCGATAGAAGCGACGATTCGTACCGCTCTCCCGCCGTCGAGGTGCCGGTCCCCCGTCACTTCGCGCTCGGAACCGTGGCGCTCGTCCGCGATCTGCTCACCCCTGCGGAAGTCGCCCGAGTCCTCCTCGAGCAGCGGCGTCAGCCGGCGAAGAAGTTCGGAGTGCTCGCCGTGGAGATGGGACTGCTGACCGAAAGTCAGCGGGAGGCATTGCTCCTGGCCCAGCAGGAGGGGCTGTTTACGGACGCCGAGATGCGCGATGCCAGGCAGAGGCTGCGTGAGTTCAGGGAGAACGCGGCGCACTCCATGGCAAGCCTGGACTGACCCGGACGGGTCTCCGTCAGGCCTCGAGTCTGGACAGTCGCCGTACCGCGGCCCGGAAGGGCAGCACACCCGCCACCAGACAGCACGCAAGAGTTCCGAAGAGCGCTGCAGCCAGCTCCCAGAGTAGAGGATCACGCGGCTCCCGTCCCGGGAGGCCAGACAGCAGGAAGCCACGCAGCGTCCAGATCTGAAGAGCCACGACCAGGCCCAGATTCACCACCGCGCCGAGCATGAAGAGCAGGCCGCCGATCGACGTCGGTATCTGCGCCGCGTTTTCTGATTCGAACTCCGGGAAATACACGCCCCACGTCAGGGCCTGCGCGGTGAAAGCGAGGCTGAGCGCAACCGTCGAGGCCAGCGACAGGACGGCGAGTCCGGGGGGCACGGACAGCAGGTAGTTCGTGAATCCAGTGAGGAGAAGGGCCAGGCCGGTCAGGGGTACCGCGCCCACCCAGAACTTGGCACCAAGGATGGTTCGGGCCTCCAGCGGCGCCGAGCCCAGCAGCCACAGCGTCTGACCCTCCAGGCTGAGCGCTGGAAAGACGAAACGCGCCGCTATGGCAGCCAGAACGAATCCGGTGAGCGCCAGGTTGAGGAACACCACGAGCGTGACGAGATAGCGGGTGATCATCTCCCCCGAACTGAGGGGGAGCACCCGTATGTTGTACACGTAGACCACGACGAGAACACCGAGGATGATGAGCTGCGACCACTGCGTCGTGTCGCGGAAGAAGATCCGGACATCCTTGAGCACCAGCTGCCGACGTTGCATGGACGCTCCGCGCATCGAACGCTCCAGCCAGGACCAGGCGGCGTGCCTGCGTATCCGATTCTCGTTTCCCTCCTGCGCACGGGTGAAGCACGCGGGATAGAGCTTGCGGTGGAGCATCGCCCCCACCGTGACCGTTCCCGCCGCCGTCGTCCACAGCAGCACGAGCAGGAACGGGTCGAATCCGCCCTGCAGGAAGCCCGAGAGAGCGTCCGCGCCCCACTGAGAGGGCAGCCAGGGGGATGACGGGCCCCGCAGGGCGGCCATGAAGTCGACCAGGTTGCGGTAGGACTCGGGATTCACCAGGCGCTCGGGCCGGAGAACGCGGAGCAGCAGCACCACGAGACCCACCGATGCGATCGCGATGATCCCGAGGATGTCCTTCGATCGGCGAGCTGGAAACAGACGAACGAGCAGCAGGGTGGTAGCGCTTCCGATCGCCGCGGGAATGATGAGAAACGGCACTATGGAGGCCGCCGAGAGCAACGCGAACAGCCACCCGCCATCATATACGGTCCAGTACGCGGCCAGCATGGGTACGAGCATCAGCACGACCATCCAGGACGAGCTGACGAGGGTCTCGGTCAGCCGGGAGAGGTACACCGCCAGCCAGTCCACCGGAGCGGCTCGAATCCAGGGAAGGTCCCGCGACAGGAAGAAGCTGGAAAGGGCCGCGATCAAGTTCGAAAGGAGCAGAATCCCCAGGAAGATCAGCAATCCGAGCGCGAGAAGCTTGGAGGCGAGCAGAGGTCCGACTTCCTCGACCCCTCGGAGCGTCCTCAGGAGCCGAGTGAGTGTGAGGTAGATGAATGGCCACGCGGCAGCGCCGATCCCGACGACCATGGCCACGCGACCCCACCGGCCTTTTCCTACTACGCCGCGGCGCCGGGCAGACATCAGCTTGGGCATCAGGAGCAGTCTGAACTCGCCGGCCACGCTCGACATGTCAGTCTCCGACGGCGCGGGCGATGTCCGAATCCGTCGCGCCGCGCGTGATCCTCAGGAAGATCTCCTCGAGTCCGGCCGTCTCGGCTCGAGCTTCCTGCCGCAGATCCTCGATCGATCCCGCCGCCACGACGCGTCCGCGGTCAATGACGGCCAGCCGATCGCACAGGCTCTCGGCGAGCTCGAGGGTGTGCGTGGACACGAGGGCCGTACCGCCGCCATCGGCGAATCTTCTGAGTACATCTTTGAGAAGCCACGCGGACCGGGGGTCCAGGCCCACCATCGGCTCATCCACGACCAGGACCCTTGGACGGTGAATCAATGCGGACGAGATGATGAGCTTCTGTCGCATTCCGTGCGAGTAGGATTCGACGAGCTGGTCTTTCCACGGCGACAGGTCCCACAGGGCCAGAAGCTCATCGATTCTGCGTTCGATTTCCGGGCCCTGGAGACCGTACAGGCCCGCCGAGAAGCGCAGCAGCTCGGCCCCGGTGAGCTTGTCATAGACGAACGGTCGGTCGGGTACGAAGCCGAGGATGCGCCGCGCGGCCATCGGTTCGGCGACGTTGTCATGCCCCCCGACCAGCACGCGACCGGAATCGGGCTTCAGGATCCCGGCGATCATCCGGAGCGTGGTGGTCTTCCCCGCACCGTTGGGCCCTAGCAGACCGAAGATCTGTGATCCCTCGACTTCGAGGTCCACACCACCGACGGCCGTGAAGTCACCGTATCTCTTGGTGAGGCCTTCCAATACGATCATTCCCGCTCCTCTGGAACGCCGGACTCCGTTTGCGACCCGAGAACCGGAGCCCCCGGTCGCGTGAAGAAGGCGAGCTCGAACGCGGTCCGCTCGACCCGAAGCCCGCCGAAGATCTGGCCGTCGACCAGGCGGCCGTCCTCGTCGATCCAGCCCTCCAGGGCCGTGTCACCGGCCTCCGTCCGGACTCGCCATGCGCGAACCGTATCCTCTCGCACCGGGATCCAGATGCCCGAAATGGAATCCGTGTCCGCGCTGTCCGGGAACGCCAGCGACGAAGTTTCAAGCACTCGGATTTCCTGTCTGCGCGCACCACCGGCGAGCGGGTCGAACACGACCGCCTGGTACGTCGCACCGGTCTCCGCCCGGTCACCCGCCGCGAGTCTCAGCCGCCAGCCCGCCGCCGTCGTCACCGGCTCGCTGATGGCCACGGTGCCCGTCGGCCGCCCCCTGCCGTCGGTGAGGAGTACGATGGAGTCGCCGACGGACACCGCGGTGGTGCGCACCGTATCCGCTCCGAGGACGGAAACCAGGATCATGCTGTCGAGGTTCAGGCTCGCGTCCAGATACTGCTCGGACGCGCGTTCGGACCGGCCGGCCGAGCCCAGGGAGGGCAAGTCCAGCTGGACCCTGTCTCGCACGAGAAATCCCGAGAAGGAGGGCAGAGTGTCCACCTCCAACTGGGCCCAGCCGGCGCGCGCGTCATCCCTGAATACCGCATAGTACGCCACGCCCGGGGGCAACGAGCGCACGCCAAGAGCCAGGCGCTGCGCCTCCGCCGGGAAGAACACCCGTCGGGCCTGCCATGCCATTGCTCCCAGCCACGCGGCCAGGACGAGTACCGCAACGACTCCACGTCTCATTCGGTCATATCCACCGGATCGGAGTGTCGATCTTCCAGGACGCAATGCCGGTTCGCCGCTCTCGGCGCAAGACCGGAGCCCGTCAGTCGACGAGACGTCGCTCGCGCGCGCGCGCCAGGTCCTCGACCGTGTCGATGTCGATGGGAGCTGCTTCCGGGAACGTTGCGAGTCGGCACGGGCCGCACCGCTCGAGCAGGATATCCCAGAGCCGCGATTCCGGCCGGCGTCCACGGGCGAGGTCAGGGAGCAGGCGTAAGAACTCCGCTGGAACGTATACCGGATGGCCCTCCCGATCCGCGTACCGGGCGCGGGACGGAGCTGCGGGCCGACCTGCGGCCGCGTACACGGCGGCCACGTGGTGCCCCCCCACTCCGGGCTCATCGCCCAGGAGGACCATGGCCCCCACAGATCCCGGGTCGGCTTTGAGGACGGTTTCGATCCCTGAAACCGCCGACACCAGGCGCCCCTCCCGGACCGAAGATACGGTTGAAAAGAGAAGGTCGAGGCCCGCCAGCGCGGAACGGACTTCGGCACCGTCGGTCCGGGTCACCACCACGACCGGGTGCAGCCCGGCGTCCTTTGCCGTAGCAGCGACGCGACGAATCACCGGCACGCCCTGCAGATCCCTCAGCAGCTTGTGACGTCCCTCCATCCGGCTTGATCGGCCGGCGGCCAGAATGATGCCCGATGCCTGGATTCGCCCGCGCGTCGAGCCCGTAGCACCGCTCATCACACCGGGTCTCGACCGAGACGGCGAACCGCGATCATCTCGGCCAGGATGGAGGCCGCGATCTCGGCTGGCGTGGAGGCACCGATCTCGAGTCCGATGGGTCCGCGGATCCGCTCTACCTCGTCGGCACTCCAGCCCGCGGCGATCAGGGCCTCGCGCCGCAGCCCCTGTGTCCGTCTCCCGCCCAGCAGCCCCACGTACCGGCACCCGGCCTTGAGAGCCGCCTCGAGCGCAACGAGGTCGATCCGATCATCGTGAGCCAGAACCGCCACGTCGGTCCAAGCGTCCAGCCCGGACTCCTCGAGGAGGTCATCGGGCCAACCGATCAGGACCTCGATCCCATCGAAAGCCGGGGATTCGGCGAGGGCCGGGCGGGGGTCTACCACGGTGGCCCGGTAACCGACCCCGGGAGCCACGGCAGCCAGCGAGGCAGCCACGGGGGTCGCCCCCACGATCAGGAGGCGACGTGGAGGCAGGATTCGGTCCACGAAGACCCGGTGGCCCGAGCCCAGATCGAGCTCCTCGGACCCCTCTCGGGCGAGCAGGTCTTCGGTCAGGCCGGGGACCATGCGGTCGAGAGCCGCGTCGCCCCAGGTGCCTGCAGGGCTGCCTTCGGACGGCAAGAGACGCTGCATACCCAGGATTCGGGGCGACAGCCCGGTGAGCAGCGCGCCGCGGGCCTGGCTGCAGGCCGCCGCCGCGAGCAGCGCGGGCAGGCGGGCCCACACCGGCTCGCCCGGCTCGTGGCAGCGAATCAGCACGTCGATCTCGCCTCCGCAGGCGAGACCGACCCCCAGCGCCGCCTCG
>JAMJQR010000200.1 GCA_023554335.1 Candidatus Benthicola marisminoris
CCCCGGGATCAACCCCCGGGGGACGCTCCGGCAACGGGCTCTAAGACTCGGCGCAACGCCTCACGCAGGATCTCGGTCGATCGGTTCGCGTCCGAAACGCTGAAGGTGAGTGGCGGACGGAAGCGAATGGAGCGGGAGCCGCAGACCAGGGTCGCAAGCCCGTTCTCCCAGCACTCGGTCCGTAGCGCGTCGCGCGCAGCACCGTCCGGCATGTCGAATGCGATCATCAATCCGCGGCCGCGCAGATTGGTCATCGCGGGGAACTCCTGCTGCAGCTCCGCGAGCCGGCCCAGCAGGTGCTCTCCAACGGTGGCCGCATTCTCGACCAGGTTGTCCTCCTCGATGATCTGCAGATAGCGTGCGCACCGTACCATGTCGGCGAGGTTGCCGCCCCAGGTCGAGTTGATGCGGGACGAGACGCGGAACACGTTCTTCTCGACGCTGTCGATCCGCCGGGTACTCATGATTCCGCAGACCTGGGTCTTCTTGCCGAAGGCGACCAGATCGGGCGTTACGTCGAGCTGCTCGAAAGCCCACATCGTCCCGGTCAGGCCCATGCCCGTCTGTACCTCGTCGAATATGAGGAGGGCCTCGTGCCGGTCCGCGAGGTCGCGCAGGCGCCGCATGAACGCGGGGCGGAAATGGCGGTCTCCGCCCTCTCCCTGGATCGGCTCGATGAGTATGGCCGCTATTCCGTGAGGATCCCGGCGGAACGCTTCTTCGATTTCCGCGACCGAGGCCTCCTCAGCCGCCGTTATCGCATCTTCGTCCAGCGGATACGTGATCGCCGGGTTCGAGATCCTCGGCCAGTCGAACTTGGGGAAGCGGTCGGTCTTCGTCGGATCCGTGTTGGTGACGGAGAGGGTGTAACCGCTTCGCCCATGAAACGCGTCCTTGAAGTGCAGAACACGATCGCCGCCCCCCTCGATACCCAGGCTCAGATTCCGTTGCACCTTCCAGTCGAAGGCCGCCTTCATGGCGTTTTCTACCGCGAGGGCGCCCCCCGCTACGAAGAAGAGGTACCTGAACTCGTCCGGCACCGCGACGCGTCGAAACGTGTCCACGAATGCGGCGTACTCGGGCGAGTAGACGTCGCTGTTGGCGGGGTTGGCCAGCGTAGCCTGCATCAGGGACGAACGGAAGCCGTCGTCCTCCATCTTCGGATGGTTGTGTCCGATCGGGAGGGTAGCGAAGTAGGTGTAGCAGTCGATGTATTCCTTGCCCGTAAGCGCATCCACCATGACCGAGCCGTGTGACTTCTCCAGGTCGATCACGATGTGGAAGCCGTCCACGAGTATGTTGTCCTTGAGGGTCGGGAAGACCTCGCCGGGCGGGAGTGAGATCTTGGGCATCATCGTCTCCGTGGTCACGTTGCAGGATCGGCTCTCGAGGACTCCGGGCCACGCTTTACGGCCGGGAATCGAAGCGCCAAACTATGGTTTCATCCAGGGCCGCGACAGGACCCCGAAAGCTCATGCGAGACCCAGCCTCCCAAGCCGCGCCTCAACGATCTCCTCCGTGGAATGGTCGCCCCAGATCGCTTCCCCGACGGGGATCGGAAAGGCCCCGCGGTGAGAGCTCATCGCAGTAAGGGCATGCACCATTTGCGTCATCGGATCGGCATTCAGCCGAGTGCCGACGTACATGTCGATTTGGGAAGCCGCCGGCTCGCCGATCAGGTTTCGGATGGACGCGTTGGCGGCCTTCAGGTTGCGCGAGAACAGGGCCCGACCGCTTTCCTCCTCATGCCGGTCGGAGACCGACTGCATGAGGGTGAGGGAGTAGTACGCGTCGTCCAGGATCCCGAGAAGGCCGAGCCGGTCAGGAATGATATCCGACTCGGTCAACCAGTAGTCCGTCGCCTCCCGCATGACTTCTGCCATCTCGGACTCGCGTCCCGCCAGTCGAGCGGCCTCTAGGCCGTCCCTCAGGTACGCCGGGACGTGCTCGACGTACTCTCGAACGAAATTGACCGCGCCCGCGACTTCCTCTTCGGCCGGGGTGCGGCCATGGGTCGCTGCCCGGTCCCGGAGGGCGTTCGCGAGTCGTCCCGTGCGTTCTTCATCGGCGATCGCGTTCTCGATCATCTCGGTCACTACTTCGAGGGGCATTCTCTCTCCGTTCGCGCACGCCAACTTGCCAGCAGAGACGGGCACTCGTTCTCCGGGGTTCGGCCGTCAACCGTCTGACGAAGGTACCCTCTCGGGCACAGGTCAGGTATACTCTCTTCGGGCCCTCGGGGTGCCAGCCAAGGCATCCACTCCGGCGTGCGACGTCTTCCTCAGCCCACAGGAGCAATCATGCGCCACTTCTCCAGCCGCCTCTCCCCCGTCCGAAGCCTTCTTCTTGCCGTGCTGTTTCTCTGGGGATCCGGGGCAGAATCCGTCCGTGGCCAGGATCCAGGCTCCTTCGAGGACCACTTCGAGCTTCGTACCATGCGAGTCGACTACTTCCACACCGGAGGGCTCGGGCGGGAGATCGTAGCCCTGGACCGAGTGGTTTCCGATGGCCCCTGGGCGGGCAGCCTGACGCAGCGATTGGACGATACAAACCTTGGCAAGTACATGTTCGAGGTCGTCGATGCGGGGACCGGTCAGGTCCTGTATTCCCGCGGATTCGCCTCGATCTACGGGGAATGGGAGACTACGGGCGAGGCCGCCCGGCGTTATGCCACGTTTCATGAATCGCTGCGGTTTCCCTGGCCCCGGCATCCGGTCCGGGTCGTGCTGAGCAAGCGGGGTGACTCGGACAAGTTCGAGCAGATCTGGGAAGCCCCCGTCGATCCTAGTTCGAGATTCGTCAATCCTGCGCCGCCGCCCCCGCAGGGACAGGTATGGACCGTCTTCCAGAATGGACCGCCCACGGAGAAGGTGGACCTCGTCCTGCTGAGTGAGGGGTACACGGCCGCCGAGATGGACAAGTTCCACGCCGACGTCGCGCGGCTCGTGGAACGCCTGTTCGCCACCGAACCCTTCCGTTCGCGGCAGCAGGACTTCAACGTGTGGGCGATCGATCTTCCGTCGGCGGAGACCGGCGTCCATCGGCCCCACGTCGGTGAGCACCGCCGAACGCCGGTGTCCGCGGAGTACAATATCTTCGATTCGGAGCGGTACCTGCTGACCTTCGACAACCGGCGCCTACGAGATGTTCTTTCGGCCGCCCCGTACGAGTTCGTCGAGATCCTGGTCAACGAGGCGCAGTACGGTGGTGGAGGGATCTACAACTTCCAGTCTACCACCGCGGTAGATACCGAGTTCGCGGATTACGTCTTCGTCCACGAGTTCGGGCACCACTTCGCCGGGCTGGCGGACGAGTACTACACCTCGAGCGTGGCCTACGAAACCGGTGCCGAGGTGCAGCCGGAGCCTTGGGAGCCCAACGTCACCGCGCTGGAAGACCCGGATCGACTGAAGTGGGGTGATCTGGTGGAGGCGGGCACTCCGGTGCCGACCCCATGGGGGAAGGCCCAATACGAGGAGCACGCTCGTTCCATCCAGGCTCGCCGACAGGCGCTGATCGACGCACAGGCGCCGGAGGAGCAGTTCGACGCATTGTTCGAAGAGCAGAAGTTGATCGAGAGCGAGCTGCTCCACCTGATGGAGCACTCAGGGAAAGTCGGAGCTTTCGAGGGCGCCATGTACGAGCCCCACGGATTGTACCGTTCGGAGACCGACTGCATCATGTTCACCCGGACGGACTACTTCTGCCGGGTATGCCAGCGAGCGATCGAGAGAGTGATCGACCTCTACAGCTCCTGAAGTAGGCCTACCATGACGTTCGCATCGTGGGTTCCTGGATCGTCACGGCCAGGACGCGCTCCGTGCGGAAGGTACTGCTTCCGATCGTCAACACGGGAGCGTTTTGAGAGATGGCGGTCGCAAAACGGCCCGTAGGATCCTCTCCCTCCGGAACGCTGATCACGATCGGGTGGACCGTGTCGGGGCCCTGAATCAGCACCTTTACCTCCATATTCACCCTCCCTCGTCAGATTTCCTCTAGTCTTCGCGCTCTCGATCTCAGTCGACGGTCGGCGTGTCCTGGGGTGGCATCAGACGCAGGCCTGCATCGAGTACAGCGCTCCTGAACTCGGCCACGGCGCCGCCATTCAGCTCGGCCAAGTCGGAGAGAACGTTTGCGGCAGCGGCTCTGGCACTCTCAAGATAGGCCATCTGCGCCGCCGTTGGCGCCTCCCACGAGGACTGCATGGATCCGAGAGCGTAGCCGACCATGTTCCACACACGGTCATCCGAGTATACGATGCCCTTGGTGCCTTCGGGGACCCACAGGCGCTCTTCGATGCTTCCCAAGGCGCGACGGATCTCGCGGGCCTGGCTCTCGAGGCCCTCCTCTTCCACTTCCTCGCCGCCCCCTTCCCCGTCGGCTCCGTCCTCGTCGCGCACTCGCTCGTAGGCAGCCAGGGCCGCCTGCAGATCCGTCCGCAGCCGGTAGATGGCACTGATCGCATCGGCCACCGATTCCCTAAGAGCTCCAGCTTCCAGGAGGGCGTCGTATTTCCGCTTCCGGTCATCGTCGCTCGCGGTCTCACGCGGGTCCGGGACCACCGTTACGGGCACCGTTTCCTCTAGTTCGCCGAATCTGACGGTGAGCGTGTAGTCGCCCGGCAACACGCGAATGCCACTGGGCATGTACTCCGACTCGGAGCCTTCCCCGCCGCCCGTATCCGGCCGGCGAAAATCGTCCCGCCTGAGGTTCCAGGTGATCCGATTCAGCCCCCGGTGCACGCTTTCCTCCCAGATCCGAACCACGTTGCCTTCCGCGTCGCTCACCTGGAGCTCGATGCTGTCCACCGACTCTGGCTCCCCGTCACCGCTCTCGCCCTCCTCGTTACCGGATTCCTGCCCGGCGCTTCGGGAGCGCTCCAGCTGCAGCCGAGCTCGCTCCGTGGCCTCGTCGGGATGAGGTACGTCTTCACCGTTGACCACGACACTCACCAGGGCGCCGATTGGGCGTGTCTGCCCTCGAAACTCTCCATGTCCGGGGAACCGGCTGGCCCCCGTCTGCCGGCGCCAGTATTGCACGGCATCGGGAATCGCAAACACGTGCAGGGCCGACGTGAGAGTCGACGCTTCGAGCTGACGCAGGGGGCTGATGTCATCGAGCACGAACGCGGCACGCCCGTGCGTCCCCAGCACGAGGTCATGGTCGCGCGGGTGGACCACCAGGTCTCGTACACCCACGGTCGGCACCCCGTGCGTCCATTTGAACCACCCGTCGCCGCCGTCGGTCGACACCCAGAGGCCGAACTCCGTTCCCAGAAACAGCAGGTCCGGATCAACCGGATCCTGGGCGACGGCCAGCGCATAGCCCCATACGTCCCCGGAGTCCACCACGCTGTCCCACCGGCGGCCGAAGTCGTCCGTCCTGAAGACGTACGGCGTCCAGTTCGAACGGCGATGGTCGTCGAATACGACGAATGCGCCCGCGGCATCCGTTCGTGAGGGCTCGATGTGCGGTATCCAGGTATTGCGCGGGACGTCGGGCACGTTGTCCTCGAGGCTGGACCAGGTCACTCCACCATCTCGGGTCACGTGAAGGCGGCCGTCGTCCGTTCCCACCCACAGGACTCCTTCCGCTACCGGGCTGGGCGCGATGGACACGATGCTGGTGAAGTTCTCCGCTCCCGTCACATCAGGAGTGAGCCCCCCGCTCTCAGCCTGGTTCTGCCACTCCGGGTTGTTCGTGGTCAGGTCCTCGCTGATGATCTCCCAGGAAGTGCCCCGGTCCCTCGAGCGATGCACGAACTGGCTTCCGTAGTAGATGGTGGCATCGTCAAACGGATCCTGCGCAAAACCGGCGTTCCAGTTGAACCTCAGTGCCTCTCCCTCGCGAGGAGCGGGCCGGATGTCCTGTCTCTCTCCGGTGCGCAGATCCCAGCGGATCAGGAATCCCTCCTGGCTCATGGCGTAGCCACGCATCGGGTCCGCCGGGTCGGCCGCAGTATCAAAGCCGTCGCCGAATCCCACCTCCGCCCAGTGGAAGTTCCGAATGCCTCCGTTCTCCAAAACGGTGCTCGGGCCTTTCCACGACCCGTTGTCCTGCATTCCCCCGTAGATGTTGTAGGGCCGCTCCATGTCCACACGAATGTGATAAAACTGCGCGAGGGGGAGATTCCGCACGAAACGCCAGGTCCTGCCCCGATCGTGGCTGATGGCCACTCCGCCGTCGTTTCCGATGATGAGGTGCGCCGCGTCCTCCGGGTTGATCCACATGGCATGGTGGTCCGGGTGGATGTCCCAGCCGACCAGCTGTCTGAAGTTCCGCCCGCCGTCATCCGAGACGCTGATGACCGACCACAAGCTGTAGACCCGGTCCGCCCTCTCTGGGTCGACGCGGATGTCGGCGTAGTAGAAGGGCCGATTCCCGACGTTGTCGCCCTTCCCTACGGCCACCCACGAGATCCCGCCGTCTTCCGAGCGATACAGCGCGTTCTCCTCGGCTTCGATGTAGGCATAGACGATGCGAGGATCCGATGCCGCGATTCCGAGGCCGATACGTCCCAGCTCCCCCTCGGGTAGGCCGTCCTCGGGGGTAAGGCGGGCCCAGGTGTCTCCACCGTCGCGTGACACGTGGAGTCCCGAGCCCGGGCCTCCCGACTTGAAGAACCATGGCCAGCGTCGATACTCCCACATCGCCGCGAACAACTTGTCCGGATTTGCGGGATCGAGAACCAGGTCGGCTGCGCCCGTGCGCTCGTTCACGTACAGGACGCGCTCCCAGCTGGCCCCGCCGTCCGTGGTTTTGTATATCCCCCGCTCCTCATTCTCCCCCCACTCACGGCCCATCGCCGCAACCCAGACGACATCGGGATCGCCCGGGTGAATGATGATTCGGTGAATCCGCTCGGTTCCTTCGAGCCCGAGATGGTTCCAGGTACGCCCTCCGTCGCGCGTGCGGTAGATGCCGTTCCCGACGGATACGCTGTTTCGGACGTTCCCCTCCCCGGTCCCGACCCAGACGACGTCGGGGTCCGTGGGGTGGATCGCGATGGCTCCGATGGCGGCCACCGGCTGATCGTCGAACACGGGTTCGAAGCTCAGGCCCCCATTCAGGGACTTCCATACGCCACCCGTCGCCGCACCCACGTACACGATGGTTGGATCACTGGGGGCTGCCACGACGTCCGCGACCCGGCCGCTCATCCCCGCCGGGCCGATGGAGCGCGCCGACATGCCGGCGAGAAGGCTCGGATCCACCTGGGCACGGGCGGGCGCAGCCCAGGACAGGGCGGCCAGCAGAACGAGGAGACCGGCTCGGATCGGTGGACGGCCGGAGACGGGAGGAAGCGGGATCATGTGGTCACCCTGAGGAGCGATACCTGTGGACAAGCAGCGGTTCGGATGCTGCCGGACGAGAACCGAATGTATCTGGCCCCCGCCCGCCCATGCCAGCTTGTTGAGGATGCGCAGCTAGCCCCTGAGCGGCCGACCCGACAGTTTGCACGGCGACATGATCGATCCATGCACCGGTCCTCCATTCGGGCGAACCCGTCCACATCGCACGGTCCCTCCGATTGCCTCCCGCACGAGCTTCCGGGCGGCGGGTCTCCTCGGCGGGCTCCTGATTTCGTTGGCAGGACCCGGCCGGGCCCAAGAACCAGGCACGCCGGCGCCCGACTCGACCGTCGTGCTGGAGCCGGTCGTAGCTCAGGTCGCCCGCCCGACAATCATCGGCTCCGCCAGCGGCCTCACCCTTGACCTCGACTCGGCGCTCGTCGCACCGGCCCTCTCCCTGGCCGACATGCTCCGTGAGCTTCCCCTCGTTCGGGTGCGAGACAACTCGCGCGGTGAGACGCACCTCACGCTGCGGGGCGCGGAGTCCCGGCAGGTCTCCATTTCGCTGGATGGGATTCCCCTCACCATCGGGTGGGACAATCGCACGGACCTGTCGGTGATCCCTCTGTCGGGTGCGACGCGACTGAGCGCGGTGCGCGGCCTGTCGTCATTGCTGGACGGCCCGAACGTGCTCGGTGGCGTCGTGCGGATCGGGTTGGCTCCGGCCGTCGTACCGGCGGCGCCCGAATCGATCATGCGACCCCGGGCGGCCTACTCGAGCGGCGCAGCGCTGGCCGGCGATGTCGCCGTACAGACAGGGTTCGGAGGCGCCGGTCGCGGCGGCGTAGTGCGGGTTGGGGGAGGTGTGACATCGCGAGACTACCTCCCGGTCTCAGCTTCGACTCCGCAGCCAGCATACTCAGAGGACGGGCGCCGTACGAACAGCGATTCCAGACAGTGGAACGCATTCGTCGCCGGACGCTTGCAGGGGGACGCCGGGTGGCTGGGATTGTCGACCCTGGCCTTCGGAGCGGAGCGCGGGGTCGCTCCTGAGCTCCACGTGGAAGAGCCGCGGTTGTGGCGTCTGCCGCTGACCCGGCGCTGGGTGACCGTACTCGGCGGTGGCACGAGCTGGGGATCGGCCGGCGCCGGAACGGGGACTCTCAGCTTGCGTGGGGCCCTGGACGTTGGACGATTCGAGATCGACGAGTACGACACGGCCGCTTACGAAACGGTCGTGGAGAGGGAGTCAGGTGAGGATCGTACCATCACCCTGAAGGCGGACCTGTCGCAGAAGCACGGTTGGGGCGCGCTGGCGGTCAGCCTGACCGGCGCCGAGACGCGGCACGACGAGACGCTTTCGGAGGAGGGCGAGGCCCGCTACCGGCAGCGACTGCTGAGCGGAGCTGCGGAGTTGGCGATTCCGCTGCGACCCGGCTCCGGAGACGCGGCCTTCGGTCTCCTGCTTGGCGCGAGCGCCGACGCATCGGATACGCCGGAGTCGGGGAGACAGGAGGCGCGAGGCGCGATCTGGGACTGGGGCGGCAAGGTCGCGGCTCTTCTGGAGATTCCCGGTATCGGCGGCCGCGCACACGCCGGCGTCAGCCGCCGTTCGCGGGCTCCCTCGCTGCGAGAGCTGTATTCGGGGGCATTGGGACGCTTCGTCGTGAATCCGGAGCTGGGGCCTGAGACCCTGACGGCGGCCGAGATCGGCGTGACCGGCGGCGGAAGGAACTGGCAGTGGCAGGCCGTGGGCTTCCACCATCGGCTGACTGACGGGATCGTCCGGACCAGCGCAGGCAGCGGCCAGTTCCGTCGGGCGAACAGGGATCGGGTGACCACCACGGGGCTCGAACTCCTCGGGGGAGGACGCTGGGGCGCGTGGTTACTGGACGGAGACCTGGTTCTCCAGGATCCCTCGATCTCTGATTCCTTGGCGCCCACCGACGAACGTGAGCCGGAGTACCAGCCGACGCTGGCTCTCAATCTCGAGGCTAGTCGGCTACTCCCGGCCTCCCTGGTGGGGCGGCTGAGATTCAGCTTCGTGGGGCGCCAGTACTGCGTGAATCCAGACCTCGAACGAGACGTTGAGCTCGACGAGATGGCCTGGGCCGGTGTCGCGCTGGAGCGCACGTGGCGGCTCGGTACGGGCCCACGGGCCCGATCGTTTCGGGTGGTCGGAGGCATCCAGAACCTGACGGATGCCTCCGTATACGATCAGTGCGGGCTCCCCGCCCCGGGCCGCCGATTTGCTCTTACGGTGTCTCTGGGTTGAGGGGCGGAACGATGATGGCCGGCACCTCACGCTCTTCCAGGGCCTCGGTGAAACGCGCTACCGGCCCGGCGATGGCTTCGTCCAGCTCGACGAGTAGACTGCTCAGCTCTTCCGCCAGGTCCTCGTAGCGATCCGCCGCCCCGTCGGTCGGAGCACCGTCGGAAAAGCCGACGTATCCGTACAGATACGCCAGCTGGTTATCCAGCATCGGCGGGAAGTTCAGCGGGTCCTGGCCACTTTCGTTCTTCGTCTGAATGAGCTGCTCCTCGATGCGCGTCAGGCTCTGCACGGCGGAGTCCGCGAGAGCCGGCAGATCGTCCCCGAAACCGGCCTCCTTCGCGCGCTCGGCCCGGTCCTCCAACTGCGACCGGACGGCACGCAGTCGTTCGACCGCCCTGTGAGATTCCTGCAGCGAGCCCCTGATCCGGATCATCAGGTCGAACTGAGCGGATCGAGCTTCGCTCGCGAAGTCCAGTCTCGGGTCCGGCAGCACTTCGAGCGGGGCCGCATCGCTCCAGTCGCCAATCGTGAGCCGCACCTGATAGGAGCCGGGCACGACCTGGGGCCCACCGGTGAAGCCCCAGATCACAGCCTCGTCCAGCAGGTCGGGTCGGCCCAGCCTGAGGTCCCAGTTCGCCCGGTGCAGGCCGGGGCCTCCAGCGATCGAATCTCCCTCCAGGGTACGCTCGAAGTCGCTCTCCTCGTCTGAGCCTTCCGTCTCGAGCTCCCAGGTGTACGTGCGAAGAACCTCGCCGGCAGCATCCATGATCTCGAGGGCGACCGTCCGCTCGGCCTGCTCAGGCAGATAGTAGTAGAGGATCGCCCCGCTGGGCCGTCCCTCCGGTCCACCGCCCGAGACTCGCGCCCGGTACGCGTCCGCCGGCCTGAAGAGACGTGGCTCTTCTCCATCGTCCTTCAGCTCCAACTGCCGCAGTGGGGACAGATCGTCAAGGATCCAAAACAAGCGTCCCTGGGTTGCGACGACCAGGTCTCCGCGGTGCACCTGGAGGTCGGTGACGGGGGACACCGGAAGGTTGAGCTGAAGCGGCTGCCAGGCCCTGCCGTCATCGAAGGAGACGTACATTCCGTATTCGGTTCCGGCATACAGCAGGCCCCGGCGGACGGGGTCTTCGCGGATGGCACGCACGAAGTGGTGGTCCGCGATCCCGTTGTCGTCGGTGATCAGCTTCCAGTCCTGGCCGTAGTTGTCGGTGCGGAAGACGTAGGGCCGGAAATCGTCCTCGCGGTACCGGTGAACAGCGGCGAAGGCCCTGCCCGCCGCGTGCGGCGAGAGCTCAATGGCGTTCACGGTGCCCCACTCGGGCATGTCGCTCGGGGTGACCTCGGTCCAGTTCGCCCCGGCATCGCGGGACACGTGAATGCGACCGTCATCCGTTCCGACCCACAGGGCCCCCACCTCGAGCGGCGATTCCTCGAGCGAGAAGATGGTCCCATAGACCTCCACGCCGGTGTTGTCCATCGTGATCGGAGCGCCGGCGAAGTCCTGCCGCGTCCTGTCGTTGCGGGTCAAGTCGGGGCTGATCGTCTCCCAACTGCCACCGCCGTCGGTCGACCGGTGCACGAACTGCGAAGCGTGGTACAGTACGTCCGGGTCGTGCGGAGACAGGCGAATGGGGGCGTTCCACTGAAACCGATACCGGAGCGTCTTCGGTGCCTGGCCGAGCTGCAGCTGCGGATAGACGAGGATCTGGCGGAACGCTCCGGTCCGGTAGTTCACGCGCGAGATCGAGCCTCCGTAGCAACCGGCATACGTGACGTCCGGATCTCTCGGATCTATCGCTATGTGACCGCTCTCGCAGCCGCCTGCGGACCGCCAGTGCTCGAAGGGTGTCAATCCGCCGATACCGAGGCTAGGGAGGGAGATCGTGCTGTTGTCCTGCTGCGACCCGTAGACCCGGTAGGGAAACCGATCGTCCACGAAAACCCGGTAGAACTCGGCGGTGGGCTGGTTGTACATCGTGGACCAGGAGTCCCCACCGTTCATGGACACCTGGGCTCCCCCGTCATTCCCGATCACCATGATCTCGGGGTCCTCAGGATGGACCCAGAGGTCGTGGGTGTCCCCGTGCGGCACCCCGATCGATTGGAAGGTCCGGCCTCCGTCCACCGACTTCCAGAAGCTGACGTTGAGGGCGTACACCGTGTTCTCGTCTACCGGATCCGCGTAGATGTGAGTGTAGTACCACGCACGCTGCTGCAGATTCCGGTTCGTGTTGACCTGCGTCCACGTCTCGCCGGCATCATCCGATCTATAGACCCCTCCCTTGCCTTCTGGCGCCTCGATCAGAACCCACACCCGGTCGGGATTGGCCGGAGACACCGTGACCGCGGTCTTGCCCATGAGGCCTTCCGGAAGGCCTCCCTCGAGGCGAACCCAGCTGTCGCCCGAGTTCGTGCTCTTGTAGATGCCGCCTTCCTCAGCGCCACTGATCATGTTCCACGGCTTGCGCTCGGCTCTCCACATGCCGGCGAACAGGATCCTCGGGTTGCTCGGGTCGAGGGCCACATCGACCGCGCCGGTGCTGTCGCTCACGAAGAGCACGCGCTCCCAGGAAGCACCTCCGTCTCGAGTCCGATACACGCCCCGCTCCGGATTCGGCCCGAACGGGTGGCCGAGCACAGCGGCGTATGCGACGTCGGGGTCCCTCGAGTCCACGGCGATACGCCCGATCTGGCCGGCCTCGGGCAGTCCCACGTGCGACCAGTTCCGTCCGCCGTCCAACGACCGGTACACGCCGTCACCTTGCGACGTATTGCCCCGAATGCAGGCCGACCCCATACCGACCCAGACGACGTTTGGATCCGAGTCCGCCACCGCGATGGCACCTACCGAGGCGCTGGAGAACTGGCCGTCGGAGACATTCCGCCAGCTAACGCCGGCATCATCCGTCCGCCACACACCCCCACCGGTGCTCCCCATGAAGTAGGAGAGCGGCTCTCCCGGCACACCGGATACCGCCGTGACTCTTCCACCTCGCGCCGGCCCGATCGACCGGTACTCGAGGCCCGCGAGCATGGCCGTGTCCACGACCACCTGCCCTTCGGCTTCCGCGACCACGAGGGTCCCGGCGGCGAGCCAGACCGTGGCCAGTGATAGCACCAAACGCAGCTTCGGGGACCATCGAGACGGTGACATGATTCGCTCCTGTGGGATGTCCTGCGGACGGTCTCAGGAGAATACGAATGGTGGCGATGGCTGGCTATACCGCTGCCCTCCCCGGGCCCGTAGGTTGCGCCCGGTGCGGCCGATCCCCGGTGGATCTCTCATGCGGCCAACGGTCGCGGTGGGCACGCAAAACTACCTGGATGACCCGACCTCGCTGCACGGAGGAGTGACGATGAACACCCGTGTCTCGACTCTGCTTCTGTCCCTTCTGCTTCTCGTCCCAACCGCCCTGCCCGCACAGGATTCGGGTGACGAGGAGAACGGCGTTGGGGACCGACCTGCGCTCGACGCTTCCCTGCTCGCCGGTCTCGAGTTCCGGGCGATCGGGCCGGCGCTGACTTCCGGCCGGATCGGCGACCTGGCCGTGCATCCGGACGACCCTGCCACGTGGTACGTCGCGGTTTCCTCGGGTGGCGTCTGGAAGACCGTGAACGCCGGCGTGACCTGGAAGCCGATCTTCGACAGCTACGGCTCCTACTCGATCGGCACCGTGACGGTCGATCCGAGAGATCCACTGGTGGTTTGGGTCGGGACGGGCGAGAACAATAGCCAGCGCAGCGTCGGCTACGGCGATGGGCTCTACAAGTCCGTCGACGGCGGGCGCTCGTTCGATCGGGTCGGCCTCGAGGAGTCCGAGCACATCGCGAAGATCCTCATCGACCCGCGGGACTCCGACGTAGTCTTCGTGGCCGCGCAGGGACCCTTGTGGGCCAGCGGAGGTGATCGGGGGCTCTACCGCACGAGCGACGGAGGAAAGTCCTGGGAGGCCGTCCTCGAGGTAGATGGGGACACCGGGGTCACCGACGTGCTCATGGACCCACGGAACCCGGACGTGATGTACGCTGCCTCCTACCAGCGGCGGCGACACGTCTGGACCCTCATCAACGGGGGACCCGGCTCCGGAATCTACAAGTCGATCGACGGCGGACGGAGCTGGGACAAGGCCAACAAGGGCCTGCCCGGAGGAGACCTGGGGCGCATCGGCCTGGCCATGTCGCCCCAGGATCCCAACGTGCTGTACGCGACCGTCGAGGCCGCCGACGGAAAGAGCGGCTTCTTCCGCTCTGTGGACCGGGCCGGCAGCTGGTCGCGCCAGAGCGACTACATCTCGAGCAGTCCCCAGTACTACCAGGAGATCGTCGCCGATCCACACCGGTTCGACCGGATCTACGCCCTGGATACACGAACGCGGGTCACCGAGGACGGAGGCAAGACCTGGTCACGACTCGGAGGCGAATGGCGACACGTCGATGACCACGCCCTGTGGATCGATCCTCGGGACGAGGACCACCTCGTGATCGGAGGGGACGGTGGGCTGTACGAGACCTGGGATCGAGGTGCGAACTGGGACTACAAGGCGAACCTGCCCGTGACGCAGTTCTACAAGGTCGCCGTCGACAACGCCGAACCCTTCTACAACATCTACGGTGGCACACAGGACAACAACACGCAGGGCGGGCCCTCCCGCACGATCACCCGCCACGGGATCCGGAACAGCGACTGGTTCATCACGGTCGGCGGCGACGGTTTCGATCCGGCCGTGGATCCTGAAGACCCCAACATCGTCTACTCCCAGTGGCAGTACGGCGGGCTGGTTCGCTTCGATCGCAGCACCGGCGAGCAAATCGACATCCGGCCTCAGCCGGGACCGGACGGTCCCCCCCTACGGTGGAACTGGGACTCCGCCCTTCTCATATCGCCACACTCGCCTTCGCGGCTGTACTACGGCTCTCAGATCCTGTTTCGCAGTGAGGACCGGGGGAACACGTGGCGGCCCGTGAGCGGGGATCTGACGCGCAACATGAACCGGAACGAGCTGCCGGTCATGGGCCGGGTGTGGAGTGTTGATGCGGTCGCGAAGAACAATTCCACGTCGTTCTACGGGACGATCGTAGCGCTCTCAGAATCGCCCCTCGTGGAGGACCTTCTCTACGCAGGCACCGACGATGGCCTCATCCAGGTCAGCGAAGACGGTGGGGCCACGTGGCGAAGGATCGACAGGCTGCCCGACGTGCCCGAAATGACGTACGTCAACGACCTCGAGGCGTCCTGGCACGACCCGAACACGGTGTATGCGGTTCTCAACAATCACAAACGCGGCGACTTCGCACCGTACGTGCTGGTCAGCCGCGACCGCGGGCGGTCGTGGGACTCGATCACGGGGGACCTTCCGGAGAGGGGCTCGACATATACGATCGCCGAGGATCACGAGAAGCCGGATCTCCTCTTCGTGGGAACGGAGTTCGGCGTCTTCGCGAGCCTCGTTGGCGGGTCGTCCTGGATTCAGATGAAAGGCGGGCTGCCCACGATCGCCATACGAGACATCGAGATTCAGCGGCGGGAGGATGACCTCGTCCTCTCGTCGTTCGGGCGCGGCTTCTTCGTCCTGGACGACTATTCGCCCCTTCGCCATCTGAGCGAGGACCTGCTGCCCGCCCCGGGGCACGTTTTCCCCATCCGGCAGGCCTGGATGTACGTGCAGTCCGGCCCTCTGGGCGGGGGCGAGAAGGCCAGCCAGGGAGCGGCCTTCTTCACGGCACCGAATCCGCCCTTCGGAGCCGTGTTCACCTACTTCCTGGGAGAGTCGCTCCGCTCCAGGGAGCAGGCGCGGCGCAAGGCGGAGAAGGAGCTCGCAAAGGAGGGGGAGGATGTCCTATACCCCTCCTGGGATGCCCTCAAGGAGGAAGACCGTGAGGAATCCCCCGCCGTGGCTCTCGTCGTCCGGACGCCGGAAGGTGACATGGTCCGGCGAGTGGAAGGTTCGACGTCCGCAGGTCTCCACCGCGCGACGTGGGATTTCAGGTACCCGGGGTTCGGCCCGATTCAGCTGGATGAGGACGGGAACGGACCGGCAGCCTTGCCGGGTCAGTATACCGTCACCCTCGAGACACGAGTCGATGGTGTTTCCAGGATCCTCGCCGGACCGGAGCCCTTCGACGTCTCCGTTCTCGGAACGCCCAGCCTGCCGCCCGCCGACCGCGAAGCCAAGCTCGCCTTCCAGCGGGAGGCGGGCCGCTTGCAACGTGCGGTGCTTGGCGCATCCCGGGCCGCGGCTGAGGCCGCCGAGAGGATCCAGGTCATACAACACGCGGCCGAGATCACGCCGGGCGTACCCGACGGTCTGCTCGATGAGGTGCGGGCCATGGAGCTTCGTCTGACGGATCTGCGTGAGCTGCTGGATGGCGACCGAACACGCTCCCGTCGCAGCGAGCCCGCGATGCCCGGAATCGTCAGCCGGGTGCAGACCGTGGTCGGAGGGCAGTGGTCCAACACTTCGGCCCCCACCGGTACCCAGCGAGAGCAGCTGGAGGTCGCCACCGGATTGTTTGGCGACATGGTGGAAAACCTTCGACAGGTGGTCGATGTTGACCTGCCCGCCCTGGAGGGTCGCCTCGAGGAGGCCGGCGTGCCCTGGACGCCCGGGCGGGGAGTGCCGCAGTGGCCTTGAGGGGGACCGTAGTCCTGGCCCTCGCGTGGGCGGCGACAGGGGCGTGTTCCTCAGCCACGCTGCAATCGGCTTCGGGGTACCGCGAGGAGAATCGCGCCAATATTGAGCGGTTGGCAGCCGGCATGTCGAGAGATGATGTGATCTCGATCATGGGTACCCGAACCCTGGCAAGTCCGCTCGGCACCGAGGCAGGCGGTCCGGGGCGCACAGAGACAGATACCCTGGGGGTAACGCAGGTCCAGATCCCTCTGGGCTCGGCGGCGCCCTCCCTCTACAACCCGATGCGGTCCGGCACCTGGGAGACCGAGGCCGGCACCTGGGAGGTTCTCTTCTATTACGCGCGCCTCGTGGCAGACGATGGGGTCGTCTCGGAGGATGAGCTGGAACCCGTCGTCCTCCTGGACGGATACCTGGTCGGCGTGGGCTGGGACTACTGGAAGCAGGCTGCCCGCGACGCCGGCCTATCCATCACGTCTCCGCCAGAAGGGCCTCGATCTCGTCCATGATGAAGCCCATGCGCCGCATCAGGGCTCGGTAAGGCTCGGGCCGGACGAGATCGACTCCGGCCCGGACGAGCAGGTCGTACGGGTAGTCGGAGCCGCCGGCCCGAAGCAGATCGAGGTAGGCTTCCGTAGCCCCCGGCTCCCGGGCCAGAATTCGCTCGGCAAGATACGAAGAGGCGGCGGCTGAAGTGGCGTACTGGTAGACGTAGAAGTTGTAGTAGAAGTGGGGGATGTACGCCCACTCGACGTGGAAGGCCTCGTCAACGAGCACGACCCCGGCGTCGTGCCCGTGATACCTCCGTATCAGGGCGCCATACAGGGACGTAAACTCATCCGCGGTCAACGCCTCCCCGCTCTCGACACGCTCGTGGATCGCCAGCTCGAACTCCGCGAACATGGCCTGCCGGAAGAAGGTGCCGCGCAGCTGTTCCAGGGCGTGTCCGAGGTAGAAGAGCCGCTCCGCCGGCGTCGTCGACTCCTCGAGCATTCGGCGCAGCAGCAGCGCCTCATTCAGGGTGGAGGCGACCTCGGCCACGAAGATGGAATAGTCCGCGTTGACGAAATGCTGCGTCCCGTTCGTGAGGTGCGAGTGCAGCGCGTGCCCCCACTCGTGCGCGAGGGTAGAGACGGACTCATAGTCGTCGTTGTAGTTCATCAACACGTAGGGGTGTACATCGTACACGTGCCCGTTCATGTACGCCCCGGACTTCTTCCCCGGGCGAGGAAAGACGTCCATCCAGCGTGATTCGAACCCGCTCTCGATGGCCGCAGCGGCCTCTTCGCCGAGCGGCTTCATGGCCTGCAGAACGAGTTCCTTCCCCCGGTCGATAGGATACTCCAGATCCCCGGTGACAAGCGGAGGGTAGATGTCCCAGTAGCGCATCTCCTCGAGCCCCATCATCCGGGCCCGCAGCGCGAAATAGCGATGAAGGACGTGCAGGTGCTCGTTCGCTTGATCGACCAGGGTGCGGTACACGCCGACCGGGATGCGATCGGAGTCGAGAGACGCCTCCAGCGAGCTCGCGTACCGGCGCACCCGCGCATAGAAGACGTCCCGCTTCACCTGCGCGTACAGCATGGTGCCGAATGTCCGCCCGAACCGGTGCCAGACGCCGAAGAACTCGCGAAACACCAGTTCCCGGTCCTCCCGGTTCGGGGCGCTTCGGTAACGGGAATACCCGGCCTGGTTGAGCAGGAACTCGGTCCCGTCGGTCAAAGTGACATGTGGCCACGGCGCGTCTGCGTTGGCCAGCATGGCGTACCCGTTCGACGGAGCCTCCGTCACGAGGCCCGCCGCCGCGATGATCTCCTCCTCCGAGGCGCTGCGGGTGTGAGCCCCCCGCCGGATCACGTCCTCCAGCTGGTGTCGATACGTCTCGAGTCCCGGCTCCTCCTCCAGGTACCGATCGACCACGTCCGCACCGAGCGACAGAATCTCCGGCTCGATGAAGCTGGCGGCCTCCGAGAACTGCGTGGCCACCAGGGCGGCTCTCTGCTCCATCCCCGCCGTCGTCCCCACGCGGGTGTCCTCGTGATATCGCATGGAGGCGTATGAGGCGGCCCGGTACATCTCCTTCATGGCGCGTCCGTGAAGCTCGAGGCACGCGAGCAATCTCGAGGCCTCCTGGGCCAGAGTATCCTGGAAGGACCGCAGCTCATCCACGTCGGCCTGAACGGAAAGAAGAGCCTCGGCCCATTCCTTCTCGCCCGCATAGATATCCTCGAGGTCCCAGCTGTTTCGGTCGTCGCCGGCTGTCATGCCGTTTCGCCTTTCACCGTGGCGTTACCCGGCTCCTCTCCGAAGGAGGAACCCGGTCAACATACGTCCTGGCGGTGCCACGGCGACAAGGGGTCGGGGGCGAGCGCGACGGACAGAGTGCCCCTGTCGATCGCCGGCCGCGGAGTGCAGCTTGAATAGCGCCAAGGGCTGATCGACGGGCTGCGCGCGAACGGAGGAGTCGATGCGAATCACAGGTCTCGAAGTCTACCAGGTGGGCCTTCCGCTGCGAGAAGGTTCCTACAACTGGTCGGGTGGCAAGTCGGTGACGATCTTCGACTCGACCGTTGTCCGGCTCACGACGGACGTTGGTTTGGAGGGCTTCGGTGAAGTCTGTCCTCTGGGTCCGGTCTACTTGCCTTCCTTCGCCGAAGGCGCCCGGACCGGGATCCGGGAGATCGCGCCCGACCTGATCGGCCTGGATCCGCGTCAGCTCGACGTCGTGAACCGGGCGATGGACGGAGCCATGAAGGGACACCCCTACGTGAAGTCCCCCATCGACATGGCCTGCTGGGATCTGCTGGGCAAGGCCACGGAGCTGCCCGTCTCCGAGCTCCTCGGGGGACGAGTGGGACCCGACTTCGTGCTGTATCGGGCCATTTCCCAGGAGTCTCCCGACGAGATGGCAGCCCGGGTGCGAGAATACCGGCGTGAGGGTTACCGACGTTTCCAGCTCAAGGTGGGGGCGGATGTGGAGACCGACGTCGCGCGGATCCGAGCCGCGGCGGAGGAGTTGAGCCCGGGCGATATCCTTGTGGCCGACGCCAACACCGGGTGGCTCAGGCACGAGGCACTTCGCGTCGCCCGTGCGGTCAGGGACGTGGACGTCTACATCGAGCAGCCGTGTGCCTCCTACGAGGAGTGTCTGGGCGTTCGCCGGCGGATCGACCACCCCTTCATCCTCGACGAGTGCATCGATTCTGTGGATTCCCTGGTCCGAGCCTGCGCGGACGGAGCGGCCGACGTAGTCAACCTCAAGATCAGCAAGCTCGGGGGCCTGAGCCGGGCCAGGCAGGCACGGGACCTGTGTGCCGGGATGGGGCTCGGAATGACGATTGAGGATACGTGGGGAGGAGACATCGTGACGGCAGCTATCGCGCATCTGGCCCACTCCACGCCGACCCGCAACCTGTTTACCGCCACGGACTTCAACAGCTACGTAACCGTCAGCCTTGCGGACGGCGCTCCCGCCCGGAAGCAAGGTCGCCTGGCGGCGCCGGATCGGCCGGGCCTGGGCGTGCAGCCCCGGATGGAGGTGCTGGGCGAGCCGGTGTTCGTGGTCCGGACCTGACGGACTGGACTTCATCGGGCTCCGGTGGAGCGACTTCAAGGAGGGCTTGGCACGCGCCGCACAGCCGCTCCGTCTTGAGGTCCACCTCCTCCACGAACGTCGCCGCGTGCATCACGCACTCGAAGTTCGGGCAGTGAGTAAGGCCCAGGGTGTGCCCCGCTTCGTGCACGACCTCCTTGACCGTCCGGTCGACCAGCAGGCCCTCGTCTGCCGGCAGCCCATAGAACTCGTTGCGCAGCCGATGCGTCGAGACCACGGATCCGCGCCCCCGCAGCTGTGCCTGACCGAAGACGAACGTGAGGACGGGGATAAACAGGTCCACGCGGGTGATTCCGACCAATCGAGCCCCGTTTCGCGGCGCGGCGCGCAGGACGCCGGCCAGGATCAGAGTCGCGTTGTATTGACGCCGATCGGCGGCATAATAGCGCGGTAGGTCGATCCGAATCTCCGTCTTGTCCACATCTACGGGAAGGACCGCCTGCACTCTTGGCACGAGGCGATCACCCCACGGAGGATCATAGCCGTTGAGGAATCCGAGGTTCAGAGTACCCCGTTTCACGACGATCGCTCGATCCCGTAGCGCTCCAGCTTGTGATAGAGAGTCCCGCGGTCAATTCCCAGCACTTTCGCCGTCCGCGTGATGTTGCCCTTCTCGTGTCGTAGCACCGTCCGGATATGGTCCCTCTCCATCGCGGCCAGCGTCAGCTCCGACTCCGCCCGCGGCCGCCGCTCGACGTGGAGCGGTAGGTCGTCGGGCTCGATCTGCGGCCCGGTGCCCACGACCATGGCTCGCTCTATGGCGTTTTCCAACTCCCGCACGTTCCCCGGCCAGCCGTAGGCCATCATCATCGACTCGGCCTCGGGCGAAACCTGTTTCACGGGCTTCCCCATCGCGTGAGCGTATTTTTCCACGAAGTGGCGCGTCAGCTCGGGGATGTCCTCCTTGCGGGCCCGCAGCGGAGGCACATCGATGACGAAGACGTTGATGCGGTAGTAGAGATCCTCACGGAAGCTGCCTTCCTGAATGAGCGATTCCAGGTCCTGATTCGTGGCGCAAACCAACCTGAAATCCGACGTGATCTCCCGGTTCCCACCCAGCCGGTGAAACTGGTGCGTCTCGAGTACGCGCAGGAGATCCACCTGCATCTTGGGCGTGACATCACCGATCTCGTCCAGGAACAGCGTCCCTCCGTTGGCCAGCTCGATCTTGCCCTTTCTGCGGTACTGGGCCCCCGTGAACGCGCCCTTTTCATGGCCGAAGAGCTCGCTCTCCAGCAGTGTCTCCGGGATGGCTCCGCAGTTGACCGCTACGATGGGGAAGAACCGTCGCTCGCTCTGGGTGTGTATCGCCCTGGCGATCAACTCCTTGCCCGTACCACTCTCACCCCGAATGACGACCGTCGCGTCGGTCCGGGCCACGGTCGAGATCAGGTCGAGCACGTGCTTCATGCGGGGGCTGTCCCCGATGATCGGCGACGGGAGCATGAGATCCGTGACATTGGCCTTCAAGCGAACGTTCTCCTCGTGAAGCTCTCGCTGCTTGAGGGCGTTACGGACCGTATTGGACAGCTCGTCCGGGTCCACCGGCTTGGTGATGTAGTCGAACGCGCCGAGCTTGAGCGCCTCGACTGCCGTCTCGACAGAGGCGAAAGCAGTGAGGATGATGACCGCAGCGTCGCTGTCGATCTCACGGATCCGCTTCTCGAGCGTGATCCCGTCCATCCCCGGCATCTTGAGATCCACCAGTACGATGTCGAACGGCCCCCCGTGCATGCACTTGAGAGCCGCTTGACCGTCCTCCGCGGTCTCAACCGCAAACCCGTCCTCGGTGAACCAGTCCCGCAGCGAGTTTCTGACGGACGGCTCGTCATCTACGATTAGAATCTTCCTGCCGTTCTTCATGAGTTCCACTCGTCCATTGCGGTCGTGGCCGCGGCCGCCCCAACGGCCTGGGGTTCCCTGGGCAGCACGATATGAAATGTCGTTCCGTGTCCCGGCTCCGACTCGACTCTTATGGTTCCTTCGTGGCGCCGCACGATACCGTACACCACTGCCAGGCCGAGTCCCACGCCCTTGCTCTCCGGCTTGGTGCTGAAGAACGGATCGAAGATGCGGGTTCGTATCGCCTCCGGGATCCCGGGGCCGGAGTCCCGGACCCGGAGCACGACCGCGTCGCCGTCCCGTCCTTCCGGCTCCCGTGTCTCAAGTGTGATCACTCCGCCCTCGGGCATCGCCTCGACCCCATTGATGAGGAGAGCGAGAAGGGCCTGGACGATCTGGTCTTCGTCACATGACAGGCGATCGTCGGAGAGATCGAACGCGGTCTCGAAGCGGACCGACCCGAGGGCCATGTGATGCTCGGTCAGATTCACCGCACGCTCGACCAGCTCATGCAGGTGTCCGGGGCGGAACTCGTGCGGGGACTCGCGAGCGTAGGTGAGAAGATCCTGAACGATGCGTCCGCAGCGCATCCCCTCCGCCCGGATGAGATCCAGCTCCTCATCGATCTTCTCCTTCTCGGGGCCGGCCGGGAGCTCACGGTCGATCTTGCGCTGGATCACCTTGGTATAAGTCACGATCCCCGATAGAGGGTTGTTGAGCTCATGAGCGACGGTGGCAGCCATCCGGCCAAGAGAGGCGGCCTTCTCGACCTGGATCATCTGCTGGCTCATCGCTCGAAGCTCAGCCGTCTTCTGCCTGACGCGCTCCTCCAGCGTGTGAGACCATTCCCTGAGCTCGGCGTCAGCTCCCTTCAGATTCGTGGCCATGGCGTTGAACGATTTTGCCAGCTGGCCGAGCTCGTCGTTCCGGTCCATATCGATGGAGACGTCGAGGTCCCCGGCTGCGAGGGCCTCCGTTCCCCTCCGCAGCTCGTTTGCCGGAACGTGCACCGAATTGTAGACGATCAGGGCGATGAGGAGAGCGGAAAGAAGCACGATCGCGAGAACGATCTGAGCGCTCCTCACGCTTGCACCGCGCATGGCCGCGTCCACGCCGGCCATTGATAGCTGCACGTCCAGTACTCCGAGCACCCGCTGGTCGGGATCGTGACAGGAGGCCGTGGAGCACCCTTCCGCATTCAGGATGGGATTCAGGATCCCCAGGACGCGAATTCCGTTTCGTTCCGTATAGACGCGTGAGCGGCTGGCGTCTGGGAGCACCGTCGGTCTCTGGTCGCGCATGTGGCAACCATTGCAGGCCTCGTCATCGATCGAGAGCTGCTGGCCCACCTCCGTCTCGACGCTCGAGAAGCTGATCTCACCACGGTCGTTGTAGATCCGGATCAGCTCCATTCCCGGCTCACTCCCGAGCTGGCGGATAGCCCGTCGAATGTGCTCCCGCTGCTTGTCCATCATCTCGGCGACGAGGGTCTTCTTGATGAAGCTGCTGGCCCTGAAAGCCTCCTCGCTGAGGAGATCGCGAGTGAGATCTTCGCGGTACTTGTTGTTGACCGCCGCGTATACGAAGAACGTGCCGAGGACCGAGACGCAGAGGATCGCGAACAGTCGGAAGCTGATCGAGGAACGGAGCGCCGCGGGCCAGTCTGGCCTGCCCATAGAGCACCTCAAGAGGGGGTCACGATACATACCGCGACCGTTGGGTGCACAGGGGGGGAGTGGCACCGTGTTGCGGCCAGGTATCAAGACGGCAGCCGCTCTTAGAATCTACCGTCCGGAGGCCCGCCGTGCACCCCCGGAAGAGGTTTCAGTAGCGTGCGATACGGGATATCAACTCGGCGAACGCTGCGCTTCCGAGGACATCCTCCAGGCAATGCTGGGGTGCTCCTCCATCGGCCATCAGCGACCCGAGCGACGTATCGCCATCGCTGGCCGCCCGGCGGAGATACTCTTTGACCACGCGCAGTCGGTCGGCGTACCAGGCGAGAGTCTCCTCGCCGCGGATGAGGGCAGGAACGGACTCGAGGTCCTCGGAGGGTCGAATTCGCAGCAGCCACGTGCCATCGCCGGCAGCCTGCCGTGCGTGCGGGCCGGGGGTCTCCAACGGGTTGGTGTCTACGACTTCTCCCGCGATCGGCATGCGCAGGGTGACGGCCATGTGAGCGCGGGCTATCCAACCGCATGGTTGATCACGTTCCAGTCGAATGCCCCGGCCGGTTGTCACCACTCGCCGGATGGGCTTCAGGATATTGAGAAGCGAGGCGTCGAGACCGGCCTCGACCAGGCCCGTCCCGGCGGAGAGCTCCCGCAACCAGAAGTGGGGCGGCCGGTACGCGCGATCAAGGTAGACACGGCAATCCGTGAGGAGGTGCGCGAGATGTGCCGTAAGGCCGGGCGTCTCTTCGCCGCAGGGAAGAGAATGCTCTACGGCGCTTCCCGTTCCTGCCGCCTCAGTATAGGGCGAGGGTGTGACCCGGCCGCTTAACACGCGGTACAGCTCACAGTGCTCGCAGTCGTAGTTGCATTCGCACAGCCGGTAGCTCAGTACGCCCGAGAGCGCCCAGATGCAGGGTAGTTCGCTGTCCAGCTCGTGCCTATTCTCCGGGGACTCCATGATGCCTCCAGTCTCCCGTCCTACCTCGCTCAGGACGGGAGATCGTCCGACAGGAACACGTGTTCCGCTAGCCGCTCCCAGCCATCCTCCGTGAGGAGACGGCCGAAACCCTCGATCGGCTCACCTCCGTCCGGAAGGGTGACCCCCAATTCGTTAGTGTAGAGTTCTGTCATCCACTCGCTCGATTGTTCAGCGCGGAGGGACGCGAGCCGGTCGTCGATCAGGTTCTTGAAGCAGCGCCTGGCATCCCGCGGGCGCACCTCGAGCAACCAACCGCTTTCGTACGGGTCCGCGTTCACGATGCCAGGGTCCCGGGCGACCTCCGGATTCACGGCTTCGACGACGCCGTCCATGGGACTCAGCATCCGGATCTGCCTCCCGTCCACATCGATCGTCCATCCCTGGTCACCCTGCCCAACCACGCTACCGACTTCGGGGAGCACCAGGCCGGAGACTCGCCCCAGCAGCCTCTGCGCGAAATCGTCCATTCCC
>JAMJQR010000201.1 GCA_023554335.1 Candidatus Benthicola marisminoris
TTCCTGGCGGCGGAGGCCGTGCGTGGAGGGAAACCGGTCAGTATCGAGAGCCGGATGCGGCTGACCCAGGTAGGCCTGATCCTGGTGATGGGGCTGATGGTGCTGGCGTTCGCCAACGATATCATGCGGCTGGTCGGCATCTGATCGGAGCTGAACCGGCGGGTCGGCCGCCGAGGTCGAGGGCGAGAGCCTAACCGAAGAGCTGAAGCTGGGGCCCTCCGTTTCGAGCGGTGTCTGACAGGGCCGCGACGTCGTAGAGGCGGGACGGCGTGTCCTGTGCGGCGACGTCCACCACGCCCCGATATCCCTTCCGCCGCAGCCTCCGGTTCGCCATGTCCATGGCTGCGCGGGGCTCGTTGCACTCGTCGCTCAGGTGCGCCAGCAGAAATCCCCCGAGCGCGGGGTGCAGCAGATCTTCGGCCAGGTCGGCCGCCAAGCGATTGGAGAGATGGCCACTCGTACCGCCGATGCGCTGCTTGACGGACCACGGGTATCCGCTCTCACGCAGCATGATCTCGTCATGATTCGACTCGAGGACCAGGAAGTGGCACCCGGCCAGCGCATTGCGCACGGGGGTGGTGGCGCGGCCGAGATCGGTGGCGACGCCGACCTTGAGTCCGGTCGCGGGGTCCAGGATTACGACGGCCACCGGGTCCGCGGCGTCATGGCACGTGGATGACGGGCGGATCTGAACCGAGCCGAGCTGGAAAGGCTGTTCACCTTCGTAGTGGCGGATCTCTTCCGATCCGCGGAGCAGGGGTGCGCAGGCCTGCTCTGTCGCCCGCGTCAGGTACAGCGGCCAGCCCCAGCGACGTGCCGCCACGCCTATGCCAGCCGTATGATCGCGGTGTTCGTGGGTTACGACCACGGCTTCGATCGACTCGGGCTCGACGTTCAAGAGCTCCAGGCGGCGGGCAATCTGCGAGCCGCTGAATCCCGCGTCCACCAGGAACCGCGTGTCGCCGCACTCCACGTAGACAGAGTTGCCCCGGCTTCCGCTTCCCAGGGTGGCGACCTTCAATCGGATACCGCCGGATTCGCCGCGGACCAGCAGGCCTCGAGCCACGCCTCGGTCTCCTCGCTCCACTCGACCTGGCGCCGCTCCAGGACCCGCTCGGCCAGCTGGAGGAAGCGATCGCGTTCAAACGTCGGCGGATCCGCCGCGTGTCCCCAGGAGAATGGCCGTACCCAGGTGGGAGGAACGGAGTCGCCGAACAGGTTGGCCCCGGCGCCCACGACGGTTCCCGTGTTGATACGCGTGCCGATAGCGGTCTTCACGTGGTCGCCGAGAAGGCAGCCCAGTTTGGTGAGTCCCGTCTCGATGGGACCTTGCGGGCTTCCCAGTCGGACCGGCCCGTAGTTGTTCTTCAGGTCACTGTTCGTGGTCATCGCCCCGAGGTTGACCCACCGGCCCAGGTACGCGTGGCCAAGGAAGCCATCATGGGCCTTGTTTGTGTAGCCGAGCACGACGGACTCCTCGACCTCCCCGCGGATGCGGCACACCGGGCCGATGCTGGACGTGCCGATGGCCCCGCCCAGCAGGATCGTGCTCCGGCCCACGAAGAGCGGACCCTCGAGTCGGCAGCCCGCCCGCACTTCGACTGCGTCATCCAGCCGGATCGGACCGTGGCGCGTGTCGAACACGACCCCGGGCTCCACGCGCGTCTCGGCGCCCAGCATCAGCGGTTCCGATCCGAGCTTCCAGGTGCCCTCCGGTAGCCTCGCCACCCCTCCCCGGGACGCGGCATCGCGGGCCAGGTCCGCCGCAAGCCGTCCGGGGTTCTCCGAAATCAACCGCCATGCTGCGTCCACGAGGCCGCCATCGACCGGTCGTCGTTCGCAGGTCACGTCCGCGGGGTTGCCTGCGGGAGCCTCTAGCCACTGCTGGTTCGGTCCCGGTGACCCTGCCGGCAGGTAGCATCCGACCACGAGCTCATCCAGCATGAGGAGAAGCGGGGTGTCTCCGCGTCCTTCAAAGCGTGCCTCCACGGACGGGACGAAGGTCGAGGAGAGAAAGAGCCGCTCTTCGTCGGCCCGCGGCGCCGAGCGGTGGCGAGCGGGCGGGGCACCCTCCTCCTGAAACGACGCGAGCCAGGGGCGAGTGAGAATGGCACTTGCCGGTCGACCCGCGAAGCGCTCCAGTCTCTCCCGCAGCAGCACCGTTCCGAACAGCAGCTCGCACGCGGGCCGGGTGAGGGAGAACGGGTGCCACGAATCCGTCGCGGCCTCATCGAACAGGTACAGTCTCACCTCACGCGTCTCCTCGCAGCCGGTTGACGAGCTTCTTCAGATCCGGAGCCGCATCGCGGCGAGTGACGAGCGTGACGTCACCCGAGCGCACGACGACCAGATCATCCACGTCGAACAGGACGACCTCGCCCTCCTCGGACCAGATGATGTTTCGACGGGCGTCGACCACCCTCCCGGACCCGACCATCACGTTTCCCTGGGCATCGGCCTCGCGGGTACGGGCGAGAGCGGCCCACGAGCCCACGTCGTCCCACGCGAAGGTGGCCAGCGCGACCTCCACCGAGTCCGAGCGCTCCATGACGCCCACATCCACACTCACGGGCTCGACAGCGGAGAAGTAGCCTTCCGTGTCGCCTGCTTCGAGGAGCGGAAAGGCGCCCGCGATCTCGGGCGTGGATTCCCGCATCGCCGCGAGAAGCTCGGCAGCCCGCCAGACGAAGATGCCCGAGTTCCATAGGAACCCGCCGGCAGCCAGGTAGGACTCGGCCGTCTCCAGATCGGGCTTCTCGACGAACCTGCGTGCCGCCCAGGTCCGGTCGCCGGTGACGCTCCCTGTCTGCACGTATCCGTACCCGGTCTCCGGCCGGTGGGGCTCGATCCCGATGCAGACGAGCGCCCCCCTGCGTGCGGCCGCCAGTGCGCGGTCCACGGTCTCCACCAATCCGTCGAGGGGGTGGATGACGTGGTCTGCATGAAGCGAGATCATGTACGCGCCCGGGCTCTGTTTCTCGATCTCCCAGGCGGCCCACGCCAGGGCCGGCCCCGTACTCCTGGCCTGCGGCTCCACCAGGAACCGCTCCGCTGTCAGGCCCTGAGCTGCGCTGCAGAGCGGACCTACGAGGGAGCCTCCGGCGACCACACGAACTCTCTCGGGGCCCACCAGGGCTTCGGCGCGCTCGAGGGTATCCTGTATCAGCGGGCGGGAGCTGCCCAGTGGCAGCAGCTGCTTGGGGCGATCCGGGCGGGACGCCGGCCAGAACCGGCTTCCTTCTCCACCGGCGAGGATTACGGCGAAGCAGTCGTCTGTCGAACGGGTCGGATTCAAGGGCATGTCGAGTTGCAAATCGGGAACAGGATGCGCCGCCGCGAGTAACTGGCCATGCAGTGCAAAGTACTGGACCTCGCGCCGGCGAGAAACTCTGCTATCTTTCGGCCGAGGAACCATTGAGAGGAGCATTTCATTGGCTTTATCACGATACATTCCGGCCGTTGCGCTGGCTGCCATCGTAGGAGCGTCCGCGTGCGGAAACGGCACCGAGCCCATCCTCATTGCGGTTCCGGACGAGACCCGGGAGGCCGAGCTGGTGGACGTCAGCGCCGGCGCGATCGCCGATCCGTCCGCGTTCGACGTGATTACCGGTGAGCCCGTGCGCACGGATCAGTTTTCGGGCTGGGACTTTCTGTTCGAGATCGCGGAGGGAGATGCGACGTTGTTATGGCCGCGGGCCGCCATCGTCGAGCAGGATCTGGATGCGGGCCTTCGGAAGGCCTCGGTCACGTTCGAGCAGGTACGGGAAGCGCCCGAGGAAGGGTATACGAACCTGGAAGCCGTTCCCGTCGCGGTGGGCGACGTCTTCATCATGCGCAGCCGCAGGGACCCAGCCTTCGGAAATGTGCGCTGCCGCCGGCACGGGAAGCTGGAGGTCCTGGCCATCGACATGGCCGAGGGAACCGTTTCCTTCCGACACCTGGTCAATCCCAACTGCGAAAAGAGGACACTCGTTCCGGGGGCCGAGGAATAGGTGCTCGACCTCCGCGCGTTTCGCTCGGGGGCGGAAGACGCCCGGGAGCGCCTGGCTCGCCGGGGTGATCCCGAGGTCCTGGATGCTCTCGATCGAGCCCTGGCCATGGACGCGCGGCGCCGCGAGTTCATCGCCGAAGTGGAGGTCCTGAAGGCGCGGCGAAACGATGTCTCGAAAGAGATCGGGAACCGGAAACGCGAAGGCGAGGACGCCGCGGACCTCATCGCGGACATGCAGGAGGTGGCCGACCGGATCCGAGCTCTCGACGCTGAGCTGCAGGCGGTCGAATCCGGTCTGCAGGACGACCTGCTCAAGATCCCCAACGTGCCGGATGACCGGGTGCCCGCCGGTGGAGAGGGCGAGTTCGAGGTCGTCCAGGAGTGGGGCGATAGGCCGGCATTCGACTTCGAGCCGCGGCCTCACTGGGACGTCGGCTCTGAGCTGGGAATCCTCGATCTCGAGCGCGGCGCGCGGATCGCCGGATCGGGCTTCCCCCTTCTCATGGGTGCCGGAGCGCGTCTGAACCGGGGCCTGATCGCGTTCATGCTCGATCTGCACACCCGTGAGCACGGCTATACGGAAGTGGCGCCGCCTTTCCTCACCAACCGCGACTGCCTCATCGGCACGGGTCAGCTTCCGAAGTTCGAGGACGATCAGTACCGGACGGATCCCGACGATCTGTTCCTCGTTCCCACGGCCGAGGTGCCGGTCACCAATCTGCACCGGGACGAAATCCTGGATGGGCAGGATCTGCCTCTCGCATACGTGGCGTACACCCCGTGCTTCCGCAGGGAGGCCGGCGCCGCTGGTCGCGACACGCGCGGCCTGCTTCGCGTGCACCAGTTCGACAAAGTGGAGCTTGTGCGATTCACCAGGCCCGAGGATTCGGCGGCCGAGCTGGAGCTCCTCACCCGACATGCGGAGACGGTGCTCGAGAAGCTGGAGCTGCCGTACCGGCGGATCCTGCTGCCGGCCGGAGACCTCGGTTTTTCAAATGCCATCACGTACGATCTCGAGGTCTGGTCGGCCGGCGTCCAGCGTTGGCTGGAGGTCTCGAGCTGCTCGTCGTACACCGCCTTCCAGGCCCGCAGAGCCGACATCCGCTTCCGGCCGGATGGGAAGGGGAAGCCGGCGGCCGTGCACACCTTGAACGGGTCTGCCGTTGCGCTGGCGCGCACACTCGTCGCCCTGCTGGAGAACAACCAGCAGGCGGACGGAAGCGTCTTGCTCCCGGAGGTTCTGCACGACTACGTACGACAGGAGCGGCTGACGATCTCGTGATCCGGCGACTGGTACCGTTCGGCATCGTCGCCGCGTTCTCAGCGGTTCTCGTTTCCTACCTCGCCTACACCTGGCAGTTGTCGCAGGAAATGAGGGCCAACGCGGCCGTGTTCAGTCGCATCTACTTCCAGGTGGTTCAGGCGGTCGCATCTCCCGAGGGCATGACTCCCGAGGGCGAGCTCAACCTCATCTTCCAGCTTCGGGATCTGGGTATTCCGGTCGTCCACACGGATCTCGAGGGGGCTCCGACCACGGTGCTCAACCTGCCGTTCGACGTGGATCTCGATGATCCGGATGCGGTGGAACGAGTCCGGCGCTACGTGGAGCGGCTGGACGCGAAGAACCCGCCGCTGGTGGACTCGGAACGCAACTTCGCGATCCATTATGGAGACCCGCTGTACCTGCAGAGACTGAAGTGGATTCCCTGGCTTCAAGCCGCGCTCCTCCTGGGGGTCGTGGGGACCGGCGTGTGGATGATCCGCACCTCCTCGCGCAGCGAGCGGGAGCGTATCTGGACGGCCATGGCCCGCGAGTCCGCACACCAGATGGGGACGCCCCTGAGCTCGCTCGTCGGCTGGCTCGAGCTGCTCGAGGCTTCGGCTCCTGAAGACGCCTTGCGGCCGGACGGTATCCCCGTGCTGGCCGAAATGGAGGACGACGTCCGGCGGCTGGAGAAGGTATCGCGCCGATTCGAGCTCATCGGCCGGCGACCCGCCCTGCGGTCCGTATCCCTCTTCGAGGTTACAGATCGCGTGGGGCGGTACTTTCAGGCCCGCACTCCATCGCTGGGTCGCCACGTGGATCTGGCGATTGAGATTCCCCCGGACGCGCCTCCGGTCCTGGGCAACGAAACGCTGCTGGAGTGGGCGTTCGAGAACCTGTTCAAGAACAGTCTCGACTCCCTGGTCGGCCGGAGCGGCAGCATTGCGGTCACCTGGCTCGGCGTGGAGGACGGACGGGCCAGGCTCCGGTTCGCAGATGATGGTCCAGGCGTGGATCCGGCGGTCCGCGGCCGGGTCTTCGACGTTGGCGTGACGACCAAGCACGGTGGATGGGGGGTCGGATTGTCTCTGGTTCGCCGGATCTTCGTAAAAGTGCACAAGGGAACGGTCGAGCTGGAGCCGACGGACACGGGCGCGAGCTTCGCCATATCGATCCCGCTGGCCGAGAAGTCGGCCGGATGAAACTGGCTCTAAACGCCGAGCAGCGGCACGCGGTCGAGTACGGTGCCGGACCGCTGCTGGTTCTGGCAGGCGCCGGATCGGGCAAGACACGGGTGCTGACGGCACGCGTCGCCCGGCTCCTGCAGGAGGAAGGCGAGCGGCCGGAGCGGATCCTGGCGGTCACGTTCACGAACAAGGCCGCCGGCGTGATGCGGGACCGCATCGCAGATCTCCTCGGCGAGGAACCGCGTGGACTTTGGGTGGGGACGTTCCACTCGATTGCGGCCAGGTTGCTGCGCCGGGAAGGGGATCGCCTGCAACGCGGAGCGAACTTCACGATCTACGCGGAGGACGATTCTCTTCGAGCCATCAAGCGGGCGATGGAAGAGGCCGATCTGGACACGCAGCGCTGGTCTCCAAACCTCATTCGGGCCCGCATCTCAGATGCGAAGAACGCCCTCGTATCGGCGGACGAGTACGCAGCTTCGGCGTTCGACCTGGCGGCCAAGGCCACCGCGCGCGTCTACCCTGCCTACGAGAGGATTCTGGCCCGCTCGAACGCCTACGATTTCGACGACCTTCTCGCGAACGCGGCCCGGCTGCTTGAAGGAGTTCCGGAGGTAGGCGATCGGTACGCCTCCCGCTTCCGGCACGTTTTGGTCGATGAGTACCAGGACACGAATCACGCTCAATACCGGATCGTAAAGCGGCTTGCCGTGGAGCACGGCAACATCTGCGTGGTCGGCGACGACGACCAGTCCATCTACGGGTGGAGAGGAGCGGACATCCGGAACATCCTGGATTTCGAGCGGGATTTCCCTGGGGCCGAGGTCGTTCGCCTTGAAGAGAACTACCGCTCGACTCCCGCTATCCTGGAAGTCGCGAACGAGGTGATCTCCAACAACCGTGACCGGAAGGACAAGCGCCTGCGCACGCGTCGGCCCGCCGGCGAGCCGGTGCAGGTCGTCCAGCTCCCGGACGAGCGGGCGGAGGCATCTTGGATCGTCGAGCAAATCCAGGGAGCAGAGATCGGCAGAGGGCCACAGGATCACGTGGTGCTCTACAGGACGAACGCGCAATCTCGGCCGTTCGAGGATGCGCTGAGGCGCGCCCGGATTGCCTACAGGATCGTGGGCGGCGTCCGCTTCTACGAGCGGCGGGAGATCAAGGACGTTCTGGCCTACCTTCAACTCGCGGTCAACCCGGCGGACGAGGCGGCCTTTGCGAGGGCGGTCTCGTGGCCGAGGCGCGGGGTCGGCGGAGTCACGCTCGATCGACTGCGACGGGCGGCGGCCGAGCGCTCCGTGAACCTGCTGGACGCGGCGGAGATCGCACGAGACCTCGACGGAGTGCCTCCGGGCGGGGCCCGGTCCCTCGAGGACTTCGCGGCCGGCATCAGCGCGCTCTCGGAGCTGGCGTGCGAGGCCACGACCGAAGAAGTGATCCGCGAGTGCATACGCAGCTTCGGAATAGTGGCGGCGCTCGAGCTGGAAGAAGACGGAGCCGACCGAATCGCCAACGTGACGGAGCTGCTCGCGGCGGCATCGTCGTTCGATCGTACGGACGTGGAAGATGCCACCGCCGAGGCGACGGATCTCGAGCTCTACCTGCAGTCGGCGGCCCTGCACGCGGACATAGACGA
This sequence comes from Candidatus Benthicola marisminoris, assembly GCA_023554335.1. Taxonomy (GTDB): domain Bacteria; phylum Gemmatimonadota; class Gemmatimonadetes; order Palauibacterales; family Palauibacteraceae; genus Benthicola; species Benthicola marisminoris. The sequence goes on from JAMJQR010000201.1 coordinate 8,079, forward strand.
TTACGATGATCGCGAGCCGGGGGTGACTCTCATGACGCTCCACAACGCGAAGGGGCTGGAATTTCCCGTGGTTTACCTGGTGGGCGTGGAGGAGGGGCTGTTCCCGCTGGCCCGCGCGATGGAGAGCCGCGAAGAGCTGGAGGAGGAGCGGCGCCTCTTCTACGTCGGTGTGACACGGGCCGAAGACCGCCTGTTCGTGACGCACGCGAACCGGCGCTGGCGCTATGGTAGCGAGGTGCGGGCCGAGCCTTCTTCCTTTCTCGCGGAGATGCCGGAGGGCCCGGTCGAGCATCGCTCGTTGGCGGTCGGAGGAGGTAGGTATCGCGGCGCAGGGACGTCCAGAGCCCGGGCTGCCGGGCGACGGGCCGGCGGCGGGACGCGCGCCCCGCGTGAGTCCGGGAGTTTCGGCGATCCGAAGCGCGCGTCTTCCGGGGGAGCAGGCTGGTCCTCGGGCGGGGCCTCTTTCGACTGGCACCGGGGCGGCCGGCGCCAGGCGGAGCCCGCCGGAGAGGGGAAACTCCGCTACGACTACTCGGATTCACAGGAGGACCTGCGGCTGGAGTCCGGTGCTCGCGTCGTACATCCGAGATTCGGCGACGGTCTCATCCTGTCCGTTTCGGGGGAGGGACGGTTGACCCGGGCGGAGATCGAGTTCGAAGACGGGATCCGCCGGAAGGTCATGGTGGCCCACGCCGGCCTGAGGCCCGCTTGACGGCTTCGGCAAGGGAGGAGACGTGGACGAGCGATTCGGTCCTGGCCCACGGGCGGCGCGCCTGGCGGCGCTCGCGGTGACGGCCCTGGCGGCGGCATGCGGCGGCGGTGGAGCCGACCTCGTCATCACGGGTGGCTCGATCTGGACCGGGGACGCGGAGCGGCCCTGGGCAGAAGCGCTGTCGGTCGCAGGTGGCGCGATCGCCCAGGTGGGAAGCGCGGACGAGATCGGACAGGCCATCGGGCCCGGTACACAGGTGTTCGACCTCGACGGCCGATTCGCCATGCCCGGGTTCATCGACACGCACACGCACTTCCTGGACGGAGGATTCCGGATCGCCGCCGTCGACCTTCGGGATGCCGACAGCCCGGAGGAGCTAGCGCGCCGCCTGTCGGAATACGGGGCGGGCCTCGAGGAGGGCGAGTGGATTCTCGGCGGGGACTGGGATCACGAGCTGTGGGGAGGCCGGCTGCCGGATCGAGCCTGGATCGATTCGGTCACCCAGCGCAACCCGGTATTCGTCACCCGACTGGATTGGCACATGGCTCTTGCCAACTCGCGAGCGCTGGAGATCGCGGGGATTTCACCGGACACGCCGCCTGTAGCCGGTGGAGAAGTCGTTCGGGATGCGGGCGGCCGCCTGACCGGCGTGTTCAAGGACGAGGCCATGTCTCTGGTCTCGGACGCTATCCCCAGGCCCAGCGAGGCGCAGAGGGACTCGGCGCTCCACGCGGCGATGCGGCACGCGGCGTCTCTCGGGGTTACCAGCGTCACCGACATGGGCTCGTGGGCGGATCTGGAGACGTACGAGCGGGCCAACAGTGCAGGGGCGCTCACGGTTCGAGTCTACGCGTACGTGCCGCTGGCGACGGTCGATTCTCTCGCGCGGCGCGTGGAGGCGGACGGCCGGGGGGACGACTGGCTGCGCATCGGAGGCCTGAAGGGCTTCGTCGATGGATCCTTGGGCTCCGGAACGGCCCTGTTCGACGAACCGTACAGCGACGAGCCGGACAACACGGGTTTGTTCGTCACCCCCATGGAAGACCTCGAGGAGCAGGTCCGGCGCGCGGAGGCTGCCGGACTCCAGGTAGCCATCCACGCGATCGGTGACCGGGCGATTCGCCTTCTTCTCGATATGTACGAGTCCGTGGCCGCGGACTCCGGACCGAGGGATCGCCGATACCGTGTCGAGCACGCCCAGCACCTGGCGCCATCCGAAGTGGAGCGCTTCGCGCAGCTGGGTGTGGTTGCGGCCATGCAGCCGTATCACGCGATCGACGACGGTCGATGGGCAGAGCGCCGAATCGGAGGGGATCGGGCCCGCCTCACCTACGCTTTCAGGTCCCTGATGGATGCCGGGGCGCCGGTGGTCTTCGGCTCGGATTGGACCGTCGCCCCGCTCGATCCGCTCCTCGGCGTCTATGCCGCAGTGACACGGCGCACGCTGGACGGGAAGCGGCCCGGCGGCTGGATACCCGAACAGAAGGTGGAGGTGGAGCGGGCCATGTCCGCCTACACGTCCGCAGCCTCGTGGGCCGGCTTCATGGAGGAGCGGACGGGCGTTCTATCCCCGGGACGCCTGGCGGACGTCGTGGTGCTGTCCGGCAATCCGATCGAGGTAGAAGCCGGCGGAATCCGGGATCTCAGCGTAGACGCGACCTTCGTCGGCGGCCGGGAGGTATACTCCCGCCACGAGTAGTCAGGCGAAGATGGCATCCAGCTCGGGCGGGGCGCTGCCGCTGTCACGGACTGCCCGTTCCACGGAATCGATCGCGGTGTCGCTCGTCACCCCGCGCTCCTCCCACAGCCGCGTCGGCCCCTTCGGGAGCGGGAAGTGCTCATCTGCCGTGGCGACGATATCCTCGGGGCTTGGCCACCCGCCGGCGAGCAGCACCCGCCTCCGGATCTTCTTCGCATCGTTGAGGCTCTGGTCACCGATCGGATCCTCCGCCGCCGCCCGGGAGAGCTCATCTCGGAGCAGGAAGTCCGCGACCATCTCGAATCCGTAGCGCTGGTATTGAACCACCTCCGTCGGATCCAGATCCCAGCGCGAATTGTCGATGACGGTGTCGAAAATCGAGTGCCAGCTCTCGTTTCCGGAGATCCGGATCATTCCGCGAAAGATCCTTCGGTTGGTGGAGAACGAGAACAGCGTGCTCGAGAGCACTCGATGAAACAGCGCATCCGTGCCCGCGTGGTCGAATCGGGTGACGATCCACCGGGCGAGCTGAGCGTACTCCGGTCCCACGTCAACGTCCATCCGGTGCTCCCAGTAGGAGTGCCCGAGGGCCCTCGTCGACGGGGTCAGCGCAAGCATCCGGGGAACGAACGTATTGTGCGCGAGGACATCGGCGGCCAGATGACACAGGTAGCCCGTCATCGCGGAGCGGAGACGATCGTCGTCGCCCGCGGCCCGGTAGATCTCGCGGGCCACGTGCCAATGATGGCAGTGCCGACCGACGGGAGCGTACTTCTTGGCCATGGAAATGTCGGCCGCCAGCTTCCCGTAGAGAAAATCGATGGGGTGCTGGGCCAGAACGGCGGCGATTGCCGGAGGAAACAGGTTCAGCGAACGGAGGATCTCCAACCCGATCTGGGTATGCGTGGCGGGTCCCCACGCGAAGGCCGTCTCCGGCGCGAGCAGCAGGAGGGCGGCCGCCGCGAAGATGCTTCCGACCAGCGCTCGTCCGCTCAACCCAGGCGCCTTCGCTCCGTTCGCGACCTTCTGCGGCTCTTCCGTCCCCGTCCGCCCAACCGCAAGGCCCGCATGATGGCGGCCGTCGAGAAGAACGTCTCCTCGGCCTCCTCCACGGCGACCTCGAGCAAGGCGTTGATCTCTGAGACCCGATCTTCCGCCAGCTCCACCATGCTCTCCACGGAACTGGTGGCCCGGATGACGGTCCGGTCGATCCGATCGACGTCGTCGGCGAGGGAGGCAGCTACGCCGCCAACCTGGTCCAGGAGCTGCTGCGACTGGTCCAGAACAGGCACGGCCTTCTTGAGGAACTCGTCGGACATCGACTCCAGCTGCCGGAGGGCGTTGATCAGCCTCGGCAGGAGGCGCAGAAGCCCGATGATCAGCGTGACGCTGAGCAAGATCCACAGGATCAACGACAGGATGACCAATATCTCGTAGAAGGTCACCGATCCTCCCGATTCGATGAGGGTACCGTGGGCTCAAGATGGCCCCGAACCCTGCTCCGGACAACTTGTCCTGATTCTCTAGCCGCAGGATGCGGGCCAGCGGTCTGCGCCGACCGTCCGGACTTCAGCCGTGCGTGCTCTCGTAGCGGGATATGTGCTCGATCGCCGCGGTCGAACTGTCGCACTCGCGCAGTCCCTCGACGAAGGATGGATCGCGAGCCAGGCGAGCGATGCGGGCCAGCAGCCGCGTGTGGTGGCCCGCCCGATCGGGCGGGGACAGGAGTACGAAGAAGGCATGCACGGGCTCGCCATCCATGGACCTGTAGTCAGCCCCATCGCGACAGATCCCCACCAAGACCTGAGGGTCGGGAATAGCCGTGCTGATTGCGTGCGGAATCGCGATTCCGTGTCCCACCCCGGTGCTCAGGACCTTCTCTCTGGCGAGCAGCGCCGCGAGGACGACTTCCGGCCGGGCGACCTCTCCCGCCTCGACGACCGGGGCCAGCAACTGCCGCAGGATGCCCCGGACATCGTCATCCTTCACGTCCGGGATGATGCGGTCTTCAGCCAGGTATTCGGACAGCGTCATGCGCCTTCCTCTCGCGGCTTCGGTCCGCGCGGGGGGTCGCTCGGGTGGTCCAGAACCCGAAGCATAGAGAGCGCTCGGAAATCCTGTCAAGATCAATGGAAACTGCGTTGCCGGAGTCCCCCGGGGAAGCCTAGTTTGCTAGCGGACCGTGCCCGCCAGGGAGTCGGGCCCGCAGTCAGGCAGGAGCGAGAATGCACTATCGGATCGAGGGGCCCGCTTCACTCGGCGGCCGCTTTACCCCGGCCGGCAACAAGAACGCAGCGCTGCCCATCCTGGCCGGATCCCTGCTCGCGGACGCGCCGGTCGTCCTCGACAACGTGCCCGACATCCGTGACGTCCGCACCCTGGTCGAGCTGATGTCCAGCATAGGGGCTTCGGTCGACTGGGAAGGGAACGGGCGGGTCGTCGTGGATCCGAGCGGAGTGACCGGAGGCACGCTCGACCCCGACCTTTCACGCCGGATTCGCGCATCGATCCTGCTGGCGGGACCGCTCCTGGCGCGATCGGGCCAGGTCGTTCTCCCCCCGCCCGGCGGAGACGTCATCGGCCGGCGCCGGCTGGACACGCACTTCCTGGCCCTGGGCCGGCTGGGCGCCGAGGTCGAGGTGGGGGACCGCTACGAGCTGCGGGCTCGCCGGCTCGTGGGCGCCGACGTGTTTCTCGACGAGCCTTCGGTCACGGGAACAGAGAACGCGATACTCGCCGCCGTCACTGCGGAGGGCACGACTCGGCTTCGGAATGCGGCGGCCGAGCCTCACGTCCAGGATCTTTGCCGGTTCCTGGCGTCCATGGGGGCTGACATCGAGGGGCTAGGCACGCACGATCTCACGATCCGCGGCGTAGAGAGCCTGAGTGGAACCACACACCGGATCGGTGCGGATCACATCGAGATTGGAAGCGTCGTGGGCCTGGCGGCCATCACGGGCTCTGAGGTCGTGATCGAAGACGTGGAGGCCCAGCACATGGATCCGCTGCGTGTGGGTTTCGAACGCCTGGGCGTCCGTTGCGAGCTGCGAGGGTCGGAGCTGCACGTGCCCGCCGAACAGTCCATGGAGATACAGCCGGACCTCGGAGACCAGGTGCCGAGTCTGGGTGACGGACCGTGGCCGGCCTTTCCGGCGGACCTGATGTCGATCGCCCTGGTCGTCGCCACGAGGTGCCGCGGCACCATCCTGATTCACGAGAAGATGTTCGAATCCCGCATGTACTTCGCCGACAAGGTCATCTCCATGGGAGGTCGGGTCGTGCTGTGCGATCCGCACAGGGCGGTCGTAGTCGGACCGTCGCACCTCCGGGGCTCAAGGGTAGAGAGTCCGGACATCCGGGCCGGCATGGCCCTCCTGATCGCTGCACTCGCAGCGGATGGCGTGAGTCGGATTCACAATATCGGCCAGATCGAGCGGGGGTACGAGCGAATCGATGAGCGGCTCCGAGAGCTTGGGGCGGCCATTGAGCGCGTGGAGGACGACTGCTGACACCGGTCGAGGTGGTGTTGGTCGACGGACCGGCACCCCGCTACGTCGTCACAGGCTGGCCCGTCGGACAAACGGGCGTCGTCGCGGGGGTTACCGCCGTCGAGCACGGGGCCCGCCGGGGTTCGGACTCCGACTACGGGGTAGCGACGGGCGGAGGTCCGGCGGTGGCGCGGCGTCGGTACGAGCGGCTCGCTTCCGCCGTGGGAATGGTCTCCTCGGTCGCGGTGAAGCAGGTCCATGGCACGCGGATCGTCCGGGTCGGAGTCTCGGAACCCGGGTTTCGGGTGGCAGGGGAGGCCGACGGCCTGTCGACCGCCGTGCCCGGGGTACTGCTTTCCGTAACGGCGGCCGACTGTATCCCGGTTCTCATAGCCGATCGCGAGGGCCGATGCGTGGCCGTGGCACACGCGGGCTGGAGAGGTGCGGCCGCCGGCATCCTCGAGCGGACGGTCCAGGCTATCGAAGCCCACTTCGGAGTTGCTCCCTCCGACCTCGAGATATGTCTCGGGCCGGGCATCTGTGGAGAGTGCTACGAAGTCGGCTCGGAGGTCCTTCAGGCCTTCAACAGCGGCCAAACTGCCCCGGCGTGCCTCGATCTCCGCGCCGAGCTTCACGCACGAGCGGTCCATGCGGGGCTCCCGGAGGCCAGCGTCGCGATTCTGGACTGGTGCACGCGCTGCGGACCCGTCTACCTGCACTCACATCGGGTAAGCGGAGAGCGGGCGGGACGCATGGCGGCCTTCATCGGGCTGCGGCCGAATCCCGGCACGTTTTCGGGCAAGGATGGACACGGGGAATTGCGGTGAAGCGGCAGCGCTGCTAGGTTTGCGCCTGTAAGATCGCCTTCCGGCTCTGGCCAGCCGGCAGGCTCTGGAAGCTGGTTGAAGTGGGGAACCCTTATCGGCCCCACTTTTTTGTTGCGGGTCGCTATTGGCGGGCGCAACCGGGGTGGCTGAGGGATGGTAGCGAGTTTCGAGAGCGATCTGGAGGATTTCCTCTCCGGCATCGGCTTCGAGCTGGTGACGGTGGAACGAGGCGGGGGGCGAAGACGCCCCCTGCTGCGTCTACGCGTGGACCGGCCCGAGGGCCCGCCGGGTCGCTCGACGATTACGGTGGACGACTGTGCCGCGGTGAGTCGGGCGGTGCGGCAGTTCCTCGATGAGCGAGGAACTGGCGAAGAGGAGTGGGTGCTCGAGGTCTCGTCACCCGGAATCGAGCGTCCGCTCACGCGGCCGCGCGACTATGAGAGGTTTGCTGGAGAGGGCGTGCGGTTGAGGGGCTTCGGCCCGCTCGTCGAAGGCAGCAAGTCGGTGGTCGGACGGATAGTGGGGCTGGAGGGCGAGAACGGAGAAGAAACGGTGGTGCTGGACGCCGCCGGTGATCGGGTAGCCGTGAAGCTCAAGGACATCGCGAAAGCGACGCTCGTCTACGAGTTCACGGGAGAGTCTTGAGGGCGCACGGAGGATAGAGCATCACATGAGCGATCAGATTCCGGTCGTTGAAGCTTTTCGTGTGATGGCAGCGAACAAGTCGCTGTCGGACAGCGAATTGCACGACTTGATCCGAGACGGGATTCACGCGGCGCTTGCGCGACGGTTCGGTGGTCCGGTTGAAGCCGAGATCGAGATCCTGCCGGAGGGGGACATAAAGATCGTCGTCCTGAAGGAAGTCGTGGAGACGGTAGAGGACCCGGCCAGGGAGATCCCACTGGAAGAGGCGCGTTGGGACGACCCGGACTTCCAGGTGGGTGACCTGCTCGAGATCCCGGTGGCATTCACCGACTTCGGTCGGAATGCCGTCATGGCCGCCAAGCAGCGGATCATTCAGCGGGTGCGCGAGGGAGAGCGGGATCGGATTCGCGAGCAGTTCAGTGGAATGGTCGGAGACCTGGTGTCGGGTGAAGTGCAGGCAATAGAGCGTGGGAAGATCGTGGTCATGCTCAACCGGGTCCGCGAGGCGGAGGCGGTGATACCGTGGCGCGAGCAGAATCCGCGTGAGCGTTTCCGGCAGGGAGAGACGATCCGGGCGGTTCTAGCTAAGCTCGAGGAAACCCCGCGTGGGCCGCGCCTGATCCTGTCACGGGCCGATCCGCTATTCGTGAAAGCGCTGTTCGCGATCGAGGTTCCCGAGATCTACCAGGGCATCGTCGAGATCAAAGAGATCGTGCGGGAAGCGGGTGGCCGGACCAAGGTCGCCGTCTCGTCGCGGGACGACTCGGTCGATCCCGTCGGCGCGTGCGTCGGCCTCAAGGGTTCGCGGGTACAGGCTGTGGTCTCGGAGCTGTCCGGCGAGCGGATCGACATCGTTCCATGGCACCCGGACCCGGAGATCTTCGCCCGCAGGGCGCTTGCGCCGGCGAGAGTCTCGAAGGTCATCTCCGACTCGGAGCGCCACGTGATCACGGCGATCGTCGACGAGGACCAGCTGTCGCTTGCGATCGGGAGGAACGGGCAGAACGTGCGGCTCGCTTCGCAGCTGATCGGGTGGCAGATCGACCTCTATTCGAGCCGGGACTGGCTCTCTCGTGGGGCCGAGTCGAGTCTGTTTGGCGGCGGCGATGAGTACGAGGTGTCGGACTTCCCGCTCTCGGAGCTGGAGGACATCCAGGCGACCACTCTGGCCGCGCTCCAGGCGGCGGGTATCAACACCTTTTTCGACGTCCTGGATATGGACCGGGATGATTTCCTTCAGGTTCCAGGAATCGGTGAGGAAGATGCCGCGGTCCTTCTCGCCCTGATCGACGAGTTGACTGTCGAAGAGGAAGTACCTGAAGGGGCGCCACCCGCGGGGGCGGCAAAGGCGGCCTCGGCGGCGCCGACCCCGGAAGAGGCGACTGACGGCGGAGACGCAGCGGCGGACGACGGGGAGTCCCAGGCTGCGGAGGCGTCCGAGGCCGCGGACGCCGAGGGCTCGGAAGAGGCGGAGCCCGTAGCGACCGCCGTGGCGGAGGTGGAGCCGACGGAGGACGCGGACGAAGACGCGGACACGACGGTCGCCAGTTAGGTGCCAGGCCGTGAGCCACGAGACCTATGAGGGACGAGTACAGAAGGTCCTTCAACTGCTCGGCTTGGCACGACGGGCGGGGTACGCCGTCGTCGGGACACAGGCGGTGAAGGACGCGCTGCGCAGGGACGAGCTGGAGGTCGTGCTGCTGGCCACGGATGCTTCGGAGAACGCTCTCCGGAGGGTCCAGGGCACGATAGAAGCGGCGACGGTGAGTGTGAGCAGGTGCGCGACCCGCGCCGAGCTGGGAAGGGCAGTGGGACGGCCCGAAGCCGTCATTGTCGGGGTTCGGGACCGGGGACTGGGTTCCCGGATTTCGAAAGAGTCGGAAGCGATCGGGGAGTAACGGACGGGACACCAAGGAGGACGGGCGTTGGCAACAATCCGCGTCTATGAAGTTGCCGAGGATCTCGGTATAGACAGCAAGCAGCTTATTCACATGCTGCACGAGATGGACGTGCGGGTGCGAAGTCACATGTCTAGCGTGACGGAGGACCAGATCGCTCGTCTGCATGCGCGGCTCGAGAGAGAGCGGCGGACGGGAGCGCAGACCGCCCCTGAGGCGGGTGCCCCGGTGCGTCGACGTCGGCGCCGGAAGGCCCCGGAGCCCTCTGAAGTCGAGGTGCCGGAGGCCGAGGAGGCGGCCGATGAGGAGCCAGGGGTCGCTGCCGAAGGCGAGGTCATCGAGTCCGATGAGCCTGCTGTCACTGCGGCTCAGGTTGACGCGGAACCGGAGGAGGCCGCGGCTGAGGCCGAGGCGGAGCCCGAGGCCGCGGAAGTGGAAGCGGGCGTGGTCGACCTGGCCGAGGACGTCGATGCGGCGGAGCCCGTTGCTGAAGAGGACGAGATCGCGGCGGAGATTGCCGAGGACGTCGAGGTCGACGAGCCCGCCGATGTGGAGGCGGCCGAGGAAGCCGAGCCGGTGGAGGCCGTGGTGGAGGCCGTAGAGGAAGAGGCGCCGGCGCCCAAGCGCACGATCAAGCCGAAGCCCGTGCGGCGCGGCCTGCCGGCCACACCGGCGGCGCCTGCCGCTCCCGCGGCCCCCGCTGCGTCCGCGGCACCGGGCGGGACGGTGCGTATCAAGGCAGAGGGCTACACGACCGATGGTCGCAAGCGGGGCAAGCGGGACCGAAAGCGTCGCCGGCGCGTGGACCAGGATGCCGTGCAGGAGAGCGTGAAGAAGACGCTCGCCGCGATGGAGGGTGGCACTCAGCGTCGTCGTCGGCGAGACAGCGGTCCCACGCAGCAGGAGGTCGAGCGCGAGGCGCGCGAGGCGAAGGAAGAGGCCGAGAAGACGCTGGTAAGGGTGAACGAGTTCCTTACGGTGGCGGAGCTCTCGGACCAGATCAGCGCCACGCCGCAGGAGATCATTACTTCAGCATTCAAGAACCTCGGGCTGATGGTCACCATCAACCAGAGGCTCGACTTCGACCAGATCGAGCTCATCTGCGAGGAATTCGGCTACGAGGCGACGCGGGAGGAAGGATACGCGGCGGATCTCGTGGAGCTGCAGCAGGAGGCGGAAGAGGAAGGCGAGCTGGCTCCCAGGGCCCCGGTCGTCACCGTCATGGGCCACGTGGATCATGGAAAGACCTCGCTCCTCGACTACGTTCGCGAGACGAACGTGATTGCGGGAGAGGCGGGGGGAATCACCCAGCATATCGGCGCCTACCGGGTGCTGGTCCAGGATGGCAAGGCCTTGACGTTCCTCGATACTCCGGGGCACGAAGCCTTCACGGCGATGCGTGCGCGCGGGGCCGAGGTCACGGACCTGGTGATCCTGGTGGTGGCGGCGGATGATGCCGTCATGCCGCAGACCGTTGAGGCCATCAGCCACGCCCGGAACGCTGGCGTGCCCATGATCGTGGCCATCAACAAGGTCGATCTCCCGGCGGCGAACGTGCCCAAGGTGAAGCAGGACCTGCTCTCGCAGGAGGTCATTCTCGAGGAATTCGGAGGGGACGTCCTGTCAGCCGAGGTATCGGCGAAGACGGGTCAGGGTGTGGATGACCTGCTCGAGAAGGTCCTCCTCCAGTCGGAGATGCTGGACCTGCAGGCAGTTCCGACGGGAATGGCGCGGGGTACCGTCGTCGAGGCCGAGCTCGACCGCGGTATGGGGCCGGTGGCGACCGTGCTGGTGCAGAGCGGTGAGCTGAACGTCGGAGACGACTTCATCTGCGGCCTGCAGGCCGGTCGCGTCAGAGCGCTCCTGGACGAGCGCGGAAACCCGGTGGAGAAGGCCGGGCCGGCCATGCCCGTGCGGATCCTGGGACTGGAAGGCGTGCCGCAGGCGGGTGACCGTCTCGTGGAGATGGAGGCGGCCCGCGTAAGGGAGATCGTATCGAAGAGGCAGCAGCTGGAGCGCGAGAAGGATATCCGGCGCCGGCACAAGGGCACGCGGCTTGAGGATATCTTCGCGGCCGTACAGGAGCAGGGGCAGGCTACTCTCAACCTAGTCATCAAAGGCGACACCGACGGGTCGCTCCAGGCTCTCGCCGACTCTCTCGAGCGCATTGGCACCGCCGAAGTGGCGGTGGACGTGGTCCACCGGGGAGTGGGCGCGATCAACGAGTCGGACATCCTGCTTGCCACGACCACGCAAGCCACGGTGATCGGTTTCCACGTCCGTCCGGACGCCAAGGCCAGGGAAGTGGCCGAAAAGGAAAGCGTCGAGATCAGGCTTTACAGTGTGATCTACGAGGCAGTAGAGGACGTGCGGCTTGCCCTCGAGGGCCTGCTCCGGCCCGAGGAACGTGAAGTCCTGGTGGGAAGCGCAGAGGTGCGCGAGACGTTCAAGGTGCCGAAGGCCGGCACGGTCGCTGGCTGCTACGTCACGACGGGCACGATTCAGCGCAACCTTCCGGTACGACTGCTGCGGGAATACGTGCAGATCTACGAAGGCACGATCGGCAGCCTGCGGCGATTCAAGGACGACGTTCGCGAGGTGCGCGACGGGTACGAGTGCGGGATCGCGATCGAGGGCTTCAACGACATCAAGGTCGGCGACGTCATCGAGTGCTATCGGGTCGAGGAGGTCGCGCGCACGCTGGCCGAGAGCGGCCAGGCCACCTGAGACCCGGAGGGGCAGGGTGGCGGCAGTATACGGCAGGGCCCGCTGGGCTCTCAGGATTCCCGACTGCCGCTCGCTTAAGGACAAGCGGCGGGTGATACACGGACTCCGCGATCGGGCCCGCAGCCGTCTCAAGGTCTCGGCGGCGGTGACCGACTTCCAGGACGACGTGCAGTTGGCCGAGGTCAGCATCGCGTTCGTCTCGTCCGATCGCACCCTGGCGCGCTCGCTTCTCGATCGAGCCGACGCGATGATCTCCTCCGACCCGCGAGTGTACGTGCTCGAGACCGAGTCGGAGATCTACTGAAGACCCCGGGGGAGCGAACGCCGACGCATGGGACCGAACCGCCGCACCGTACGCCTCAATCAGCTTCTCCGCGAGGAGCTCGCGGGTCTCGTCCAGGGCGAGATCAAGGATCCCAGCGTTCGGTCGGTGACGGTCACGCGGGTCGAGGCGACTCAGGACCTCTCGTACGCCGACGTCTACGTTCGGACCCTGACCGACGAAGTGTCCATCGAAGAGGCCATCGAGGGGCTGGAGAGTGCGGAAGGATTCATCCGCCGGCGCCTTGGGCGTGAGCTGCACCTTCGGCGGATTCCCGATTTCCGATTCCGTCCCGATCGTGCACTCGAGCATGTACAGCGTATCGAGTCGCTGCTCGACGAGGCCCTGGGACAGCAGGAGGACGATGGGGGAGGTTGACGGACCGGCCCTGCTCCTGGTCGACAAGCCGGAGGGCCCCACCTCACACGACGTGGTTGGCGTGGCCCGCCGGGCGCTGGGGGTGAAGCGGATCGGTCACGCGGGAACACTGGATCCCTTCGCAAGCGGTCTGCTCCTTCTGTGCGTCGGACGTGCAACCCGCCTGGTCGAGTACTTCCACCTGCTCTCGAAGTGTTACCTGGCCACGGCCGTGCTGGGCGTGGAGACCGACACGGAGGACTCGACCGGGGTCGTCACCGCGTCCAATGCAGGCTGGAGCGACGTGCGGCTGGAGGAGATCGAGCGAGTGGCAGCGGGTATGGTCGGGGAGCAGGAGCAGGTTCCACCCATCTACTCCGCTCGAAAGGTAGACGGCCGGCGGGCTTACGAAGCGGCGCGGGCCGGGGACACGGTCACGCTGGCTCCGAAGACCGTCACGGTGCACGAGTTCCAGATCACGGGAGCACGCCTGCCCGAGGTGGACTTCTTCGTGCGCGTGTCCACCGGAACCTACGTTCGGTCGCTGGCCCGGGATCTGGGGCGGACTCTCTCGTGCGGCGCGCACCTGCAGAGTCTCAGGCGGACTTCCATCGGTCCCTTCGGCGTCGAGAGCGCCGTCAGTCTGGAGGAGCTCGAGGCCGGGATCATCGAGGGTGAGGCGATGCGGGGTTCGGCGCGAGCCGTGGATTGGCTTCCGACCCGAAGCCTGTCCTCCGGCGAGGTCTCGGGGATCGAGCAAGGACGGCGCATTCCGAGCCTGCCGGGAGCCGAAGAAGGCGAGTGGCCGGTAGCGCTCGTGGACGGTGATCGGCTGGTGGCGATCGCCCGTCGCCAGGGTGACGAGCTCCAACCCGAGAAGGTCTTTCATGGCTGACGCCGCGTCCTGGGAAAGCGGTCTTCCGTCCGACGTGTCCGGGACGATCGTCACGGTGGGCAGCTTCGATGGAGTTCACAGGGGGCACGTGGCGGTCCTCGACGAGATCGCGCGCCGGGCGGGGGAACGAGACCTTCACAGCGTACTCGTCACCTTCGACCGGCACCCGCTGACGGTCGTGAGGCCCGAGCTGGCGCCCGGTCTGCTCACGACTCCCGACGAGAAGAAGGAGATCCTCTCGCAATCGGGTCTGGATTACGTCGCCTTCCTGCCGTTCACTCGTACCCTGTCGCGTTACAGCCCGAAAGAATTCGTCGCACACGTGCTCAAGCGTCGCTTTCGGGTCTCGGAGCTCGTCATCGGGTACGATCACGGGTTCGGGCGCGGCCGGGCCGGGGATATTCGGCTACTGCGCCGACTCGGCCGACGCTGGGACTTCGACGTGGATGTGGTGCCCGCCGTGACTTGCGGTGGTTCTCCGGTTTCCTCGACCAGGATTCGGGCGGCAGTGGCCAACGGTGAGGTCGAGCTCGCTGCGCGCGATCTAGGACGCCCCTACTCGTTCCGTGGCCCGGTGGTGACCGGACTCGGGCGCGGCCGGGACCTAGGTTTTCCCACGGCCAACATCGAGCCGCCAGTGGGGCGCAAGCTGCTTCCCAAGCAGGGCATCTACGCGGTCCGCGCCTCTCTCCGAACCGAGATCCGGTCGGGGCTCCTGCACCTCGGCCCCAGGCCCACGTTCGCGGGCTCTCCCCCCTCCATTGAGCTCTATATCCTGGACTTCGACGAGGATATCTACGGGGAGAGAGTGCGCGTGGACTTCCTCAGGAGACTGAGGGACGTCCGGCCGTTCGGCACCGCGGCTGAGCTCGTCGAGCAGATGAAGCTGGATCGGGAGATGGCGCGCGGCTACTTCGCGGGCTTGGAAGGCTGATGAGCGGTCCGCGTGCCGCAGTGCAGGCGCTTTACAGGATGCGTGATAACCGCTAACTTTGTGTGCTTGATATCCGTCGAATAATCGCACTTGAAGGAACTCATACAGATGACGCTGGGAACGGAAGAGAAGAAGACGATCGCGAGCAAATTCGGCTCGCACGAAGAAGACGTCGGCTCGCCTGCGGTGCAGGTCGCGCAGCTGACGGCGCGGATCGAGCACCTGACCGAGCACTTCAGGACGCATCCGAAGGATCATCACAGCCGCCGGGGCCTGCTGAAGATGGTAGGGCGCCGGAGACGGCTCCTGGAGTACATGAAGAAGAACGAGTTCGACAGGTACAGGACGGTCATCAAGGAATTGGGCCTGCGCAGATAGTGGAATAGCAGGCCTCGGAATGCGGCGGTTCGGTGGCGCGATGCGCCTTCGGACGGCCGCTTTTGTTGTCCCGCCCGTGCCCGCTACGAGAACGCGGGAGAATCGCGGCCGGGATGCGTAAGCAGTTGTAAGCTTGAGAATAGCGGAAAGAGAAGAAAGAAGAGATGGCACACAGGATCGAGAAAGAATTCGCGGGTCGTAAGCTGGTCCTCGAGACGGGTCGCATGGCGCGACAGGCGGACGGCGCGATACTCGCGCAGTACGGAGACACGGTGGTGCTGGTGACGGCGATGGCGGAGCGCAAGCAGTCCCGCATGCCGTTCTTCCCCCTCACCGTGGAGTACCGCGCGAAAACGTATGCCGCAGGGAAGTTCCCGGGCGGCTTCATCAAGAGAGAGGGCCGGCCGAGCGATAAGGAAGTCGTCTCCGCCCGGCAGATCGACCGGCCGCTGCGGCCGCTGTTTCCCTCCGACTACCAGAACGAGACGCAGGTCGCCTGCTTCATCATCTCCGCGGACCAGGAGAACGATGCGGACGTCCTGGGAATGCTGGGGGCGTCTGCGGCGCTGACCATTTCGCCGATTCCTTGGGGTGGCCCGGTGGCCGGTGTGCGGGTGGGCAGGGTGTCCGGAGAGTGGGTGCTCAACCCGACGTTCGAGCAGCTCGAGTACTCGGACATGGACATCGTCGTCGCGGGTACGCAGGAATCAATCGTCATGGTCGAGGGCGCGTCCGTCGAGATCAGCGAAGACGAGTTGGTGTCGGCCCTCGAGGTGGCGCACAACGGGATCAAGGAGCTGATCGCCATTCAGCACGAGCTGGTGGCGATGATCGGCGGTCCCCCCCAGAAGTTCGATTATCCGCCCAAGGCGGTCGCGGAGGGGTTCGAGACGGAGGTTCGGGCCAGGGCGGCAAGCAGGGTGGAAGAGGCGCTGGCGCTTCCGAACAAGGAGGAGCGCAACCAAGCATTGTCCGCCCTTCGGGAGTCCGTCACCGCGGACCTGCAGGAGGAAGAGGCGTTCGCCGAGCATCTCGACGATCTCTCCAGCGTCATGAAGAGCCTGGAGAAGGAGACCATGCGGCGGCAGATCCTCGAGCGCGGTGAGCGGGTGGACGGCCGCGGACTGGACGAGATCCGACCGATCTCGTCGGACGTCGGCATTCTGCCGCGGACGCACGGCTCGGCGCTATTCACTCGGGGCCAGACGCAGGCTCTCTGCGTGGCGACGCTCGGCACCATTCGCGACGAGCAGCGCATCGACTCCATCGACGTTCGGGAAGAGACCTCGAAGTCGTTCATGCTGCACTACAACTTCCCGTCGTTCTCGGTCGGTGAGGTGAGACCGTTCCGGGGGCCGGGCCGACGCGAGATCGGGCACGGCATGCTGGCCGAGCGCGCGCTTCAGTCGCTGCTTCCGGCATACGACGAGTTCCCTTACACGATTCGGATCGTCTCGGACATCCTCGAGTCGAACGGCTCGAGCTCCATGGCCACGGTGTGCGGCGGATCCCTCTCCTTGATGGATGCCGGTGTCCCGCTTCGCGGTCCGTGTGCGGGCGTCGCGATGGGTCTCGTCAAGGAAGGCGATTCGGTCGCGATTCTCACCGACATACTGGGAATCGAGGATGCGCTCGGTGACATGGACTTCAAGGTTGCCGGTACCTCGGACGGAATCACCGCGATCCAGATGGACATCAAGATCGACGGGCTGAGCCTGGATACGATGCGGGACGCCCTCGAGCGAGCCAGGAAGGGCCGGCTGCACATTCTCGAGGTCATGAAGCAGACGCTCAGCGAGCCCCGCTCGGAGATGTCCCAATATGCCCCCCGGATCATGACGATCCAGATCAACCCCGAGAAGATCGGGGAGGTCATCGGGCCCAAGGGCAAGACCATTCGCAGCATCCAGGAGCAAACGGGTGCCCAGATCAACGTGGAGGACACCGGCGTAGTCACGGTCTCGTCCGTGTCCGGCGAAGCGGCGGAGAATGCGCGCGCGATGATCGAGGCCATCGTCGAGGAGCCCGAGGTGGGCCGGATCTACGAAGGTGTCGTCAAGAACACGACGACGTTCGGTGCGTTCGTGGAGATCATTCCGGGTACCGAGGGACTGTGCCATATTTCGGAGCTCGAAGAGGGACGTACCGAGAAGACCGAGGACGTGGTGCAGCCTGGCGATGTGGTGCAGGTCAAGCTTCTGGCGGTCGACGAGAGAGGCCGGCTGAAGCTGTCCCGCCGGGCAGCGATGTCCGCGAACTGAGCCGATGTCCCTTTCCTTCGCCTCTTCCCTCGGAACGGGGGGGTCGTGAGGCCGGCGGATGAAGGGGTGCTCACCGATCGGCCTCCGGCTCGTGCGCGAGCGGAGGCCACGGAACTGACGGAGCGCCTGGACCGAGGGGTCCAGCGCTCCGTTCTTTCTTGCGGGATCGTCGTGCTCTCCGAGCGAATGGAGTCCGTGCGCTCTGCGGCCATCGGCCTCTGGGTTCGACGGGGAACCGCGCATGAGCGGGCGGAATTCCGCGGGATCGCGCACCTCCTCGAGCATATGGTCTTCAAGGGCACCGCCCGCCGAAGCTCGTCCGAGATCGCTGCGGCCGTCGAGTCTACCGGCGGTTCTCTGGACGCATACACCACCCACGAACACACGTCGTTTCAAGCCCGCGTTCCAGCCGACCACCTGTGGACGGGGCTGGATGTGATCTCGGATATCGCGGGCTCGCCTGCGCTTCGCCCGGAGGACCTGGAGCTCGAGAAGGAGGTAGTTCTCGAGGAGATCGCCCGCATGGAGGACACGCCGGACGACCTGGTCTTCGAGCTGCATTCCGAGTTCATCTACGACGGGCACCCGTACGGCTCGCCGATCCTGGGCACCCGGGAAACCGTGCAGGCGATGGATATCGGCCACGTGCGAAGCATCCACGCGGAGGCGTATAGACCGGCGAATCTCGTGATCGCGGTCGCCGGGCTCGTCGAGCACGACGCTCTGGTGGAGACCGTGGAGAGAATGTGGGCCGGGCGGACGGGGGACTACGGATCGGAGAGCGTCCCGAACGTGGACGCTACGGCGATCGGGTCACGGATCGTCAAGCGGCACGGAGGGCGCCAGGTGCATCTGGTCGCCGGGGCCCGTGGACTCGCGCACGACAGCCCCCTGCGCTACGCGGCGGTCGTGGTGGGACAGGCGCTCGGCGGCGGGATGAGCTCGCGGCTGTTTCAGCGCATCCGGGAGCAGCTGGGCCTGGCCTATTCTGTGTTCTCCTTCCAGTCGTTCTATGCGCGCGGCGGGCACGTTGGCGCATACGTGGGCACGCGCCCCGAGTCGGCGGCGGAGGCCCGATCGGTGCTCCTGGAGGAGTTCTCAGCCTTGAGCCGAGAGGGACTCACGGAGGGCGAGCTCGGTGAGATGAAGCAACAGATCAAGGGGCAGGTTCTGCTGTCCCTTGAGTCGCCTGCGGCCCGCATGCACAGACTGGCATCCACGGAGCTCTACGGAGAGCCGTACCGAAACCTGGATGCCCTTGCCGACGTGATAGATTCGGTCGATTCCGAGCAAGCGGCGGAGGCCTCGAAGCTGTATGATCCTGAGGGGGTAGCGGTGCTTGAACTCTGGCCCGCATAATCCCTTCAGCGGGTCGCACCGGTCTTTCCGGCGTCTTCCCGGACGCCGTCCCGGTGAGGCGGGTCTCCCGGCCCGAATCACCTCTGATAGCACTGAAAAAGGAGCTGCACCATGATCGTGGGGGTTCCGAAGGAGATCAAGTCACACGAGAACCGCATTGCCGTGGTTCCCGGAGGCGTAGAGGCGCTGGTAGCCCATGGGCACCAGGTGCTGGTCGAGGAGGGCGGCGGACTCGGCAGTGGCTTCGACGACTCGGCTTACGAGTCCGTCGGTGCCGAGATCGTTGCGGACGTTGATGAGCTGTGGGCTCGAGCCGACATGATCGTGAAAGTCAAGGAGCCGATCGCACCAGAGTATGAGAGGATTCGAGAAGGCCAGGTCCTCTTCACCTATTTCCATTTCGCAGCGGACGAAACTCTGACCCGCACGATCCTGGAGCGGAAGTGCGTGGCGATCGCGTACGAGACGGTTCAGCTGGACACCGGCGAGCTTCCCCTTCTCACGCCCATGTCAGAGGTCGCTGGCCGCATGGCGGTGCAGGAGGGCGCCAAGTACCTCGAGAAGAACCAGGGAGGGTGTGGAGTGCTTCTGGGCGGAGTCCCGGGCGTTTTGCCTGCCGAGGTGGTGATCTTGGGTGGCGGCGTCGTGGGGACGAACGCCGCGTGGATCGCCGCCGGTTTCGGCGCCCACGTGACCATTCTCGATCTGGACCTGGATCGGCTCCGGTATCTCGCGGACGTGATGCCCGCGAACGTGGACACCCTGTTCTCCAACCGTCGCAACATCCTCGAGCAGATCGCCAGAGCGGACCTTCTGGTCGGGGCCGTCCTCCTCCCAGGTGCGAAGGCGCCGAGCCTGGTCACACAGGAGGACCTGAAGCTCATGAAGGATGGCTCGGTCATCGTCGATGTGGCCGTCGATCAGGGTGGGTGCGTGGAAACGGTCCGTCCGACCACGCATGACGACCCGATCTACGTGGTCGAGGGAGTGATCCATTACTGCGTGGCGAATATGCCGGGCGCCGTGCCGAGGACCTCGACCCTGGCCCTGACGAATGCCACGTCGCCCTATATGATGGCGCTGGCCAACAAGGGCTGGGTGCGAGCCTGCCAGGAGGATGACGCTCTGGCCCTGGGCATCAATGCGGCCGATGGCAAGCTGACATATGGCGCAGTGGGTGAGGCGTTCGGTCTCGACAGCATCGACGTCGCGGAAGTCCTGTAGCGGGTGCGCGGGGTCCCGGACGGGGCCCCGCCTTTCCTCGGTCTGAGGTGGAGTCTACATTCTCGCAGCGGTGGCCCGGCCTTTGCACGTCAGGCGACCGAAGCGGGGTCGTGATCGCTCGATCTCCCGGAATCCTGAACGGAAACGGCGATGTGGAAACGTCTTCTCAAGGGTAGTTTTCTTCCGATCAACGACGTCGGCGTGGACCTCGGCACCGCCAACACGCTGGTCTACGTCGCGGGAGAAGGCATCGTCCTGAATGAGCCGTCCGTTGTCGCCGTAGAGAAGAGCTCCGGGCGCATCATGGGGATCGGGCTCGAGGCGAAGCGCATGCTGGGTCGCACACCGCACGGTGTGGAGGCGGTTCGCCCGCTAAAGGACGGCGTGATCGCGGACGTCGATGTGACCGAGATCATGCTCCGCTACTTCCTGAAGACCGTGACGGCCGATCGTGTGTTCAAGATCCGGCCACGGGTCGTAGTCGGCGTTCCGTCGGGTATTACCGAGCTCGAGCGACGTGCTGTCCGATCGAGCGCGCACGCCGCCGGCGCCAAGGAAGTCTACATGGTTTCGGAGCCCATGGCCGCCGCGATCGGGGTGGGCCTTCCCGTGGAGACGCCCACCGGCAACATGGTCATCGACGTGGGCGGCGGGACGACCGAGATCGCCGTCATCGCCCTGTCGGGGCTCGTGGCCGAGACCTCGATCCGGGTCGGTGGGGACGAGCTGGACGAGGCGATCGTGTCGTTCCTGCGCAAGAACTACAATCTGCTCATCGGGGAACCCACCGCGGAGGCTATCAAGATCCAGATCGGTTCCGCGTATCCGACCGAAGAGGAACGCGACATGAGCGTCAAGGGTCGCGACCTCGTGTCCGGGATTCCCAAGACGGTACGCGTGAACTCGGCCGAGGTCCGCGAGTGCATGCTCGAGCCGATTCAGCAGATCGTAGGGGCGGTACGGAGAGCCCTGGAGATCACTCCCCCCGAGCTTGCTGCCGATATCGTCGATCGCGGCATCGTCATGACGGGCGGCGGCTCCCTCATCAGGGGACTGGACAAGCTCCTGCGTGAGGAGACGGGCCTTCCGATCCACGTGGACGAAGAGCCCCTTACCTGTGTGGTGAGGGGAACGGGTCGAGTCCTGGATGACATCCCGCGCTACCGGAGCGTGCTTACCACCTGAAGAGGCGTTGCGGAATATCAACTTCGGCCGGCCCGAGAATCAGCGGCGTGACCTCGTCATCGTAGCGGTTCTTCTGACTCTCTCCTGGTCCCTCACGGGCCTGGATTCCCCTCAATCACTTGGTGTCACCCGGCTGCTGCGAAGCACCGTCCTGGCCCCGTTCCTGGCCGCGGACGCAGCGTACGAGCGGCGGGCTTCGCTGGCGGAGCGCGCGGCCGTGATGGAGGTCGAGCAGGCCGACCTTTACGCCCGGCTCCAGGTGGCAGCGGACCTGGAGAGAGAGAACCGTGACCTCCGCGCCCAGCTGGCCCTGCCGGAGCGCCTGCCCGGGTCGTTCGTCGTCGGCGAGCTCATTCCCGGACGGCCCTCCGTCGGGGATTCCCACACGTTCCTCCTCCGAGGTGATTCGCTGCCCGGACTTCAAGCCCCGACCGGGATCAGTGTGCCCGCGGGTCTCGTGGGCGTTCTCAGGTCGATCTCGGGTCGCAGCGGGCTGGGCGAATTCTGGACGCACCCAGACTTCAGAGTCAGCGTGCGCTCGGCCACGGGCGGAGCGACCGGAATCGTGCGGCCGTTCGCCAGCGAGGGAGACATCCTGATGCTGGTGGAAGGTGTGCCCTACCAGGCCCGCATGGCCGAGGGCGCTACCCTCGAGACAGCCGGACTGGGAGGCGTGTTCCCCCCTGGCATTCGCGTAGGCACCGTGATCGCGGAGGAGGACTCCAGGTCCGGCTGGTCGCACAGCTATCTGGTGCAGCCCGCGGTGCGGCCCGGTGCTGTTCGCGCGGTATCCGCGTGGAAACGCCCCGTTGCAGCGGAGGTCGCGACGCCGGTCGATGCCGCCGACGCTGCCGAGCCTCCGGAGGCGCCCGGGGAGGCGGAATCCGATGGGCGTTAGGGGACGCTGGGCCCCGGACGTGATCGTAGTGCTGGGTCTCCTGGTGCTGCACTTCTCGCTTCGGCGTTTCCTGGTGGGCTGGCCCGTGATGCCGAGTTTCCTGATTGGCGCGCTGCTGCTGGGCGCTCTGAGACTAAGGGCCGGGAACGCGGCGCTCTTCGGGTTCTTCCTCGGCTTGCTGGAGGCCGCGATGGGCCTCGAGGGCATGGGCATCACATCGTTCGTGTTCACGCTGGTCGGGTACCTGGGAGCGCGGTCCCGAGACCTGCTGTTCGCCGATGCCCGGCACTACGTATTCACCTACCTGTTCGTAGGGACCTGGGTCGCGGAAGCGGCTCTAATGCTGGCGATGCCGGGTGAAGCGGGGCTTGTGGGTCCCCTGTTGCTCGCCCCCGTGAGTGCCCTCGTAACCGCGATTCTGTGCGGCAGCGCCGAGGCCGTAGCCGCGGCGCTCCGAAGGCCGTGAGTCGCACGTGACGGGAGGCGAGGAGGTACGGCTGAGCCGGGCGCGCCGAGCACGAGCCGCGGCCGTGGTGCTGGTGTCGGTGACTCTCGTTCTGGTCGGTGCCTTCTTCCGGCTGCAGGTCCTCGGCGGCGGGGCCTACGAGCTGCAGTCCCGGAACAACCGCCTTCGCCCGATACCGATTCCGGCAGCGCGCGGCGCCATCTACGATCGACACGACGAGCTCCTCGCGGAGAGCATCCCCGGGTATTCGCTGTCGCTGCTGCCCGCTCCACCGGACTCGGCGCGTGCCACGCTGCAGCGCCTGGCTCCGTACCTGCGCATGGACTCGTCGTCGATCGAAGCCATTCTCGAACGGCGTGCCCGAAACCCGCAGCTTCCGGTGCTCGTCCGCGATGACCTGACGTTCGAGCAGGTAGCGGGGGTGGAGGAGCGGCGGCCGGAGTTCCGTCTCGTGGTGATCGAGACGCACCCGCGCAG
>JAMJQR010000202.1 GCA_023554335.1 Candidatus Benthicola marisminoris
AGGAACGCCTGCTCCAGGTCCATCTGCCCGCCGGGACACGCCATCATGGTCGCCCCCTTCGGGCCCTGGACGATCTGATGGCCGTTCTCGATGACGAAGTCTCCGAAGTACCGATTGCAGCCGTTGAACCCGCCGACGCGCCCCTCCTCGCGGAGACCCAGCGTCACCGGATTGTCGGCCGGAAGGGCCGCCAGCGCCTCCTCCACCCGGGCCTTCGATTCAGGGTCTCCGAGGTCCGCCGCCGGACCGAACGACTCGAGCTTCCACGGCCGCAGGATCGGATCGTCGCCTGCATCTCCAGCGCTCACCGCTGTCCTCTCCAGGATTTCGACCAGCGTCCAGCGGGCGGAAGAAGCGTCGGCGGGAGGGTTCTCGACGGCGGTTTCACGAACAAGCAGCCGATAGTCGTAGCCGGCCTCGTGCTCGAATCCCTCGATGCCGTCATACCACAGCGTCCACTCGGCGTCCTCGGACTCGCGCACGTTCAGACACGTCTGGGGGCCGACGCCCGTGCATTCGGAAACGAAATGGGCGACCAGGACCTCCTTTTCCACGCCTGCGTCGGGCCCTCCGGCGCCCTCCCCACCGCATGCCGCAGCCGCACACAGTGCGGCCGCCCCAATAGCCTGCAACGGTCTCCAGTTCCTCCTCATGACGACCTCCGATTCAGGGATCCGGCGAGCGTTCGAGCGGCCGCGTCAGACACGTCGGCCCGCCACCGCCCTTCAGGCTGATCTCGCGTCCCCGGTACGTGTGGACCTCTGCGCCCGCCGACTCCAGGCGCTCCCGGGTGACCGGGTTTCCTTCCAGCATCACGCAGCGCCGCGGCCCGGCTGCCAGGACGTTACAGCCCATGGTATCGAATTCCTCGTCCGGCACCTCCACCAGGCTGTAGCCGCGCTCGAGCAGAAGCTGGCGAAACGGCACGGGCAGAAGCGGAGAGTAGACCACCGCCAGATCGCGGTCCACCGGACTGAACATGGACATCAGGTGGAACACGTCCCCCGGACCCCGCCAGTGAGGGAGCGGAACCGGCACCACTCTCTCGACCTGGCTCCCGAGCAGGGTCCGAAGCTGCCGAATTCCCGCCCCGTTGGTCCGGTAGCCGTGGCCGACGGCGAGGGTGCGATCGTCGATCCACGCTACATCTCCGCCCTCGAGCAGCCCGGGGGGCTCGATGCGCCCCAGGATGGAAACCCCTTCCGCCCTGAGCGCCCCTTCGATGGCGGAGGGCTCTCTCTCCCGGGCCGGCTTGCCCATCCGGCACAGGATCGCCCCGCGATCTTCGATGACCGCCGCATCTCTCACGTACACGGAGTCGGGCCCGGTGCCGGCTTCGATGGGGGCCCGGGATACTGCGGCGCCCAGCCCCTCCAGAAGCTCTGCGAACTGATCGTATTCGTCCGCGGCGGCGGCGAAGTCCGGCCTACCCGAATACCCGAGATCTTCCCAGTGCGCGTCCAGCGTTGGCTGGTCCTCGAACGCGGCCCGGGCCGGCTTGAGAAGCACTCTGCGCAGCGGCAGTATGTCGGACTGCCCGTGTCCGGTCATCCGGCCGGCCCTCCGCTTGAGATTTCCGCCTTCGACCCGCGCCGCCAGGCCACCCACACGTACATGGGCAGGCCCGCGAGCAACAGTATCAGCCCCCAGTACACGATCTCCTGGCCGGCCCCCGCAATCGCCCACAGAGAGTAGGCGAATCCGAGCATCGCGGTGACCATGGCCCCCGTGAGCCGCCGCCCTTCGAATCTCTCGCGGTCCCTGGCGTAGATCATGATCTCGGCCAGTGCACAGATGGCGTACGGAAGGAGGGCGGTAAGCGTCGCGAGCAGAATGACGAACGTGAACTGGTCCACCAGGGTCTCGCTGGAGTTCATCAGCATCAGGCAGGTCACGAGTATGCTCGAGAAGACCAAAGCGAAGGCTGGAGTGCCCCTCTTCGACCTGCGGGCGAGAGCGGCCGGGAAGATCCCGTCGCGCGCGGCAGCCCATGGGATCCGGCCCTGCAGGAGAATCCAGCCGTTCAGGGCGCCGAACGCCGCGATCATTGCCCCGGCAGCGACGAACCGGGCCGCCCATCCGCCCCACATGCGGCTCGCCGCGTCGGCGAACGGGGCATTGGAGCCGGCCAGCTCGGCCGGTGGCACCACCCCCATCACCGCTGCCGTTCCCAGCACGTAGATCACGGCGGCGAAGACGGTGCCGAGTACCGTGGCCCGAGGGATCGTACGCTCGGGATCCACGACTTCCTCGGCCGGCACCGTCGCCGACTCGAATCCGAGGAATGCCCACAGGGTGAGGGTCGCGGCAGCCGTGATGGCCGGAAAGGTACCCTGTCCGCTCGCGTTGAACGGACGGAAGTTGCCCGGCTCCAGGTACAGGAAGCCCAGGGTGCCCACGGCCACGAGTGGAATCAGCTTGAGGATCGTCGTCACCACCTGCACCGAGCCCGCGGTACGCACCCCGCGGACGTTGACCCAGGTCAGAAGCCAGATCGCTCCGATACCGACCGAGGAAGCCAGCAGCCGGTCGCTGGCCAGGGCAGGCCAGAACCACGACAGGTAGCTGGTAAACGCTACCGCGAGGGCTGCGTTAGCGACCCAGATGGAGATCCAGTACCCCCAGCCTACGAGAAACCCGGCGAAGTCTCCGAAGCCCTCACGCGAGAACGCATATGGCCCCCCGGCGCGTGGGACGAGCCGGCTGAGTCGGGCGAAGACCAGGGCGAGCAGCACCGCGCCCGCGCACGTGAAGCCCCACCCGAAAAGACTGATTCCGCCGAACGAACCCAGGGAGGCAGGCAGGAGAAACACGCCGGATCCGATCATGTTTCCGACCACGAGCGCCGTGGCCATCCACATGCCCATCTTGCCCGACGTCTTCGAGGCCATCGGGTCTCCGTCACGTGAGGAAACCGACCGTCCCGGCGCGCCGGGATGCGAGGCCCGAACATACGAAGCGCCTCCCCTGCCTGCACATCCGCGCCGTATCGCGTTGCAGGGAACGAGAGCCCCCGGCACATTGCTTCGCGTTCGTAGTCGACCTTCCTCCACCGGCCCGACGGAGACCGCCCGCATGGGACTCGCCCGCGCCCTGCTGCTGAAAGGGTCCGAGAGCCGCTGGCTCGCCGAGCAGCTGTCCCGCAGACGCTTCGTGCGGCGGGCCACCACCCGCTTCATCCCCGGCGAACTCATGGAGGATGCGCTCGCCGCGGCGGCCGTTCTGCAGAAGAAGGGAATCACGGCCGTCTTCACGCTCCTCGGCGAGAACGTGGAGGACGCGACCGCGGCCGAATCGGTGGCAGGGGAATACGGTCTCCTGCTCGCCCGAGCGGCCGAAGAAGGGCTGGACGCAGACGTATCGGTGAAGCCCACGCATGTCGGGCTCGACCTCGGCTTCGACGGGGCCGCAGAGAACTTCCAGTCCATCGCTGCCGCGGCCGCCGCGCACGGAGGGCTGGTGGCCGTAGACATGGAGTCCTCGCCCTACTGCGACCCTACGCTCGACCTGTACCGGGTTTTGAGGGCCGAGCACGCCAACGTCGGGATTTGCCTCCAGTCCTATCTGTATCGCACGGACTCGGACCTGGAGGAGCTCCTGGCCCTGGCCCCCATGATCCGGCTGGTGAAGGGCGCCTACAAGGAACCGCACGACCTGGCCTATCCGAAGAAGTCGGATGTGGACGAGAGCTACCTGCGCCTGTCCTCCAGGCTGCTCGAGGCCGCGCGGGATGGCACGGCCCGGGTGGCGTTCGGAACTCACGACCCCGACATCATCCTGGAGATCAACCGCCGGGCCGCGGAGATGAAGTGTCCGCGCGAATCGTACGAGTTCCAGATGCTATACGGGATTCAGCGGGAGCTGCAGGCGAACCTGGCGGGAACCGGGTACCGGATGCGAGTCCTGATCAGCTACGGTGCGTACTGGTTCCCGTGGTACATGCGGCGACTGGCCGAGCGGCCCGCGAACGTGGGATTCGTGCTACGCAACCTGCTGCGGCGCTGATGCGCAAAGGGGCCGCCCGAATCGGACGGCCCCTCACCAGCTCGCGATCACGGCCGCGTGCCGCGTGAAGACTACCTGCCCTCGCCCTCGGCCGGGGCCGGGGCTTCCCAACCCTTCTGGATCAGGGGCATCTCCGCCGAGATCTGCAGGTCCATCAGGTTGTTGATCGTGCGCTCCACCATCAGCCAGCGGGCGCCCACCAGGGGATTGAGCTCTTTGGCGAACTTCTTGTAGTACTTCTCGCGCAGCTTCCTGCGGTCGTTCTCGATCTTGAAGCTCTCCTTGGCCAGATCGGCGGCCTTGTCCTCCGTCATGGTGCTGAAGCTGGCCGCGTAATCCTTGATCAGGCTGATCCGGCGATCGACGATGATGGAAAGCTCGTAGTCGTAGTCCCGGTAGATCTGCCAGAACGGCTCCGACTGTCCCTCATCGAGAGCCATCGCTTCCGTCATTACGGCTATCTTCTGGGTCTTGATGTCGGACATCAGGAGCTCGGCGTACTGCTCCTGGGCGTACGCGGTCTTCGCCACCAGCAGCAGGGCGAGGACGAGAAACAGCTTCTTCATGTGGGCTTCTCCCTGTTTCGTTTGCCGGCGATGGTCGCCGACCTCATGGGCTTCGGGGCGACGAATGTGTCGCGCCTGTCGCTTCACGGCAATCTCCTACACCCGGCTTGTGTCACCCGATCCGGGAGGCTCTGTTTCAGGCTCACTCCAGCACTGATCAGGGGACTAGCACCCGCCCCAATCCCAGGTAGAACGACCACACGCGGTTCTTGACTCCACCCCCGGCCTCATCCAGGGCTTCGGACACGTCCCTGAAGCCGTGCGTGTACCGAACGTCCAGCTGAAGCGTCCATCGCCCCATGAACACCTCCAGTCCCCCACCCAGAGCGCCGCCAATGTCCTGGTTCTTCGTCTGAAGCCCGTCATCGGCGGCGCTGCAACTGACCGAGGCGTTCTCTCCCTTCACGGCACAACCGGTCTCGAACGAGAAGACGGGGCCCGCGTAGAGAATCGGCCAGATCGCAGATTCTCCCGCGGGGACGCGCACCATGAACAGGAGAGGAACGTCGATGTAGTCCAGAGCGAGGGTGACGCGATCGGAGTTCGACCTGGCCCCCTTCGGCACGTAGAGAGCCTCTCCCTGGAAGGTCAGCACGTCGCCCAGGCCCAACTGGAGGTACGCTCCGCCCCCGAACGTGGTCCGCGTCTGCAGGTCGAGCGTCGTTCCGTCCGGCTCTGTGACGTTGAGCGTGGGCAG
>JAMJQR010000203.1 GCA_023554335.1 Candidatus Benthicola marisminoris
CCGCGGGGCCTGCGCGAGAAACGTCTCGCATTCTCCCGGCCGGTACAGCTGGTCGAAATCCGCGAGCACGACGTGTGCGCGAGGCGCCGTGGGTCGGAAGGGGTGAGCGATGCAGTGGATGGTCTCCGACACGGCCGGAAACAGGCTCGCCGGGCGGCGCACGGCCGTGCCGAGGTAGTCTCGGAAGATCCCCCAGGCCCAGCCGGCCCCACGCCGGCCTTCGAGACCCAGGTACTCCCTCAGTTGAAGCCGCACGGCGCGCCCGAACTTTCGGCCCCAGCCCACAGTGAGCGGGATCAGGGGAGAGAGGGCGACGGCCGGGACCGAGCCGAGCAAGGCTACGAATCCCCCGTACGAGTGTCCGGCGCGGAAGGCCTGCGGAGCATACCGCTCGGCGAGGGACTCGGCCAATTGCCGATAGGCGTCAACTCGCGCAGGGAGATCCAGGTGCGTCTTGAAGGACAGGTCGGGAACGAAGACGGTGAAGTGACGCGCGAGCCGATCCATTCCGTCCCGATAGTATCGGGGGTGGACGCCCAAACCCGGGAGAAAGATCATCGGATCGCCATCGCCGTGAATTTCCACGGGCACCCGGAGACCATCGAAGCGGAAATGCTCACGCCGTGTCATCATCCGAGGATCCTAGGGCGCCCGCTCCGGCACAGCAATCCGGCGTGACCCGCCGTGCAGCCGATATGCCTCCGATATGGACCCGGTTGGGGACGGCCGGTAGGTTCAGGCCGTTGAGAAAGCGTTCAATGAGGGTCTCACGTTCTTGCAGGTGGTCGTGAACGATTCGACGAAACTGGTACCGTTGCGCCGCAAGGGCACTCGCCACCGACCCGGGACACACCCCGTGCCGGTAACTCGCCGTGCGTTCATCGAGACCTACGGGTGCCAGATGAACATAGGCGACTCCGAGTTGATGGCCGGGGTCCTGGCACGGCGCGGTTACGTTACGGTGAACGATCCAGCGAACGCTGACGTGATCGTGATCAATACGTGCGCGATTCGTGAGCACGCGGAGACTCGCGTTAGAGGTCGTATCGGGCAGCTGCAGGTCCACCGCAGGAACCGGCCTGACCTCGTCGTGGCGGTTACGGGTTGCATGGCTCAGCGTCTCGGGGAGTCTGTGCTCGAGACGACGGCGGGTGTGGACCTCGTGGCCGGACCGGACTCCTACCGGACGCTGGGCGATGCGGTCGAGGAGATGCGATTCGGAGGCACCCCGCGCGGTCAGCTTCTCCTGGCACTGGATGAGGCTGAAGACTACGAGGGCGTGGAGGCCGTGCGCCGCGAGGGCGTGACGGCCTGGGTGACGGTTCAGCGCGGATGCGACCACCGGTGCACGTTCTGCATCGTTCCGTACGTGCGGGGAGGAGAGAAGAACCGGGAGCCCGGGGCGATTCTGGCGGAGGTGCGCCAGGCCGTGGACGACGGCTACACCGAGGTCAGCCTGCTCGGACAAACGGTGAACTCCTACCGCTCCGGCGACTGGGACTTCGCTCGCTTGCTGGAGGCGGTGGCCCGCACAGGGGGCGTTCGAAGGGTGCGGTTCACCTCTCCACACCCGAACGACGTGACGGACGACCTGATTCGTGTGATGGCGGAGGAGCCGGCGGTCTGTCCGCAGCTGCACCTGCCGCTTCAGTCGGGTTCCGACCGGGTGCTTCGGCGGATGCTGCGGAGGTACACGGTCGAGGACTTCCTGGACACGGTGGAGCGCGTGAGGTCCGGCGTGCCGGGCATTGCTCTCAGCACCGACATCATCGTGGGATTCCCCGGCGAGACGGAAGACGACTTCGAGGCCACCCTGGAGGTGCTGCGTCACGTCCGTTTCGACGACGCCTTTCTGTATCGATACTCCCCGCGAGACGGCACGCCCGCGACGCGCCTGCCCCCCGGTGACTTCGTGGATGACGAGATCTCGGGTCGTTGGTTGCAGGAGGCCATCTCCCTGCATCGTGAAATCCAGCGGCAGATCAACGAGAGTGAGGTCGGTACCGTGCGGGAGGTGCTGGTGGAGCGTCGCGCGCGCTCGGAGGGAGACATGCTGGGCCGGACCGCCAACGGCAAGGTAGCGGTGTTCGGCGGGCCCGAGAGCTGGCGCAACACCTACCGCGACGTGCGCCTGACGTCCACCAGCGGCCCCACGTTCCGGGCCGAGGTTCAGCCGTGAGCGGCATCGGCGGGCGTATGATCCTCGTCGCGGTATTCGCGGCGGCAGCCGCCCTCTTCGCCGTGCAGAATGGCTCGGTTCGGGTTCCCCTGAACCTGGGAATCGTGTCCCTGCGCTCGGTGTCGCTTCCCGTCGTGGTCTTCTCCGCGATCATCTTCGGAATGCTGTTGGTCTTCCTGGCCGGCCTCCGCGCGGATCTGAAGACACGCCGTATGCTCCGTCGCTACCGTGACGCCCTCGGCGGGGCGTCCGAGGAGCCCTGACCCGGCCAGCTGGCGCAAGCCCCCGCCGCGTCCCGCCCCTAATCTGTCTCTCAATCCTGGCGCTCTTCGGATGCGCTCTCGGGCTCCGCTTCGCGGGTTTGCTCGGGGCACACGAGGAGGTCGGCCTTGCCTGGACCGTGGGCCTGCTGGCCGCCCTGCTGATCGCCCGGGCGGGCCTGGGTCGCCCCCGGTGTCGCCACGATTCCGTGGCCGTGATCCTGGGGCTCGCAGGGGCCTTCGCAGCGGGCTGCGCGCTCGGTGCCTCCGCCTCCAACCGCGCCCGGGCGGCCTGTGTCA
This sequence comes from Candidatus Benthicola marisminoris, assembly GCA_023554335.1. GTDB lineage: Bacteria > Gemmatimonadota > Gemmatimonadetes > Palauibacterales > Palauibacteraceae > Benthicola > Benthicola marisminoris. The sequence continues at coordinate 2,740 of JAMJQR010000203.1, forward strand.
CAGAGCTCGAGACCGGTGATCTGGTGCGCGTCGAGGGGCTTACACGAGAGCATCGAGTTGTCGGGTCCGCCCCGCGCCTCACACTTCGCGACGTATCCATCAACGAGAATGAAACCGGTCGAACGTGCAACGTGGATGCGCTGGTTGTCCGGCTGGAGCGGAGTCCGAACAGCCTGGCCGCGGGAAGCCTGGTAGCGGTTCGCGGCGAGTGGATCCGAATGGGTGCCAGGTCGAGGTGGCCGCGGCGTCCGGCCAGGCTCGGAATCGTTGTCGGTCGTCTGCAGCCACGCGGCGCTTGGCCCACCGCCCGAGCCCACCCGGGCAGCTGGATCCGGGGCGGACTGGCTCGCGCCCGTGCCCGGGTCTCCCGGCGGCTTACGAGCCGACTCCCGCCGCAGACACGACCGATTGCCCGGGCGCTCGTGCTGGCCGAGCGTGATGACGTGCCCGGGGAGGTGCGCACGCGATTTGCCGAGGCGGGGTTGGCACACCTGCTCGCGATATCAGGACTTCACATAGGCCTCATCGGCGGAGCCTTGGCCCTCGCCCTGGGGCCTCTGCTGGGGCCGGCCCGGGCTGCGCTGGGAGCTGCGGCGCTGGTGGCCGTCTACGTGGCGATGATCGGTGCGCCTCCCTCCGCGGTGCGGGCTTCCCTCCTGATGGCAGGGTGGGCCGGCGCCCGGGCGCGCGGTCTCCCTTCGCAGCCCTGGGAACTGCTCGCCGCCGCTGCTCTCGTCTCGGTCGTGGCGGATCCCCTGGTGCTCGTCGAGCCCGGCTTCCAGCTGTCCTTCGCAGGCTTCGCGGGCCTTGGATCGGGACTGGCTATCGGGCGTCGCGCCGGCGGAACCCTGGCTGGGGCCGGGCGCCCACGGTGGATCGAGGAGCGTTGGCCCCGGTGGTTGCGAGTGCGTCTCGGACGAATCGGCCTTGCGCTTGCGGGAGGAAGCGGGGCGTTCCTGGCCACGGCACCTTTCGCCGCCGCCCACTTCCAACACGTCGCTCCCGTAGCTCTGGTGTCGCACCTCATCGGAACGCCTCTGATTGCCGCGGCCATCGGGGCGCTGGCATTGACCGTCGTCCTTCCGCCTCCCCTGGATGCGCTGGGTTCAGCCGGTGCGGCCCTCGTGCTGCAGATCCTCACGGCGGCAGCTCAGATTCTGGGCTCGCTGCCCGGGGCGCACGCGGCGGTCCCGGCTCCTACGCCCTGGGTATGGGCCGCGGCCGGACTCGCGGTCCTGGGCTTGTGGAAATACGCCCGGTGGGGGCGGGCGAGGGGCGCCCTGCTTCCACTGGCCGCCGCCGTCTCACTGGCCTTGGGCGGACCCTCGGTCACCGGACGACTGGCTCCCGGTCGGGCTCTGCTATGCACCCTAGACGTTGGACAGGGAGATGCCGCGGTGCTCCGGACTTCGAGGGGACGCTGGATCCTGTTCGATGCCGGGCCGAGCTTCGGCGAACGGGATGCGGGTCGCGAGGTCATCGTGCCCTTCCTGCGACGACTCGGCGCCCGGAGGATCGATCTCTTCGTGCTGTCCCATCCCGACCAGGATCACGTCGGCGGTTTCGAAGCCGTCCATCAGAGCGTGCCCGTCTTCCGCATCCTGGATTCGGGGCATGCGGTGCCCAGGGCTTCGTACGGCAGGTTCCTGGCCCGG
>JAMJQR010000204.1 GCA_023554335.1 Candidatus Benthicola marisminoris
TGGACAGGAGGTCCTCGGGTTGCAGCCCCTGCGGCTCGGACTCGGGAACCTGGTCTTCCACGTGCTCCATCGGTGTCGCCATTCACACCTTCCACGACGCCGGGGCGCCGGTCGTTGCGGGATCATCGGATGCCGGCGGGCATGTCCGGATCCGGTTTCGAATTCGAGCCTTGAAACATAGCGAGTGGACCGGAGCCATTCCAATTCGGCCGACGCTATGACCCGCGTGCTTGACAGGTGGGGACCCGGCCGGCGACTTTCCGGGCAGATTTAGGCGACGCTAAATATTCTTGCAGGACGTGTATATGACCTGGCACAGCTGCCTTCCCGCCGCTTTGGCCGGCGTGTTGCTGATCGCGCTGCCGGCTCCTGGACGGGCACAGGAGGACGATCCGATGATCACGGATCGTCCCGACTTCACCGAGAGTGCTTCGACCGTCACTCCTGGCCGTTTCCAGTTCGAGCTGGGCTACACGTTCACGCGCTCCGGGTCCGAGAACCGTCACAACTTCGGCGAGCTCCTGGTCCGCCTGGGCATCCTCTCCGGGCTGGAGGGCCGGCTGGGCCTGAATTCCTTCGCGTTCGCCCGCGCTCCGGATGAGGACCGCGATGGACTGGAAGACCTCACGCTCGCGTTCAAGGCATTGCTGCACCGGAAGCGCGACGGAAGCTCGGCAGCGGTGCCTCAGTTGGCGCTCCTCTTCGGGGTCGATCTCCCTACCGGTGACAGCGGCGTCGGCTCCGAGGAGGTGCGCCCGGAGCGAAGCTCGCGGCGGACTGGAGGCTTTCGGACCGGTTCGGGCTGGCCTCGAACGTGGGCTGGGCCTACCTGGATTCGGAGGGAAGCGGATTTCATCAGGCCGTCGCGAGCCTGGTGACCTCGTACTCGATCAGCGATCCGTTGACGACCTACCTGGAGTGGTACGGCTTCCTTCCCGAGAACCGGGGCGGCGGCACCAACCACTACGTGAACGGTGGACTGGCCTGGGGCCTGACCCCGAACGTCCAGCTCGACTGGAGAATCGGCGCCGGCCTCCAGGAGCCCTCGCCGAACTGGTACACCGGGGCCGGGCTCTCCTTTCGACTCTAGGTCTCTCGTCACACATTGAGCCCGACCCGATACGAGGACACGCCCATGCAAGGCACGGGATCGCCGCCCCGCCTGGCCGCCATCGACGTCGGCACCAACACCATTCGATTGGTCGTCGCGGACGTGGACAGCGCCGCTTCGTACCGCGTCCTGGATGAAGAACGGGCACAGACCCGGCTCGGCGAGGGTCTGTATCAGACGGGTCGCATCGGCGCGGCGCCCATGGACCGGTCGCTGAGCGCCCTCGAGCGAATGCGCGCCCTCGCCGAGGGCATGGGGGTGCAGGACCTCCGGGCGATCGCCACGGCCGCAGTTCGCGAGGCGGAGAACGGAGACGAGTTCCTGCAGGCGGCGGAAACGAAGGCCGGGGTTCGCATCCAGGTCATCTCGGAAGACGAGGAAGCCCGTCTCGCCTTCCGCAGCGTCAGGAAGCACTTCCCCCTCACCGACCGCCCCGCCGCAATCGTGGACATCGGAGGAGGGAGTCTCGAGGTCATCCTCTCGGCGGGCGGTATGATCGAGCAGACGCACTCGCTTCGGCTTGGGGCCGTTCGGCTCACCGAAAGGTATGCGCGGTCCGACCCCCTCGTCGCCGCGGACTGGAAGCGCATGCGTAAGGCCATCGACCGGGTGCTGGAGAAGCGACTCGGCAAGCCACCGTTCGTGACCCCCGTCATGATCGGAAGCGGAGGCACGTTCTCGACCCTGGCGACCATCGCCATGTTCGAGAAGGCTGGAGAGGCGGGGCCCGCGCAGGGATATCGCCTGTCGCGGTCCGAGTGGCAGCGCCTGGCGCGTCGCCTGCGGGACGCGCCTCTCGAGGTCCGCAGGAGGATACGCGGCCTGAACCCGGATCGGGCCGACATCATCGTGGCGGGCGCGGCAGCCGTCAGCCGCCTCAGCAGGTACCTCGGCGCCCGCGAGATCCTCGTGCACGAGGGCGGAATTCGTGACGGGCTGCTGCTCACCATGATCGACGAGCGCTACCCGGAGGGCGAAGTACTCGGGGCGGGAGACCGTTTCGAGTGGGTGGTCCGTTTCGCGCAGCGCTGCGGTCTGAACGAGGCTCACGCGGCGCACGTCACCCACCTCTCCGAGCAGATCTTCGACGCGCTGCACGAGCTTCACCAGCTCGGAGACGACGACCGCGACCTGCTGGCTGCCGCCGCGTACCTGCACGATGCCGGATACCTGATCGGACACTCCAAGCATCACAAGCACGCCTACCACCTGATCATGCACGCCGATCTGCCCGGTTTCTCGGCCCACGAGGTGGAGATCATCGCCAACGTGGCCCGTTACCACCGGCGCGCGCATCCCCGGAAGCGCCATTCCAACTTCGCGCGGTTGGATTCAGCGGACCGGCAACGAGTCAGGGTCCTGAGCGCCATGCTCCGCCTGGCGGCCGGACTCGATCGAACGCACAGCCGGGCCGTCAGCGGCGTGCGAGCTGAGGTGGGCGAGGACCGGATCCAGCTCGAACTGGAAGCGGAAACGGAACCGCAGGTCGAGATCTGGGATGCGGGACGCAAGACGGATCTGCTGGAAGTGGTGTTCGGGCGTGACGTGACGGTGGAATGGGCGCCTAGCGAGGCGTCTTCTCCGGCCTGATGTCCACTCCCGGTAGAGCCGCCCGCGCCATACGCTTGGTGAAGTAGTAGATCCGCTTCAGGCTCTCCAGGACGTCCACCTCGAGCGTGTAAGCGGGAAGCCGATTGGGCTCCTGGGCGATGAGTCGTTTCGCTTCATGCAGGTGCGCCGAATCCGCCAGGCGGTTGACCTCCCGCTTCATGGACACGACTTCCACCGCCGCAGCCTCGTTCTTCTGCGTGACAGCCAGGAGTCCCATGTCGAGAGCCTGGCTGACGACGGCGTGGAATTCCTCGAGGACGTCGGCGGTGGCGGAGCTCACTTGAACTCCATCGTCGAGCCGCGAGTGACCGAGGCTGACCATGTTCGTCTCGATGATGTCCCCGATGTTCTCGAGATCGTTCGTGGCTTCCATCAACTGGAGGAGCTCATCCGTCTGCCCCGCCGTGAGCGACTCCTGGCTCACCCTGCCCAGGTACGTGATGATCTCGCCGTGCAGCGCGTCCACTTCGTCGTCCCGCGCCGCGAAGGTTCCCAGCTCCTCACGATCGCCGGCGAGCGTGGCGGGAAGAATGTCCTTCAACATTCCGCGGACGCGATCGCCCATGTGCAGCATCTCCAGTCGGGCCCGGTCCAACGCGAACGCCGGCGTGCGGATCAGTCCCGCGTCCAGGTACTTGATGCGGACCCCGCCGCCCTCGTCCGGCCGGTCCGGAAGCAGGCGACGCACGAGCCAGACGAACACGTTGGAGAGCGGAAGGAAGAGCAGCGTGTTCATCACGTTGAACAGCGTGTGGGCGTTCGCGATCTGGCGCGGCGTCTCGGCCGCCAGTCGCGCGCTCCCCGCCAGCTCCGGATGGGACGGCGACACCTGCACGGCCAGCCAGATCAGCTGCTGGATCAGGAACACCCAGATGAGTACGCCGACCACCTTGAAGATCAGGTGAATCACGGCGGACCTCTGGGCCTCGCGCGGCCGTCCGATCGCCGCGAGCAGCGCCGTCACCGTGGTCCCGACGTTGGCGCCCAGGAGCAGGGCGATCGCGGCGGGAAGCGAGACGAGGCCCTGACTGCCCAGGACGATGATGATCCCAACGGTCGCCGAGGAGGACTGAACGAGGGCCGTGAACACGGCGCCGACCAGGATTCCGAGCCATGGATTCGCCAGGCCCGCCATGATGTCCAGGAACGGTTGCCAGGACCGCAGCGGCCGCATGGCCTCACCCATGATGCCCATGCCCAGGAACACGAGCCCCAGGCCCATAACGGCCTTTCCGTAGTGGCGCGTGGTCTCGCGCCGGGCCACGAAGATCACCAGGAAGCCCGCCGCCACGAGGAGTAGCGAGTACTCCTTGATGTTGAAGGCGATGATCTGGGCCGTGATGGTGGTGCCGATGTCTGCGCCCAGGATGACGCCCACGGACTGCGTGAGGGTCATGAGACCGGCCGAGATGAAGCCCACCACCAGGACCGTGGTGACCGAAGACGACTGGATGACCGCGGTCACGAACGCGCCGGTGAGCACGCCCGTCACCCGGTTGCGGGTAAGGCGGGCCAGGATGGACTTCATCCGGTCCCCGGCCACTACCTTGAGCGAGTCGGCCATCTGGCCCATTCCGTACAGGAACAGGGCCAAACCACCGAGAAGCCCGAAGATCAGCTGCAGGGGCCCGGGATCGGTGAATCCCACGCCTTGCATACGCCAGGCCTCCGTGCGTCGCTAGTCCTTGGGGGTGCGCTCCCGGGTCCGGATGCCTCGCGGCTTCCGCCGCTTCAGCCGGGTCGCCTCCCTGTGCCGATCCTCCGCCCAGCGGATCAGTTCCGACTGCGAGCTGCGTCGGTTCCCGTCGTCCACGGGTCGGCGCTGCTCGTAACTCCCGTCCGGTCGCATCTCCCACGCGGACCGTCGGTCCCCGAGCTGCGTATCTAGGAAGAGTCGCAGCTCGTCGCGAAGTTCCGGGTCCTCGACCGGCGCCACCACCTCCACCCGGCTGCGCAGGTTCCGGCGCATGGCATCCGCCGAGCCAATGTAATACTCCTCGTCACCACCGTTGTGGAAGTAGTAGATGCGGGCGTGCTCGAGGAAGCGACCGACGATGCTCACCACCTGAACGTTCTCCGACAGGCCCACGATGCCCGGCCGGAGCCGGCACGTGTCCCGCACCACCAGGTCCACCTTCACTCCGGCGCGTGAGGCCTCGTACAGGGCGCGCGTCACGTCGGCATCCTCCAACGCGTTCAGCTTCATCTGGATCAGGCCGCTGCCGTATTCCCGGTGCTGATCGATCTCCCGTTCGATCTTCGCGAGGATCGCGGGTTTCAGGATCTTCGGCGCCGGGAGGATCTTCCGATAGCTGCGCCGCGGCTTGTAGCCGGTCGTCAGGTAGTTGAACAGCTCGGTTAGGTCGCTCCCGATGTCGGGATCCGATGTGAGCAACCCGATGTCCGAGTATAGCCTGGCGGTCCCCGCGTGGTAGTTACCCGTTCCGACGTGGGCGTACCGCCGCAAGCCGTCGTAGTCCTGCCGAACCACGAGCACCGCCTTGCAGTGGGTCTTGAGTCCCACCACGCCGTACGTCACGTGGATGCCGTACCCGCTCAGCCGGTTGGCCCACCGGATGTTGGCCGCCTCGTCGAAACGCGCCTTCAGCTCGACCACGGCCGTGACC
>JAMJQR010000205.1 GCA_023554335.1 Candidatus Benthicola marisminoris
AGGAACACTGAACTTCAACCCCTGAGCGCGCCCATCGACGGATCCAGTGGCAGGCAGAGCGGTCTCGCTTTCCTGCCTCGTTTGCTTTGCAGATCCCCGGGCGAATGCCAAACCCGAACGGTACACACCGAATGAGCACGAAGGACGAGCAGGTCACCGCCAACGAGAACCCGGTCGAAGAGCTGGGCGACAACCTCCCGATCGAAGCCGACAGCGACACTGCGCCCGCTGAGGAACCCGAGGTACCCGCCGAAGTTGAGAGCGAAGAGCCGGCCGACGACGCGGGTGCATCCGAGAGTCCCCCCGAGCCAGAAGCTTCGGATGAGGCAGAATCGCAGGCCGAAGTGGATAGCGCCGGGAGCGCCGATGAAGGAGAGGTCGACCCGGAGGAGGGCTGGACGACCGTAGCGTACGGAATGGCCGAGGGGATGTCGGTCGAGATGCTGGAGGGCGGTGAGTACTCGTCTGAAGAATATGACGAGATGATGGCCCTGTACGAGGACACGCTCAGCGAGATCGCAGAGGGCGAAATCGTCAAGGCGAAGGTGCTGCGGAAGACGGACTCAGCGGTCATCCTCGACGTCGGGTTCAAGTCCGAAGGACTGATTCCGCTCGAGGAGTTCAGGGATCCGGAGACGATCGAGCCGGGCGACGAAGTCGAGGTCTTCCTCGAGAGCCTCGAGGACAAAGAAGGCGTCGTGGTCCTCTCGAAGAAGAAGGCCGACTTCCTTCGGGTCTGGGAGAAGATCAAGGAAGCCTACGACAACGATCAGACGGTCCCGGGCATCCTCAAGCGAAAGATCAAGGGCGGTGTCACGGTAGACTTGATGGGAGTCGACGCGTTCCTGCCCGGTTCACAGATCGCGCTTCGCCGGGTGCCGAACGTGGACGAGCTGATCGGTCAGGAATACGACTTCAAGATCCTCAAGCTGAACAAGCGCCGCAGGAACATCGTCGTGAGTCGACGTGTGATCCTGGAGGAGGAGCGCGCCTCGAAGCGGGAGGAGCTCAAGACCGAGCTCGAGGTGGGCCAGGTCCGGAAGGGAGTCGTCAAGAACATCACCGATTTCGGTGCGTTCATCGACCTCGGGGGCATGGATGGCCTGCTGCACATCACGGACATGTCCTGGGGCCGAATCGGTCATCCTTCCGAGCTGTGCCAAATCGGCGATGAGCTGGAGGTGAAGGTCCTGGACATCGATTGGGACCGATCGCGAATTTCCCTGGGTCTGAAGCAGCTTCAGGCCTACCCGTGGGAGGATGTCGCGGCGAAGTACCCTGTAGGCAGCCGCGTCCGCGGAAGAGTCGTGTCCATCACCAACTACGGTGCGTTCATCGAGTTGGAGAAGGGTGTCGAAGGTCTCGTTCACATCTCCGAGATGAGCTGGACGCGGAACGTCAGGCATCCTTCGCAGCTGGCGTCCATCAACGACGAAGTCGAGTGCGTCGTTCTCCGGGTCGACGAGGAGGAGAAGAAGATCTCCCTCGGTATCAAGCAGACCGAGGAGGATCCGTGGCTCGCGCTGCCGGCCAAGTACCCGCCGGGGTCGAAGATCCGCGGAGTGGTCCGCAACCTGACCTCCTTCGGCGCGTTCGTCGAAGTCGAGATGGGGATCGACGGGCTGGTCCACATCTCCGACATGAGTTGGACCAGGCGGGTGCAGCATCCGTCCGAGGTCGTGCGAAAGGGCGAGGAAGTCGAGGTCGTGATACTGAGTATCGACCCGGACCAGAAGCGGATCTCTCTTGGCCTGAAGCAGGTCGACGACGATCCGTGGTACGAGTTGGCGCAGCGGTTCGAGCCGGGGACGGAGACCGGAGGCCACGTGGTCCGGCTGCTGGACAAGGGGCTCGTGGTAGACCTCGGCGACGATGTGGAAGGGTTCGTGCCGATATCCCAGCTCGGAGCGGAGGAAGAGCTGGGTGACCCGTCGGAGCGTTTCGTGGAAGGCGACCGCCTCGAGCTCAAGGTGCTCGAGTCCGATCCGATCAACCGTCGCATCGTTCTGTCGGTCACCGCGGCTCCTGGAGTCGAGGAAAGGGAGGCGGCGAGGGCGGCCGAACCCGAGACCGAAGCTGACGCCGAAACCGAAGCCGCCGATGAGTCTGCCGAAACCGAAGCGGTCGATGAGTCTGCCGAAACCGAAGCGGTCGATGAGCCTGCCGAAACCGAGGCGGTCGATGAGCCTGCCGAAACCGAGGCGGTCGAAGCAGATGCGGAGCCGGCCGACGACGAGGCTGACGAGGAGGTAGAACAGCCGGTGGCCGAGTCTGGCTCCGACGTGGAGGCAGCCGCGGACACGGAAGACGCGGACGTCGACGACGGTGACGAGGAGCCGGAGAACGGGGACGAGGAGCCGGAGGACGAGGACAAGACGTCCTGATCCGGAGTCCTGATCCCGGGATCGCAAGTTGCCTCGCAGGGGGCCCGGCGAGTGCCGTCGGGCCCCCTGTGTGGTTCATGGGAGGTTGGATGTCTCGCTTGTCCATACTCTTGGTCGCAATCGTGACGGGGTGCGCCACTGCTTCGGCCCCCGTATCGGTTCCTGACTCGACTGACAGTTCAGAGCCGGAGGCCCTGCCCGAGCGGGTCCTGGATGCGGAGCCGCTGGAACTGGCTCGTGACCTCATCGACGACGGGATGACAGGCGCGGCCACCGCACTCGCGGACTCGCTCTGGCAGGCCTGGACGGGACTGTCTGAGCTGGATCCGGAGACGGTGGAGGATCTGTCCGAGCTGCTGGACACAGTGGGAGCGGAGGACCGTGCCGCTCATCTCATTCTCACCGCACCCTACGGTCTCCAGGGGGGTGAGAGGAAGCGGCTTCGCACCCTCGCCGAAGAATTGTCCATTCGCGAAATCGACCGCCTTCTTTCCCTCCCGAAAGGTCGCCCAGGGGCCCGGACCGTGCTGGAGGCGGAGCTGGCAGTCGCCCTCGCCATAGCCGACCACCCCGAGCGGGCGCGAGCCGCAGCCGAGCGCGTCCTCGACTCGACGCCGGAGGGAGACGAGCGAGATAAGGCGGAGCGCGTACTGCAAGGCAGAGTGGAGCCTCTGGAGGCTCCGATCCGAATGGGGATCGTGCTGCCTGCCTCCGGACGATTCAAGGCGGTCGGGGAACAGATCCTGGAAGGCATTCGGCTGGCCATGAACCGGCACCGTGCCGTGCCTGAAAATCCAGAGGTCGAGCTGGTCGTGCTCGACGACAGCTCCCGTGTGGAGCTGGGGATCGAGCACGTGCGCACCCTCGAGGAAATGAACGTGGCCGCGATCCTGGGCCCGCTTCGTTCCGAGGCTCTGGAGTCCGCGGCCATTCGCAGAGATCAGGACGAGCTGACACTCCTCAGCCCGACCGCTTCGGGGGGGCAGGGGACGGAGCCGAACGCGTATACGCTGTGGGACCGGGACCAGCGCTCGGCGGATGTGGCGGCAGCGCTGGGTGAGTGGATGGCCGATAGTCTCGGTATCCGCTCGTTCGGGGTCCTTCGGCCTGCAGGTTCGGCTCAAAGCGCTCTGGAGGCTCTCCGCTCGGTGGTGGAAGAGCGCGGTGGGGAGGTCGCCGCAGCGCAGGCGTACCCACCCGACTCGACCACCTTCGAGGGGCCCATTACTGCGATCGCGCTCCAGGAGCCAGAGGCCGTCATAGTGTTCTCGGACCGGGCCCGGACCGTCCTCCAGATCGCGCCTCAGCTGGTCTACTACGGCCTGCGTCGCTGGGTCACGGCAGGGGATGCCAACTGGTCCGACCCTGTGGTCGTCAGGCGCCTGGATCCCAGCTATGCGGACTACCGCCTCGTCGGCACGTATGTGGACCGTGTGACTCCCGGTACGGCATGGCAGCAGTTTAAAGCGGCATATGAGGCCGAGTATCGTAAGGCGCTACCCGAAAATATGTTTGCGGCACTTGGATATGACGGGATGCAACTCTTGCTTGCGGGGGTGCCGGAGGCGGAGTGGGAGCGGCGCGGTGCTGTCGGCCGCGAGATCCGGAGGGGCGTGCACAGCGGTGCCACGGGAGATCTCAAGGTCGACGCGCGGGACGGTGAGCTCGGCCGCGAGGTGTTCGTACGAGTCATTCGGGATGGGGAGCTTCGCGTTCCCGACGCTGCCGAGATGAGAACCTGGGCGGAGGAGCAGCTCGAGCTCGAAGAATTCCTCGATGCGCTGGAGGAGGAGAAGGAGAAGGCAAAGGAGGGATCGCCGTGAGCGCCCGCGACAAGCTGCGTCAGATGGAGGAGCTCAGGCGCCGTACTCTCGAAGGTGGAGGACCCGAGCGCCTGGCGCGACAGCATGCCAGGGGGAAGCTGGGCGCCCGCGAGAGGTTGGACGTGCTGCTGGACGAGGGGTCATTCGTCGAGCTCGATCGCTTTGTCGAGCACCGGAGCGTGGATTTCGGACTGGCGGAGCAACGGATACCAGGCGACGGCGTGGTTACGGGCTACGGAAGGATCGACGGGCGCACCGTCTATGTCTTCAGTCAGGACTTCACCGTGTTCGGCGGATCTCTCTCTGAGGCACACGCCGAGAAGATCTGCAAAGTCGTAGACCTGGCCACGCGGAACGGATCACCGGTGGTCGGTCTAAACGATTCCGGTGGGGCCCGGATTCAGGAGGGTGTCGCTTCCCTGGGAGGGTACGCGGAGCTGTTCCTGCGCAACACGCTGGCCTCCGGTGTCGTGCCGCAGATCAGCGTGATCCTCGGTCCGTGTGCCGGTGGGGCCGTCTACTCGCCCGCCATCACGGACTTCGTGTTCATGGTACAGGGCATCAGCCACATGTTCGTGACGGGACCCAACGTGGTGAAGACCGTGACACACGAGGACGTCACGTTCGAGGAGCTGGGGGGGGCGGACGTTCACAGTACGCGATCGGGCGTCGCCCATTTCTCACATCCGACCGAGATCGAGAGCCTGCAGGCCGTGCGAAAGCTCCTCGGCTTCTTGCCCGCGAACAACGCTGAAGACCCGCCGTTCGTGCCCACCGATGACCCTGCGGGCCGGGCCGACGAAGAGCTTCTGGACGTAATCCCCGACCTGCCCACGCAGCCATACGACATGCACGAGGTCATCCGGCGGATCGTCGACGACTCGGACTTCCTGGAGATACACGCGGGATACGCCCCCAACGTGATCGTGGGCCTTGCGAGAATGGGCGGCCGGCCCGTGGGTATCCTGGCCAACCAGCCCGCCGTCCTGGCGGGGGTCCTCGATATCGACGCGAGCCGCAAGGGTGCGCGGTTCATCAGGTTCTGCGATGCCTTCAACCTTCCGATCATCACGCTCGAGGATGTTCCGGGATTCCTTCCCGGCGTCGCGCAGGAGCACGGCGGGATCATCCAGCACGGCGCCAAGCTCCTCTACGCTTATTGCGAGAGCACGGTGCCGAAGCTGACGGTGATCACGAGGAAGGCCTACGGAGGGGCGTATGACGTGATGTCCTCCAAGCATATCCGCGGGGACCTGAACTTCGCGTGGCCCACTGCGGAGCTCGCCGTGATGGGACCGAAGGGCGCTGTCGAGATCCTCTACCGTAGGGAGTTGGAGGACGCGGATGACCGGGACGCGCGGATCGCTGAGCTCGAGAGGGAGTTCCGTGAGCGATTCGCGCACCCCTACCTCGCCGCCAAGCGTGGCTTTCTCGATGACGTGATCGATCCTCGAGAAACGCGGGCGCGTCTCATATCCGGACTGGAAGTCCTGCAGAACAAGCGGCAGAGCAACCCGCCGCGGAAGCACGGCAACATCCCTCTGTGAGGCGCCACGTGTTCGACAAGGTCCTCGTCGCTAACCGCGGGGAAATAGCTGTCCGGGTGATCCGCGCGTGCCAGGAGATCGGAGTGCGCACCGTCGCAGTGCACTCGGATGCGGATCGACTGTCACCGCATGTGCTGCTTGCGGGTGAGGCGGTGCGCATCGGACCGGCGCCCGCTTCCGAGAGCTACCTCGACATGGATGCCGTAATCGGTGCAGCCCGCGAGACGGACGCGGAGGCCATACACCCCGGCTATGGCTTCATGGCCGAGAGCCCGGAGTTTGCTCGCAGAGTGTCAGATGCCGGGCTCGTCTTCATCGGTCCGCCGGCCGAAGCCATCGCCGAGATGGGAAACAAGACCGCGGCGCGAGCGCGCATGGTCGAAGCCGGGGTCCCGGTGGTCCCCGGCTCGGATGCGCTCGTCGACGCCGAGCAGGGCCGAATCGAGGGAGACCGGATCGGCTGGCCGGTGATGCTCAAAGCCGCCGCCGGAGGCGGAGGGAAGGGCATGCGGATCGTCGAGGGGCCGGACGATCTCCCTCGCGCCCTTGATGCTGCCGCGCGGGAAGCCGGCCAGGCGTTCGGCGACTCTCGTGTGTATCTCGAAAAGTACCTGCCGGATCCCCGGCACATAGAGATCCAGGTGCTCGCGGACAGCTTCGGTCGTGTGGTCCACCTAGGCGAGCGCGAGTGCTCGATTCAACGCCGCCATCAGAAGCTCATCGAGGAATCCCCATCCGTCGTGGTGGACGCCGACCTGCGGGAACAGATGGGCGGGGTGGCCGTCGCAGCCGCGGAGGCGGTGGGATACGTCGGCGCCGGGACCGTCGAGTTCCTGTACCAGGACGAGAACTTCTTCTTCCTGGAGATGAACACGAGAATCCAGGTCGAGCATCCTGTCACCGAGTTCGTGACCGGCGTGGACCTGGTTCAGGAACAGATTCGGGTCGCCGCCGGCCTGCCGCTTTCCGTAAAGGTGAGCGCCGACTGGCCACGCGGACATGCCATCGAGTGCCGGATCAGCGGGGAGGACCCGCTGGGAGGCTTCTTCCCGTCGAGCGGAACGATTCGCGCGCTGGAAGTGCCTTGCGGCCCGGGCGTCCGCTGGGACGGCGGAATCATGGAGCACTTCGAGGTGGGACTGCACTATGATCCACTACTGGGGAAGCTCATCACTCATGCACCGACTCGGGACGAGGCGATCCTCCGGATGCGCCGGGCCCTCAGGGAGCTCCAGATCGAAGGCGTCCGGACCACGCAGCCGTTTCACCTGGCCGTGATGGATGAGCCTGACTTTCGATCGGGGAAGTTCTCGGTCCGATACATCGAGCGACATCCCGATCTCCTGGAGCCACGAGAGGACGACTGGCAGGCTCGTGCCGCGGTCGTTGCGGCGGCGCTGCTGGAGCATCGCTCACGCGCGGGAGGGTCGCCCCTGCAGGCGTCTACGGCCGCATCCCGGCCCGGGCACGGGATCAGCGAGTGGCGTCGGCGGCTTGGATCTGGCGGATGAAGCCTATAACCAAGGGTCTCGAGCCCTCCGGGCCCAAGCCGGAGCTGGAGGCTTCGAGTCTCGGCATCGACGGTATTGCCGCGGGCGGCGACGGAGTTGGACGCGAGGCATCGGGCCGAGTCGTATTCGTGCCGCGCACCGCCCCCGGAGACCGGGTCGACGTCGAGGTCACACGGTCGCGAGCCCGATGGGCCCGGGCGCGCGTGGTACGGCTTGCGAAGGAGGGACCGGACCGGCGGATCGCGCCATGTGGCGCGTACGATGGGTGCGGCGGGTGCCGCGTCCAGCATCTCAACCCCGAGGCTCAGCGAGAAGCCAAGCGGCGCCTGGTACGGGACGCGCTGGAACGGATTGGCGGCATCGAGACGTCCGTTCCTCGACTGATCGCGGCGGGAGGCGAATTCGGCTATCGCAACCGGGTGACGTTCTCGACGGCGAGATCGGGGGTAATGGGACTGCGCTCGCTGGACGACCCGGCTCGGGTGGTGGACGTGGCCGTCTGTCTGCTCGCCGAGCCGCCCGTCCAGGCGGCCTGGCAGGCGCTCCGGGGAGCAGTTGCTAGCGGGGACTGGAAGCCCCCCGCCGACGACAACGCACGTCTTACCCTGCGCGCCTCGTCGGACGGCAGCGTGGATCTCACGATCCGGGGAGGGAGCACGATCGGCGCCGGGAATGCGCAGGATCTGCTAAGTCTCGTTCCCGGCCTCGTGGGTGTCCACGTCGCGGCCGATGAAGGGGGCCCTCAGCTCGCCGCTGGAGCCACCACGCTGGCGGATCGCTGGCAGGAGATCGACTTCGATCTACCTGCCGGGGTCTTCATGCAGGTGAACCGCGCGGTGTCAGCGGCGATGGATCGCTGGCTCGACGCGAAAGTGGGTGATGTGTCCGGCATGCGCGTCCTCGATCTGTACTCCGGTGTCGGAGCGAGGGCCATTCGCTGGGCCTCCAAAGGCGGCCTGGTGACGGCCTGTGAGGTGTCCGAACGGGCGGCAACGGCATGCCGTGAGGCTGC
Organism: Candidatus Benthicola marisminoris; assembly: GCA_023554335.1. Lineage (GTDB taxonomy): Bacteria > Gemmatimonadota > Gemmatimonadetes > Palauibacterales > Palauibacteraceae > Benthicola > Benthicola marisminoris. The sequence continues at coordinate 8,278 of JAMJQR010000205.1, forward strand.
AGCGGGCGTTGGGGCGCAGGTCTGGGTTCGGACCGCCCGGGTGGAAGACTTCTTCGATGAGTCCATCACCGCGGACATGGTGGTGGTCAATCCACCGCGGGCGGGCATGTCCCGGTCGGTATGTGGAGCTCTGGTAGATCTTCCGGCGGAGCGGCTGGCCTATGTGAGCTGCGATCCGGCGACCCTGGCGCGGGACCTCGACCGAATCGGATCCTCCTGGAAGCTCACGGACCTGCAGCCGTTCGACGCGTTTCCGCAGACGGCTCACGTCGAGACGGTCGCCTGGCTGGAGCGACCTTGAGGACCGGGAGGGAAGTGTGAGCACGACGGACGGACAAACCTACTACGCGACCTGGTCGGGCCACACGCGAAACATCCTCGTGAAGAGTGAGGGCGTCGTTCTAGAAGGAGATGCGGTGGATGCCGAGATCACGACGCTCCCGGGATCGGACCGACAGCACCTTCGATTTGACGGCCGGTCGGTCTCCCTCTTCGCTCGTCGCGAAGGCTCGGAGTGGATCGTGGAGCTCGAGGGCAGGAGGTTCGAGGTACGCGTGGAAGACGAGCGCACCCGGCACATACGGGAGCTCGCGTCCCACGTTGCACCGGTTCAGACCAAGCGAGACCTCCGGGCCCCCATGCCGGGTCTCATCGTGAGGGTCGACGTCGAGGAGGGGCAGGACGTGGAGGCGGGGGATGGACTCATCGTCATGGAGGCCATGAAGATGGAGAATGAGCTCAAGGCAGAGGCCGCCGGAACCATCACGTCCATCGAAGTAGAGAAGGGTCAGGCAGTCGAGCGCAACGCACTCTTGCTTACCCTGGAAGCCAGGTGAGACATGCCGGACGATAAGACTCCGCAGACCACTTCGGGAATCGGGATTCAGCGTCTGTACGGGCCGCCGACCGACGGGGAGGACCTCGGGGACTCGGGCGCATGGCCTTATGTGCGTGGAGTCTATCCGGACATGTACAGGGGGCGGCCGTGGACCATGCGGCAGTACGCCGGCTTCGGGACCGCCGAGGAGACGAACGAGCGATTCCGGTTCCTGCTCGACTCGGGTCAGACCGGGCTGTCGGTGGCCTTCGATCTCCCGACTCAGATGGGGCTCGACTCGGATGATCCGCGGGCGGAGGGAGAGGTCGGCCGGGTGGGAGTGGCGATAGACACCCTGGACGACCTCGAGCGGCTGTTTGCCGACATTCCCCTGGATCGCGTGTCGACGTCCATGACGATCAACGCCACCGCAGCGGTGTTGCTGGCCATGTACGTTGCCGCTGCGGATGCGCAGGGAGTAGACCGATCCACGCTGTCGGGCACGGTGCAGAACGACATTCTGAAGGAGTTCATCGCGCGTGGCACCTACATCTACCCGGTCGAGCCGAGCCTTCGGGTAGTGACGGATATCTTCGCGTTCTGCTCCGAGGAGCTGCCCCGCTGGAACAGCATCTCGATCAGCGGCTACCACATGCGTGAGGCCGGCGCAAGCGCGGCTCAGGAAATCGCTTTTACCCTGGCGAACGGTCGGGAGTACGTGCGCCGGGCGCTCGCTCGAGGACTGGAGGTCGATCGCTTCGCCCCCCGTTTGAGCTTCTTCTTCGCCGCGCACAACCACCTGTTCGAGGAAGCCGCCAAGTTCAGGGCGGCCCGGCGCCTCTGGGCGCGCATGATGAGAGAGGAATTCGGTGCCGACGATCGGAGCTGCCGACTTCGCTTCCACACGCAGACCGGAGGATCGACCCTCACGGCGCAGCAACCCATGAACAACGTGGTGCGCGTTGCCGTGCAGGCGCTCGCTGCCGTTCTCGGCGGGACCCAGTCGCTTCACACCAACAGCTACGATGAGGCGCTGGCTCTGCCGGGGGCCGAGGCCGCCCGCCTCGCGCTTCGGACGCAACAAGTGTTGGCTGAGGAGTCCGGCGTGCGTGACACCGTGGATCCTCTCGGCGGGTCCTACTACGTGGAGGCGCTGACCGACCGCCTCGAAGCTCTCGCGCGTGACTACCTCGAGCGTATCGAGGAGGAAGGGGGAGCGGCCGAGGCGGTTGCCTTCATGACCGACGAGATACACCGGTCGGCCTACGCATGGCAGCTCGAGGTCGAGGGCGGAGAGCGGGGCGTGGTGGGCGTCAACGTCTACGAGGACGATCGTCCGACCGTCGATATCGCAACTCCGGATTTCGCGGACCTGCAGGAGTCGCAGCGCCGCCGGCTGGACCGAGTGAGGTCGCTCAGGGACGAGTCACGGGTGGAAGCCGAGCTGGGCAGGCTGGAAGCCGCCGCTCGGGACGGCTCGAACCTCTTGCCGCCCATGATCGAAGCCGTCAAAGTCAGGGCCACGCTGGGGGAAATCAGTGGCCGCCTCGAGCGGCTCTGGGGCAGGTATCGGCCCTCGTGATCCAGGTGAGTTAGAAGGGATTTCATGCCCACGTACGAATACAAGTGCAGGGACTGCACTCACGCATTCGAGAGGTTTCAGGGTATCAGCGAGCCCGCGATCGAAGTTTGTCCGGAATGCGAAGGAAGGGTTCAGCGTCTGATCTCTTCCGGGGGCGGGCTCGTGTTCAAGGGGCCGGGTTTCTACGCGACCGACTATCGAAGCGGCGGAAGCGGAGCGAAGCCGGCGGCGCAGAAGGCGGACGGCGCGGGTAAGGCCGAGTCCGGGAAGAGTGGTGGAGATGCCTCCGACTGATGGGCGGACCGGCCCGGCGCGAGCTCTGGCCGAGGCTCTGCGGGTCGCGGCGGTCGGTATCGGAGCACCACCCGAATTCGAGCCGCAAATCGAGCGCCCGAGCGATCCTTCGCACGGAGACTTCGCTTCCAACGCGGCTCTCGTTCTTGCGGGTAAGCTGGGTCGACCTCCGCGTGAGCTCGCATCGGTCCTTGCGGAGAGCCTCGACCGCGAGGCGCTGCGAGTGTCCGACGTTTCGATAGCGGGCCCCGGCTTCCTGAACTTCCGGCTGTCGAACGAGGTGCTCCACGATGGCCTGCGGGAGGTTCTCCGGGAGGGAGCCGCTTGGGGGCGATCGACTGCGGGGGAGCCTCTTCGGTACAACGTGGAATTCGTCTCGGCCAATCCCACGGGGCCACTGCATGTGGCGCACGGACGAGGCGCCGCGATCGGCGATGCCACGGCCGCGCTACTCGAGTGGACGGGGCATGAGGTCACCCGCGAGTTCTACGTCAATGACGCAGGTCGGCAGATCGAGCTCCTGGGAGAATCGGTGGAGGCTCGTCGACGTGAGGCCGAGGGCTCCGCCTTCCAGATGCCCGAGGGGGGCTATCAGGGCGAGTATGTCCGCGATGTTGCCCGCACACTGGCGGAGACCATCGGCTCGGCTGCGCTGGACGCCCTGCCCGTGGCGGAACGGGTGAAGCTGCTCAGCGAGCGGAGCGCCGAGTTGATGCGTGCCGAGCAGCAGAGAGACCTGACCGATTTCGGCGTGCACATGGATGCATGGTTCGACGAGTCGTCTCTCTTCGCGTCGGGCGACGTCGAAGTCCTTCTGAAGCGCCTCAAGGACTCAGGGATCGCTTACGAGGAAGAGGGTGCCCTGTGGCTCCGAACCTCGGCCATGGGAGACGAGAAGGACCGGGTATTGGTCAAGAGCGACGGATCGCACACGTACTTCGTGTCCGATATCGCATACCACATCGACAAGGCGGAGCGGGGCTTCGACCGTGCGATCGATGTCTGGGGTGCAGATCACCACGGTCACGTTCCGAGGATGCAGGCAGCCCTGACCTCGCTAGGCGTGCAGGAGGGCTTTCTGGAGGTGCTCCTGATTCAACTCGTTACCGTGATGAAGGGCGGTGAGGAAGTACGGATGTCCAAGCGGGCCGGACAGTTCGTGACTCTGCGTGAACTGTTCAATGAAACGGGCAAGGATGTAGCCCGCTACTTCTTCCTGATGCGCCGGGCCGAAGTGCCGATGACGTTCGACCTGGACCTGGCTCTCGACACTTCCGATGCCAACCCCGTGTACAAGGTGCAGTACGCCCACGCTCGCATGTGCAGCGTGTTTCGAAAGGGAGGGATCGACCCGAGCGCCGTTTCCAGCGATGGAGTCGACCTCGCTCGCCTGGACTCCGATGCGGAGCGACAGGTGGTGATGATGGTACTGCAGTTTCCCGAGCGCGTCCGAACTGCGGCGCGGGGGCGGGCGCCCTATCAGATCTGTACCTACCTCGAAGATCTCGCGGGTGCGGTCAACGCGTGGTACCACGAGGGGAATCTCGATCCCGCTCGGCGAGTCCTCGCCGAAGGAGAGAGCCGGGAAGCGAGGCTCGTCCTGGCCCGTTCCATCCAGATCACGCTGAGCGCGGGTCTGCGACTCCTAGGGCTATCCGCCCCCGAGAGGATGGAGAGGGATGCCTCGTGAGCACCAACGACGATCGATTCAGCTACGCCGATGCGGGCGTCGACATCCGGGCCGCCGAGGGGCTGACCAGGAGACTCGCTTCCCTCGTGGACTCCACGCGATCGGACTCCGTCCGGGGGGATTTCGGCTCCTTTGGGGGAAGGTTCAAGCTGTCCGGTGACCCCGAGCTCGTGGCGAGTGCAGACGGTGTGGGGACGAAGGTGCTGGTCGCCCGAATGGCCGGCCGCCACGATACGGTGGGCGAGGATCTGGTGAACCACTGCGTCAACGACATTCTGGTGGAGGGCGCGGCTCCTCTCTTCTTCCTCGACTACTTCGCGTGCGGTCGGTTGGACGCCGACGTCGCGTACGACGTGGTCGCCGGGATCGCGCGCGGCTGCCGCGCCAACGGCTGCGTGCTTCTCGGCGGAGAGACCGCGGAGATGCCGGGGATGTACGAGCCGGGCGACTATGATCTCGCCGGGTTCATCGTGGGGCGGGTCCAGCTCCCGATCGCGGGAGCCGGAGCCGTGCGTGCCGGAGACCGCCTGATCGCATTGCCGTCCAGCGGGTTGCACACGAACGGCTATAGCCTGGCACGTGGAATCCTCTTCGAGCGCCTCGGCCTCGGCGTGAATGACGGCTACCCCGGAACCGACCGATCGGTGGGGGACGTGCTGCTCGAGGTGCACCGCTCGTACCTGGAGCCGCTGCGCGTCTCGTGCGAGAGCGGCCGCGTGCGGGCGTTGGCCCACATCACGGGCGGCGGTATCCCGGGCAACCTCGCCCGGGCTCTTCCGGACGATTGCGATGCCCTCGTCGACCTCTCGTCCTGGAGGCCGGGGCCGGTCTTCGACCTCCTGGCAGCCGAGAGCGGCCTCGCTGCGCCCGAGCTGTACGAGACTCTCAACATGGGCGTCGGCATGGTCGCCGTAGTCTCGCCAGCGGATTCCAAGAGCGTGCTGGATGACCTCTCGAGCCGGGGCGAGCGCGCTTTCGTGTGCGGGGAGATCGTGGACGGCTCTGGTCAGGTCGCCCTGGAAGCCGGCCGGTGAGCGGGTTGAAGCTGAGCCCGGAGGACGAGCGGCACATGGACCGCGCGCTGTCACTCGCCGTGAAAGGGTGGGGTCGCGTCGCTCCGAACCCGTTGGTCGGCGCCGTGGTCGTCAAGGAAGGCCGGACCGTCGGGGAGGGCTACCACGCCGAGTTCGGCGGAGATCACGCGGAGGTCGCGGCCCTGGCCGAGGCCGGGCAAGGGGCGGAGGGGGCCACTCTCTACGTGGGTCTGGAACCCTGCGCACATGAGGGCAAGACGCCGGCGTGCACGAAGGCCATCCTCGGCGCCGGGATTCGTCGGGTGGTCTACGGCTGCCGCGATCCGGACCCCGTGGCCGGGGGCGGGAGTGAGCAGCTGCGTGCGGCGGGACTGGATGTTGAGGGGGGCGTTCTCGGCATGGCGGCGGCCCGCGTCAACGCCCCGTTCATCTGGGACCGCCTGGGCCGCGGCCCGTGGGTGTCGCTCAAGCTGGGTCTCTCGCTCGATGGGAGGATCGCGGCGAGGCCGGGAGACCGAACGGAAATTACGGGACCGGAGACGAAGCGATTCGTACATCGGCTGAGATCCGGTCATGATGCAGTCGTCGTCGGCGGGCGCACGGCCCTCATCGATGATCCGCTGCTCACGGTTCGAGAAGGCCCGACGCCGCGGGTACCGCCGACCCGGGTGATCCTCGATCCGGGACTGGATCTCCCGGTCACCAGCCAGTTGTGCAGAAGCGTCGAACAGGCGCCGCTCCTCGTGGTGTGTCGCGGTGCGGCGGATCCGGGAGCCAGGAGCAGGCTGGAGGACGCGGGAGCGGTTGTCGAGGAGGTCCCGGGCACGGAGACCGGACTCGATCTCCAAGCGACCGTTCGAGCGCTTGGAAGTCGGGGTCTCAAGAGTCTTCTGGTCGAAGGAGGCGGGAGACTCGCGGCAGGCCTGCTCGCGGATGGTCTCGTCAGGAGACAGTACCTTGTCTATGCGCCGGTCGTTCTGGGATCGGCTGGCGTCCCTGGCGTGGGATCCGGGGTAGAAGCCGAGCCGGAGCACTGGAATGTCGTGCGTCGTTCAGCGCTCGGCGAAGACTCGCTTATCGAGCTGGAGGATCGTCGCGCGCGGGAAGCGCTCAAGGAGGCAGCCTGATGTTTACCGGATTGGTCGAGGCCGTGGGGCAGGTTCTCCACCGAGAGGAGTTCGAGAAGGGGATCCGCTTTCGCCTTTCTGCGTCAGACCTGGAAGGCTCCCTGCACGAGGGTGACAGCATCTCGATCGACGGCGTTTGCCACACGGTAACCGGCGTGGATGGACCGGACTTCGGGTTCGAGTCGGTCCGCACCACTTTGTCGAGGACGACCCTCGGAGAGTTCGTTCCCGGCAGGGAAGCCAATCTCGAGCGCGCGATCCGAGCTGGCGAGCCGATGGGTGGGCACCTGGTTCAGGGGCACGTCGACGGCGTCGGCGTCATGGAGGAGGTGGAGGAAGCCGGGGAGACCGTGTTCCTGCGCTTCCGGATGCCCGAGGAGGTGGCGAGGCTCACGGTGCTGTACGGGTCGATCGCGCTCGATGGAATCAGCCTTACCGTCAACCGAATCATTCAAGACGTCGCGGAAGTCGCAATCATTCCGTATACATGGGAGCATACCAACCTCGGTCGCCTCGTGAAGGGGTCAACAGTGAACCTCGAGGCTGACCTGGTAGGCAAGTACGTGGATCAACTCATGAGGCCGTACCTAGAAGGTGCGCGGTCCGAAGACTAACCCGGAGGGGGGGCGTTTCGTGTCGTCTTCTGAAGACAAGAAGGTTCATGACGCAATAGAGGTTATCCGGTCCGGCGGCCTGGTGATCGTGGCCGATGACGAGGACCGCGAGAACGAAGGAGACCTGGTCTGCGCCGCCGAAATGGTAACTCCGGAGATCATCAACTTCATGGCGACGCACGGGCGCGGGCTGGTTTGCCTCACCCTGTCCGCTGAAATCGCGGATCGACTGGACCTTCCGCTGATGTCCGATGGCCGCGGACAGGACCCGAACGGGACCGCCTTCACGGTCTCGATCGATGCCACGCCGGAGCTTGGCGTGAGCACCGGCATTTCCGCCGCCGATAGGGCCCGCACGATTCAGGTGGCGGTGTCCGAGGACGCGAAGCCTTCAGACTTGATCCGGCCGGGGCACATCTTCCCGCTCAGGGCGAAGCCGGGAGGCGTCCTTCAGAGGGTCGGCCAGACCGAGGCGTCCATGGACCTGGCCCGGCTGGCGGGACTCGCACCGGCGGGAGTGATCTGCGAGATCCTGAACGAGGACGGGACGATGGCGCGGCGTCCGGAGCTCGAGAAGTTCTCGGCGGACCACGACATGCCCTTCATTACGGTTGCGCAGATCATAGCCTACCGGCTGAAGAACGAGCGCCTGGTAAGTCGCGTGGCCGAGGCCACGCTGCCGACCGCGTATGGCGATTTCCGAGTGGTCGGATACTCGAATCTGGTCGATGACCGGGAGCACATTGCGCTCGTGCGAGGAGACGTCGCTGGCTTGGACGACATCCTGGTCCGTGTCCACTCGAAGTGCCTTACGGGCGACGTTTTCGGCTCGGCTCGCTGCGACTGCGGATCGCAGCTGCGGGCAGCGCTGCGACGCGTGGCGCAGGAGGGTTCCGGAGTCATCGTGTACCTAGACCAGGAAGGCCGCGGTATTGGACTCCTGAACAAGCTCAAAGCCTACGAGCTGCAGGACCGCGGCCATGACACCGTCGAGGCCAACGAGATGCTGGGCTTTCCTCCGGACCTGAGGAATTACGGCGTCGGGGCGCAAATCCTGCTCGACCTGGGTCTTCACCGGATTCGGGCGATGACGAACAACCCCAAGAAGCTCACGGGGCTCGAAGGATTCGGCTTGGAGATCACGGACCGGGTGCCTCTGGAGGTGGAGGCGACCGACTTGAATCATGACTACCTGGAGGCCAAGAGGGACAAGCTGGGCCACCTCCTGGGGTCCTGATGGAGGATGGATTGCGGCGGAACACAGCCGGCTCATGGCGATTCTGTCTCGTCGTGAGCCGGTTCAACGAACCCGTCACCCGAAGCCTCGAAGAGGGCGCGCGCCGTTGTCTTGCCGAGGCGGGGGTGGCGCCGGAGCATATCGATGTTCTCCACGTACCCGGGGCGTGGGAGCTCCCGCTTGCGGCGAGGTTGGCGCTCCAGCGCGGGACCTACGACGGCATCGTGGCCCTCGGCTGTGTCATTCGCGGAGAGACGCCACACTTCGACTACGTCTGCCTCGGAGCGACCACGGGACTCGAGGCCGTGGCCAGGGAGAGCGGCCTCCCGGTGGGCTTCGGGTTGCTTACCACGAACGACGGGGAGCAGGCGTACGCGAGAGCCGGAGGCGCGAAGGGAAACAAAGGGGAGGAGGCCGCGCGGGCGGTCCTGGAGATGTGTGAGATCGCGGCTCGCTTGAGATGAAGGTTGCCAATCCGCGCTCCAGGGCACGCAGTTGGGTATTGCAGGTTCTGTACGGCTGGGACATGACGGGCGAGGGTTCCGTCCGCGACTGGGCTCGCGAGGCGCTTCGTTCACGTGACGTCAGCGGCCGGTACAGGGCCTATATCGACCAGGTGCTTCAGGCGGCGGAGCAGCACCTGGAAGCCTGCGACGCGGTGATCGAGGCCAACATGCCCAACTGGCGTCTGGACCGTCTCTCGGCTATCGATAGGAACATCCTTCGGATAGCAACCCTCGAGATGCTGTCGATACCAGACGTACCGCCGCGCGTGGCGATCCACGAAGCCATCCGTCTCGCGGAGAAGTACGGCAGCGATGAGAGCCCTGCGTTCGTAAACGGCGTCCTGGACGCCGTCGGGCGCGATCTGTCGAATTCCTGAGCGACTCGCTTCAACGTGCGAATCCTGGTCGTCAACTGGCAGGACCGGTTGAATCCCGAGGCGGGCGGCGCGGAAGTCCATCTTCACGAGATCTTCGGACGACTCGCAGCTACCGGGCACGAGATCACGCTGCTCGTCTCCGGCTGGGAAGGCGCGACGGCGGAGGCGGTCGTCGATGGAATGAGGGTGATCAGGAGGGGCACCCGATACAGCTTTCCGCTGCACGTACGGCGTGGCTTCCGGGACATTACCCGGGCCTCGCCGCCTTTCGATGTGCTGGTCGAAGATATCAACAAGCTGCCCCTGTTCGCTCCGTTCTGGGCGGGTCTTCCAGTCGTTGGCCTGGTTCCCCACCTGTTCGGGGCCACCGCGTTTCAGCAGGAGCGCTTTCCCGTCGCTGCCACGGTTTGGGCAGCGGAACGCCTGATGCCATCAGCGTACCGGTCCTGCGATTTCGCCGTCATCTCGGACAGCACCGCGTCGGACCTCGTCCGCCGGGGGTTTCGCGCGGAAAGAATCCACGTGAGCTACCCGGGAATCGATCACGACTTCTTCAAGCCGGGACCGGACACGGGGCGGGCTCCTGACCCGTGCCTCGCGTACGTGGGGCGGCTGCGCAGGTACAAGGGTCTCGACCTCGTGCTGCGTGCGGTCGCCAAGCTCCGGGAGCAGGGCATTGAAATCCGCTTTCGGATCGTCGGGCAGGGAGAGGACCGGGAGCGACTGGCGCGGCTGGCGTCGGAGCTTCAGCTAGGGAGCAGCGTCACGTTCGAGGGCTTCGTGTCGGAAGGCCACAAGCTCGAGATCCTTCAAACCTCGTGGATCAACGTGTATCCATCCCCGAAGGAAGGCTGGGGGATCACGAACGTCGAGGCGGCGGCTTGTGGGACTCCGTCGGTGGCGAGCGATTCCCCGGGCTTGAGGGAGTCCGTTCTCGACGGCGTCACGGGCTTCCTGGTGCCTCACGACAGCGTAAGTGCGTGGGCGACTGCCATCCGCCGATTGGTGGAGAACCCTGCGCTCAGAGCGGAGATGGGAGCGCAGGCCGTGGCCCACGCCGGGCGATTCACCTGGGAGCAGACGGCAGGGGAGTTGGAGGGTATGTTACAGAGGTCCGCTTCACTCTAGAGGAGGGTGCGATGCAGATCATCATCTCTGCGAGGCACGTGGAACTCACGGACAGCCTGAAGGAGTACATCGAGGAGCGCTTCAGTCGGCTCTCGCGGTTCGACGAGCGGGTCTCCCGCATCGACGTGACCGTAACGGAGGAGAAGAAGCGTTGTCGAGTAGAAGCGAACGTGAGCCGCGGTAAGAGACCGCCCGCCCACGCCAGTGCCGAGACCCCGGACTTCAGGTCTTCCGTGGATCGTGTGCAGGAGAAGCTGACGCGGCAGCTGAAGAGCCGAAGAGAAAAGACGCGCGACCGCAAGGCAGCTCCAGAGTTCCCGGTTGCAGCCACGGAGATCGACGAGTTGTGAGCATCCTCAGCGTTTCGGATCTATTGGAACGTCGTCAGAAGAGCCTGGCGCTCACGCTCGTCGCGGGCGAGGAGGGATTGAGCCGGGAGATCACGAATTCGGACATATCGAGCCCAGGCCTGGTGTTGGCCGGTTTCACCGATCGGTATCCCAGGCGTCGTATGCAGGTGCTAGGTGAAACGGAGGTCATGTACCTCCGGTCTCTCGATGAGGAAAGCCGCCGCAGCGTACTCGAGAGCTTCATGGGCGGTGAGTTGCCGGTCGTCTTCGTCACGAAAGGACTCGACCTGCCGCCGGAGCTCCTGGCCCTGGCCGAGGAGCGGTCGATTCCCGTCATCATGTCGTCTCTCAAGACCGGAGAGTTCTACCGCCGGATCAAGCCGTTTCTCGAGGAGGAGTTTGCCCCGTCTACCGCGATCCATGGATCCCTGGCCGACGTGTACGGCGTCGGTCTCCTGTTCGTGGGGTCCAGCGGGATCGGCAAGAGCGAGTGCGTCCTGGACCTGGTCGAGCGTGGACACCGACTGGTGGCGGACGACGTCGTGCTGGTCCGCCGCCGCGGATTCGATGTCCTCATCGGCCAAGCGCACGAGCACCAGCAGCACCACATGGAGATCCGCGGAATCGGTATCATCGATGTGCGTGCCCTGTTCGGGGTGAGGGCGGTTCGCCAGCAGAAACGCATCGAGGTCGTGGTGCAGCTCGAGCACTGGAGCGACGCTGCGAACTACGACCGAACCGGGCTCCAGAGGGACACCACGGAGATCCTGGGAGTCGAGATTCCACGCATGGTAATCCCGCTGAATCCCGGCAAGAACATCACGGTCATCAGCGAGGTGGTGGCCATGGACCACCTGCTGCGCTACGCCGGCGTGGACAGCGCGCGTCTCTTCGAGCAGAACCTCCGCCTCCTCATGCGACCGGTCAAAGACTACCTAGAGGAGGACTATGAGTGAGGTCCGGGGAGTCGTGGTGGCTCACGGCGACCTGGCTCACTGTCTCGTCGAGGCCACGCGCTCGATTTCCGGGGTGGAAGACGCTTTCCGGCCGGTCAGCAACGCCGGCTGCTCACCAGCGATGCTGGCTTCGCGTATCGCGGAGGCCATCGGCGACCACTCCGCGATTCTCTTCGTCGACCTGGCGAGCGGCAGCTGTGCGCACACGGCGCGCCTCGTATCCCGGGAACGGCCGGGAGTCGGCGTGGTCACGGGGGTCAACCTTCCGATGCTGCTGGACTTCGCATTTCACCGTGACATGGAGGTGGCGGAGCTCGCGGAGCGACTGGCAGACAAGGCCCGCGCCGGAATCTCCGCCCACCCGCCCGACGACGCGCCATGAGTCTGTCCCTCTTCCGAATTGATGAGCGGCTTCTCCACGGCCAGGTGATCGTCGGGTGGGGCATGCGGCTGGGAATCGACTACTACGTGGTCGTCGACGATGCTCTGGCGGACAGCGAGTGGGAACAGGACCTCTACAGTGCCGGGCTGCCCGGGGACACAGGCGCGGAGTTCGTCTCGGTGGAGCAGGCGGTCGCCCGCTTTTCCGAGCTGGACGGACGGGCGGGGCGAGGCGCACTTCTCACGCCCGGCACCGGGGAGATGCGCTCGCTGGCCGAGGCCGGCCTCCTGACCGATCGCCGGATCAATCTCGGCGGGCTTCATGCGGGCGAGAACCGGATACGCGTGCACACGTACATCCACCTCGCGCCTGGCGAAGCCGCTGACCTGAAGGTGATTGCTCAGGCATCGCGGGGCGTTACGGCTCGCGACCTTCCGGCTGGCAAGGAGATTGCCTTGGAGAACCTGATCGATGACGTGGAGTGAGCTGAGTCTCGGCCCCGGGACTTGGGTCCTGTCCGTGCTGGCGGGAGCCGTACTCGGAATGGACTCCGTTTCCTGGCCGCAGGCCATGATCTCGCGTCCGATCATCTCCGCGACGGTCGGAGGGCTCCTGATGGGGAATCCCGCAGCCGGGATGCTCGTGGGAGTCGTGCTGGAGCTGTACTCCATGCGTCATCCGCCCTTCGGCGCCGCCAGGTACCCGGACACGGGGCCGGCGGGCCTCGTGGCAGGAGCCTCGTTCGCCGCAACCGGGGGCCAGGCGGTCGGTGCGTTGCTCGTTGCGATCGTCATCGGCTGGGCCCTGGGCTGGCTGGGCAGCGTCACGATCTACGTCAGGAGGAGACTCAACGAGACCATCGTCAGCCCGGCGGAGGAGCTGGCAGCGGATCCGGCGCTCCTGGAGCAGCGGCACCGGGTGGCGATCTGGCTCGATGCGTTGCGCGGCGGAGTCCTGGTCGCCGCCTTCCTGGTACCGTCCGTCCTCGTGGTGACGCTGGCCGTGGGCAGCGGCCCGTCGGAGCTGGGGAGGTTCGCGATCGCGGCGCTCGTGCTCGGACTCGCGGCGTCAGCCGGAGCCGCGGCAAGATCATCGGCATTCGGTGTGCGCGGCTGGCCCTTGCTGCTGGTGGGAGCGGGTGTGGCTCTGCTGTTGATCCTCGGAGGACTCGCGTGAAGCCCCTGCGCTCGGACCAGCTCGCGGCCTGGTCGCGTACGTTCGCGGTCCAGGGGTCGTGGAACTACCGGACGATGGTGGGGACGGGCATCGCCTACGCGATGCTACCTCTCCTGCGCCGTATCTACGCAGGCGATCCCGTTCAGCTCCGCAAGGCCGTGGAACGGAACATGGGACCGTTCAACGGCCACCCGTACTTGTGCGCGATGGCCGTGTCCGCTCTCGGTCGTCTTGAGATGGACGAAGTAGAACCGGCTACCATGGAGAAGTTCCGTACGGCCCTCCGGGGCCCACTTGGAACGGTGGGAGATCGGGCGGTCTGGGGCCAGTGGAGACCGATTTGCATCCACGTGGCGGTCCTCGCGTACTTTCTGGGACTCGGCCCGGTCTGGAGCGCCCTTCTATTCCTGGGGCTCTACAACGTGGGCCATCTCGGAGTGCGCACGTGGGCGTACGTCGTGGGCTGGGAAGCCGGCCTGGGGGTCGGAAAGTTGCTAAAGCGCTCGTGGCTCGAAACGTGGTCCGGGCGACTGTGGCCGTTCAACATTGCGCTTCTCGGTGCGGTCGCGATGCTGCTGGCCCGGTCGCTGGTCGAAGGCGCGGGAGTATCCCTCAACGGTACGGCTCTGGTGGGAATGGGTGTAATCGCGGGCCTGATCGCCTTCCGCTTTCCCCGACAGGGCGGGCGGGTCGCGGGGCTGCTCCTGGCGGCGTCGCCCGTGCTGTGGCTGCTGGGGGCCCTGCTTGGTTGATCGAAGTGTGGCGCGACTCGAACCGGAGGAGGCGGACGAGTGACGCAGGCCGAGCGTACCGTGAAGATCGAGAATCGATACGGCCTGCATGCACGCCCTGCGGCGGAGTTCGTGAAGTTGTCGTCCCGCTTCTCGGCCAAGGTCACCGTGGAAAAAGACGGACTGGAAGTGAACGGCAAGAGCATCATGGGAGTGATGATGCTGGCTGCGGAATGCGGTTCGAGTCTCACGATCACCGCGGTCGGGGAGGACGCGACCGACGCGGTCAACGCTCTGGCGAGCCTGGTTGAGAAGAGGTTCGGAGAATCCGAGACGGATTACGAGGTCGAGCACTGAACATGTCGCGAATTCTGGAGGGAATGGGAGCGTCAGCGGGTCGTGCACTCGGACCCGTGCGTCGGATCGACTGGGACATTCCGCTGGTGCCGCATCGCACGATTCGGCCGGAGGAAGTTGACGGCGAGGTCGAGCGATTCGGGGAGGCACGCGCCCGGGCGCTCGAGTTCGTATCTCGGCTCCAGGAGGAAACGAGTCGCCGTATCGGTTCCTTCGAAGGCAAGGTGTTCGAGTCCCAGGCCATGATGATCGAGGATCCCGAGCTCATCGAGGGAACTCTCAGCTACGTCCGGGACAACTTCGTCTGTGCCGAGCGAGCTTTCGACTGGCAGGTCCTGGAAATGCGGATTCGGATCCAGGAATCGGCGCATGCCATGCTGGTGGACCGGCTCGCCGACCTTCACGACGTGCGGGTCCGGGTGCTCAGCCATCTGCTGGGACGGAGCGATCCGTCAGACCTGGTCACCGAAGCCGAGGAACCTTCGATCCTGGTTGGCAGCGAGTTGCCTCCGAGCATAGCGGCTCGCCTGGATCCGCAGCGGGTGCTCGGCGTGGTTCTCTCGGGCGGTTCCCGCGGAGCCCACGGCGTGATCCTGGCCAGAGCCCTCGGGATTCCGGTGGTGGTGGCAGCCGGAGCGGCGATTCAGGCTATCGAAGAGTCGGACCGGCTTCTGGTCGACGGCCGAACGGGAGAGATCCGTGTCAATCCCAGCTCCCAGGAGGTCGAGGGGTACCACCGCGCGGTGGCTCAGGCGTCGCACCGCAGGGAGCGCCTGCAGAGCCTCGCGGGTCGGCCCACGGAGACCAGCGACGGTGTGCATACGGTAGTGCAGGCCAACCTGGATTTGCCCCACGAGGCGGCGGACGCAGTGCGCCTGGGGGCAGACGGGGTAGGCCTCTTCCGGTCAGAGTTCCTGGTGATCGGCCGGCGCGAGATTCCAGGGGAGGAAGATCAGCTCCAGGCATACCGCGCCGTTCTCGAGGCCTTTCCGGAGCGCGAGGTCACCCTCCGTACGTTCGACATCGGGGGCGACAAGTTCCCGCTGTTTCTGTCGCTCCCGCCGGAGGACAATCCTTATCTCGGCTGGCGCGCGATCCGGATCTGTCTCGACATGCCTGAGCTATTCGACAACCAGCTCCGGGCGGCAGTGCGGGCCGTTGGTGAGAATGGCAACCTGCGCCTGCTGATCCCCTTCGTCTCCACGGTGGAGGAGATGCGGCGCACTCGGGAGTCGCTGGCCGCAGTGTACGGGTCGCTGGGACTGACGGATTCTGGGATACGGATCCCCGTGGGAGTGATGGTCGAGACGCCGGCGGCCGTGGAGATCCTGGACCTCCTGGCTCCCTATGTGGACTTCGTGAGCCTGGGCACCAACGACCTCACGCAGTACGTGCTCGCGGCGGACCGGGGGAACGCGAAGCTCGGCAAGCTCTACGATCCGCTTCATCCGGCGCTGCTCCGCATGTATAAGAGGGTGGTCAAGGAGAGTGCTCGTCATGAGCTGGACCTGAGCGTCTGCGGGGAATTGGCCGGCGATCCCGTTGGCGTAGCTGCGCTCCTCGGTCTCGGCTACCGGAAGTTCAGTGTTTCGATCGTCAGCCTGCCGGAGATCCGAGAGCTGATACGCAACGTCTCGGTCAAGGAGCTTCGCCGGGTAATGCGGAAGCTGGACAGAGCCGAGAGCGGAGACGAGGTCAGGCGGTCCGTTCATGCGCATCTATCGGATCGCGGAGTCCTCTCGGAGCCCGCGCCGGTCGGGTTGTCAAAGGATTAGCCTGCGGGTAGCTTCCCGCCTCCTTGCGCTTGCCTCAAAGAGAGATCGGAGGATCGTGGTTCCGCAAAGCCATCACCTGTTCACATCCGAGTCCGTCACCGAAGGTCATCCCGACAAAGTCGCCGACCAAATCTCGGACGGGATCCTCGATGCCGTGCTGTCCCAGGATCCGGAAGCCAGGGTCGCGTGTGAGACCCTGGTCTCGACCGGCCTGGTACTCCTGGCCGGGGAGATCACCAGCGAGGCCGTGGTGCGATACGCCGACATCGCGAGGGATACGATTCGCGAAATCGGGTACGACCGGGAGGACTTCGGATTCAGCTACCGGTCGTGCGGGGTGCTGACGTCCATCGGCCAACAGTCCCCGGACATCTCGCGTGGCGTGGACTCGGGAGGAGCCGGCGACCAGGGGATGATGTTCGGGTACGCGTGCGACGAGACCGAAGCCATGGTACCGCTGCCCATCTCGCTGGCCCACGGCCTGACCCGGCGCCTGGCGGCAGTTCGCAAGGACGGCACGCTTCCGTGGCTGCGTCCGGACGGAAAGGCGCAGGTAACGGTCGAGTACGGTGAGCGGGCCCCGGAGCGGGTGCGGACCGTGGTGGTCTCCGCGCAGCACGACCCTGGCGTCGAACAGGAGGTGGTCGAGGAGTCCATTCGGGAGCATGTGATCGCACCCGTGATGCCGGCCGATCTATACGATTCGACGAGCGTCACGCACCACATCAACCCGACCGGGAGATTCGTGATCGGCGGTCCCCAGGGCGATGCCGGATTGACGGGCCGGAAGATCATCGTTGACACCTACGGTGGGGTGGGAAGCCACGGTGGAGGTGCGTTCAGCGGAAAGGACCCCTCCAAGGTGGACCGGTCGGCCAGCTACGCGGCCCGCTGGGTGGCGAAGAACCTCGTCGCCGCTGGCCTGGCCAGGGAGGTGGAGATCCAGCTCGCGTACGCGATCGGAGTGGATGAGCCGGTCTCGGTGATGGTGAATTCATTCGAGACAGGGGTCGTGCCCGACTCCGCACTGGAGGGGGCCGTGCGCGACGTCTTCGTGCTGACACCCGGTGAGATCATCCGGATTCTGGATCTGAAGCGACCGATCTATCAGCGGACGGCTGCGTACGGTCATTTCGGCCGCCAGCCCACAGAGGATGGCGGGTTCAGCTGGGAGCGGCTGAACCGCACTGAGGAACTCATCGACGCTGTGGGCGTTTGAGCACCCGGTACATTCAACCAGTGCAGTTGGAGAAGGCGTACATGTCAAGATCAACGGTGCCATGCGATATCGCCGATGCCTCCCTTGCGGCCGAAGGCCGAAGGAGAGCCGAGTGGGCGGACCGAAACATGCAAGTCCTGGCCCAAATCCGGGAGCGTTTCGAGCGCGAAAAGCCGCTCGACGGCGTTCGGATTTCGGCCTGCCTCCACGTGACGACAGAGACCGCGAACCTCATGCGCACGCTGCGCGCAGGGGGGGCGGAAGTCGTGCTCTGCGCTTCGAACCCGCTCTCGACGCAGGATGATGTGGCGGCGTATCTAGTCGAGGAATGCGGGGTTTCGGTGTACGCGGTCCGAGGCGAAGACAACGACCGCTACTACGATCACATTCGAGCGGCGCTCGCGCACCGGCCCGCCGTGACCATGGATGACGGCGCGGACCTCGTGGGATCTCTACACATGATCGCGTTGGATCGACTCGATGACCTGGCTCCAGCCTTACGCGGCTGGGTCGTGAGGCTGTCGGCGGAGGAGCGAAGGGCAGTGGTCGAGGATGTGAAGGGCTCCACGGAAGAGACCACGACGGGCATCATTCGCCTTCGGGCCATGGCGGCGGATGGGGTCCTTCAGTTCCCGGTCATGGCTGTAAACGACAGCCTGACCAAGCACCTGTTCGACAATCGGTACGGGACGGGTCAGTCGACCCTCGACGGAGTCATCCGAGCGACGAACATGCTCCTCGCCGGTTCCACGGTGGTGGTCGCCGGTTACGGCTGGTGCGGTCGTGGGGTGGCGCTGCGCGCGCGAGGAGCCGGTGCCCAGGTGGTCGTGACCGAGGTCGATTCCGTCGCGGCTCTGGAGGCTGCCATGGATGGCTTCCAGGTGGCTCCCATGGGTGATGTGGCCCCGGTGGGGGACCTGTTCCTTACGCTGACGGGCAACACCAGTGTGATCCGGGAGGAGCACTTCCGGGTCATGAAGGACGGGGCGATCGTGGCGAACTCGGGCCACTTCGACGTCGAGATCGACATTCGCCGACTTCGCGAGATCGCCGAGGAGGAGCCGCGAGAAGTGAGGCCCGAGGCCGTGGAGTATGTGGTCGAAGGCCGCCGGATCGTCCTCCTCTCGGAAGGTCGGCTGATCAACCTGGCCGCGGCCGAAGGCCACCCGGCGGCGGTGATGGACATGTCCTTCGCAAACCAGGCGTTGGCGGCGGAGTACCTGCTCAGCGAGGAGGGAGGTGCTCTCGATCGAACCGTGCACCGTGTGCCAGCGGAGATGGACCGCGAGATCGCCAGGCTCAAGCTGCAGGCCATGAACATCGAGATCGACACTCTCACTCCCGAGCAGGAACACTACCTGTCGTCGTGGGATCTCGGTACCTGAGTATGGACCAGGGGAGGATGGGTGACGTGATCGAGCTGGAAGTGGCGAGCCTGGGACTGGACAAGGCATCGAACACTCCGGTCGTGATTCTGCGGGAGGTGGAGGGCGAGCGGGTCCTTCCGATCTGGATCGGTCCCGGAGAGGCCAGCGCCATCGCGATGGAACTGGCGGGAATCAAGTTCTCCCGACCTCTCACGCACGATTTGCTCAATACGGTGGTGCGAGGCCTGGGGAGCGAGCTGGTGAGAGTGCTGATCACCAAAGTGGTCGACAACACGTACTACGCTTCACTGATCTTCAGGCGAAACGGAGAGGTCATCGCGGTCGACTCGCGGCCCAGCGACAGCGTCGCCCTGGCGCTGCGCGCTGCCGCCCCGATCTTCGCGGAGGTCGAGCTGCTGGACCGGACCGCCGTCGACGTGCAGGATGCGACGCTGGAGCCCGGGTTCGCCGAGTCCGGCCCGGGGTTCGAGACCGCCGGCCAGATGGAAGAGGCGCCGAAGGAGAAGCTGCGCGACTACCTGAAACGCCTCAATCCAGAGGACTTCGGTAGGTTCGAGCCGTGACGCGCACGCCCGGATGGGGCCCCGTCGCCGGGCGGACCGCATTTCTGGCGCTCGTCCTGCTCCTGGCAGTGCCAACGGGGGTGAGGGCTCAGGAGCTGGACGGCGTCGTGATGCGCAGAGACTCGACCGTCGTTCCCGGCGTTATGGTGGAGCTCCACCGGGTGACGGAAACCAGCGGTGCACTCCACGACTCGACTCGGGCTGATGACGACGGACGATTCTCTTTCAGCCTTACCGACGCTGAAGGGGGCGCGCTCTTCGTGGCGGGTGCGCGGCACGAGGGAGTTCTTTACTGGGGACCGCCAGTGCACGCGACGGTCCAGCCGGAGCTGGAGGACTACCCCGTATTCGTGTTCGATACGGCCGCCGTGGATTCCCCCGTCTCGGACCTTCGATTGGCGATCAGGCATGTAGTGTTAACTCCGACCGCGAGCGCCATCCAGGTCGAGGAGATCATCGATATCGGAGGACAGCCCGATCGGACGCTCGTACCCGCCTCTGACAGCGCGATCGTTTGGAGCGGTGCGCTAGCCACCGGCGCGCGCGGCGTCGTGGTTGTTTCGGGCGGAGTGCCGGAGGAGGACGTCCTGGTCTTCGAGAAAGCCGTCGGTTTTCGGGGTGCGCTGCCTCCTACCGGAATTCGGCTGGCTGTGCAGTATTTCGTTCCCTCGCTCGACTACGAGTTCACGGCCGAGCAGCCCACGGACCGACTGGAGGTCCTTGCCATGCCGGGGCCCGGGACCGTGTTTCGGGTGAGCGGCCTGACCGAGGCGCCTACGGGCGGCACCATGCCGGTGCCGGTGCGGCGCTTCACCGCGTCCGACCTGCAGGCGGGCGATGTCGTGACGGTCGGGGTTTCCTTTGAAGAGCCGAGCCGAGGCCGGGCCTGGATCTGGCTCCTGGTGGCTCTGGCCCTCGGCACAGCGGCAATCGTCTCGGTGCGACTCAACGCCCGGGCTGCCTGAGCTCTTGCCGGTCGCCGTCCGGGTCTTCTATCATGATCTCAGTTTGTCAGGGACGGGTGCACGGAAGTCGGTGTGAATCCGACGCGGCCCCGCCACTGTGAGAGGTAGTCGCCCGGGGTCGCGATTCCGGAGCTGACTCTGCCGCATTCCGGTCACTGGACGCCGTTCCGGGAAGGCCGCGGCAGGACCTCGAGCCAGGAGACGTGGCCTGTCCTTGCCCAATGTCGCTCTTCGCGGGAAGGGTGTGGGCGAGCCACGCGTGTGGTGACTCGGTCATGCCCGGCCTTTCTCTGAAAGGACGGGTTTCGTTGTTCAGGAAGCTGGTGTGGTTGGGGGTTCTAGCGTTGCTGCCTTCCGGCCTCAGGGCGGCCCCCCAGGCGGCACAGGTCCGGCTCGTGGACGATGCGGGACGGGAGGTTGTGCTTCCGACGCGACCTACGCGGATCGTGTCTCTCGTTCCCGTCGCTACCGAGATCATCTTCGAGCTGGGTGAGGGGCGCCGGGTGGTCGGGCGCTCTCGCTTCGACGACTACCCTGCGGAGGTCGTAGCCGTACCCGACGTCGGTGATGCCATCCGCCCCTCGGTTGAAGCCGTGCTGATGAGGGATCCGGACCTCGTCATTCTGGTGGGAGGCTCGGACAATGCGCAGGCTGCCCGTGATTTCGAGCAGGTTGGCGTGCCGTTCGTCGTCTTGCTCTTCAACACGCTCGACCAGCTGCAGGTCAACATGTACCGCCTCGGGTATCTGGTCGGCCGTGACGAAGAGGCCGCCGGGATGTGGCAGGGGGTGCTGCTGGACCTGGAAGCGGTCGCCGAGTCCGTCCGCGGCCGGCACCGGCCTTCCGTGTACTACGACCTCGGGTATCCCCCGGCATTCACGGTCGGCGCCGGCAGCTACCTGGACTCACTGATCAGTCTGGCCGGTGGTCGGAACGTGTTTCACGAACTCGCTCCGCCGTCTCCGCGGGTCAGCCTGGAGGCGATACTAGCGCGCGATCCCGACGTACTTGTAGAGCCGACCATCGGGACCGATGGCGTGGAGGCCCTCGATCCGGGCTCCCGGCCGGGATGGGAGAACCTGAGAGCGGTGCGTGAGGGCTCCATCGCCACAGTTCCCTCCGATCTATTGCACCGCCTCGGTCCGAGAATCGGGGAAGCGGCTCGAGCCCTGGCGTTGGCTCTCCATCCGGAACTGCGGGGGCCGGAGTGAGGAGCGCGACCTGGATCGGTGCCCTGATGGCCCTCGCCGCCAGCCTGGCCGTGGGGATGCTCCTCGGCCCCGCTGACCTGGGCCTTGGGGAGTGGGCGGCTGCCCTGCGAGGTGAAGCCGCGCCCGCGACGACGATCGCGTGGAGGGTACGACTTCCGCGTGTAGTCACGGGAGCGCTGACAGGCGGAATGTTGGCTGTCTCGGGTGTGGTCTTCCAGGCACTGCTGCGGAATCCTCTCGCGGAGCCGTACCTCCTGGGGGTTTCGTCCGGGGCCGCCCTCGGGGCTGTCTGTGCCCTCGCCCTGGGCCTGTCCGGGTCGGCGTACTTCGTTCTTCCCCTGGCGGCCCTCGCCGGGGCCGTCGTCGCCATCTCCGTGGTCTTCGCGGTGGCTCAGGTCGATCGGCGGATGGACACCCGGGTGCTGTTGCTGGCCGGCGTGGTCGTGAGTGCGTTCCTAAGTGCCTGCGTTCTCCTTGTGCTCACCTTCGTCCGAGCTGAGACCCTCCGGTCGATCTTCTTCTGGACGATGGGAAGCCTGTCAGGGGCCTCATGGGGGATGATCCGCGCGATGGCGCTGTACGGTCTTCCTGCCGTCGTTCTCCTATACGGGTTGAGTCGGCATCTCGACGCCCTTGCATTGGGAGAGGAGACGGCCGCCCACCTCGGGACCGAGACCGAGACCGTCAAGCGGCTCGCCTTCCTCCTGGCGTCGCTTCTGGCCGCCGCGGCGGTCTCGGTCGCCGGCGTGATCGGCTTCATCGGCCTCGTCGTGCCGCATGCCGTTCGGCTGGTGGGAGTGCGCGACCATCGAGCTCTCACGCCGATCTCCTTCCTGGTAGGCGGCAGCGCCCTTGTCCTTGCCGATGCCGCAGCGCGTACGGCCGCTGCCCCAATGGAAATCCCGGTTGGCGTCGTCACTGCGTTCCTCGGGGTCCCGCTCTTCCTCGTTCTGCTTCGCCGGACGGTTCGACCATGATGTGCCGGCTGCAGGCCGTCTCCTTCCGCTATCCCGGCGGTGAGAACGACGCTCTCAGCGAGGTGTCCCTGGAGGTGGACCGCGGGACTCACCTGGCGCTCGTCGGACCCAACGGAGCCGGGAAGAGCACTCTGCTGAGGATTATCACGGGTGTCCTCACAGCCCAGCGCTGGATCGTCACGGTGCAAGGCCGGGAGGTCAGCCGTTGGAGGCGAAGGGATCTCGCACGCACCGTTGCGGTGGTATCCCAGTCCGGTGAAGTGGATTCGGACATCCGGGTGCAGGACCTGGTGGGAATGGGCCGCAATCCACATGTGAAGGCCTGGGCTCCGCTGGCGGCGAGGGACCGGAGGATCGTCGAGGAGTGTCTGGAGGCCGTCGACCTGGCGGCGCTGGTCGATCGTCGAGCCGGCGAGCTGTCCGGAGGCGAGCTCCAGAGGGCTCGTCTGGCACGTGCGCTGGCGCAGGAGCCGGCTCTCCTGCTCCTGGACGAGCCGACGGCGCACCTGGACCTGGGGCACGAGACGCGCTTCATGGAACTGGTGCGTCAACTGACACAAAAGAAATCGCTTACGGTAGTCGGTATTACACATCACTTGAACACCGCGTCACGATACGCGGACCACATGCTCCTGCTCTCGCACGGGAGTGTGGTGGCCAGCGGTCGCCCGGAGGCAGTTCTCCAACCCGACACTCTCGACCGGGCGTTTGGCTGGCCCGTTCACGTTGCGGACCTTGGGCCGCTCGGTCATCAAGTGATTCCGGCTCGGCGCGTCGGGGAGGGTCAGCCCTGAGAGTCATGGAGAGCCTTCCGGCGGTTGGCTTCGGCCGTTGCGGCCACGCTGTAGGAGCGGCGGTCATGATGGCCGCTGCTGGCCAGCTTTGCGCCGGTCGACTCGCTGCGCAGGAGGCGGTCCTCACCCTCGAGGTGCGCTCTCAGGCTGGCACCTCGCTGTCTGACATTGTCGTGGTCGCGGAGCCGCTTTCCGCAGATGGGCATCCAACTGGCGAGGGGTGGCAGGTTAGCGCAGAGGAGTCGGTAGCCCGGTTGAGCCTCGATGCCGGGGGGCGCTACCAGATCCAGACGCGGGCGGCGGGCCACCTGGAGGATGTCCGCGAGTACCTGGCTGCGGGGCCCGATTCCGTGCGAATCGTTCTTCGGGTGAGCCCGTATGATCTTCCTGCAATCGAGGCGAGGGTCGACCGCCCGGTCGGTCGTCCGATCGACCGAATTCGGTTCCAGGACGCATCGCTTACGTACGCCAACGTCGCGGAGTGGTTGGGCGACCTTCCCGGCTTGCAGGTTCGGGGACGCGGGCCGGGCGGACGGCAGGTCCTGTCGGTTCGGGGGAGTCGTCCCCAGGACGTGCTCGTGCTGCTCGATGGGGTGCCTCTAAACGATCCATTGACCGGGCGCGCCGACCTGTCTGCGCTCCCCACGTCTACGCTGGAGTCTGGCAGTCTCGTCAGGGGAGCTTCATCGGCGCGATTCGGATCCGGGGCTTCTGCCGGAGTACTCGTTCTCGACTCACGTCGTGCCCGTCGCGGAGAGGTGGCGGGAGGCCTCAGGATGGGCTCTTTCGGGGTCGTGGGCATGGATCTGCATGCCGGTGCCGGGGGTGGGGAGCGACAGCTGGCTCTGTCGCTCTCGGCGGCGCGGGCGGACAACGATTTCCTGTTCACACCCTACGGGGGGACCGGACAGGGGCCTGAGACCCGGCGGAACGCGGACACGAAGAGCTTCCACGGGGCGATTCGCGGAGCGCTTGGAGCCGTGTACGGCAGCCTCCGGCACGATCGGTCGGAGCGGGGGGTGCCGGGGCGGGCTGGAACGACCCTGTTTGACCGAGCGAGGGCCCTGGACCGTGCCTGGGTCGGTTCCTTGGGAGTCGAAGGAGGGTTCGGCACCGTCTCGGCGTCCACGTCGACACGGCAGCTCGGTTACCGGTCGGGCGAATCGGATCCGATGGCATGGAACAACGTCCGGGACCTTCGAGTGGCTGCCGAGACAGGGATTCCCGACATACCGTTGATGCTCACCGGACGGCTGACCGGAGAAATCGTCGACGGCGACGAGATCGACGGTACGCCGAGTCGATTTCAGGCTGGCGCCGCGGCTGCGGGTTTCGTCGAGATAGGAACTGTCCGCCTTGATCCGGCTCTCGGAATCGATGTTGCGGATGGACGTCTTATCGCGAGCCCCGAGCTGGGCGCGACCTTGCGGATCGGGAGGGCGTCCAAGGCGTGGGGACGCGTAGGGAAGGGCTTCCGTCTGCCGACGTTCGGAGACCTCTACTTCGCGTCGCAATACAGTCTCCGCCCGAATCCAGATCTGGAAGCGGAGCGAGTCACGCTGGACGCCGAGATCGGCTATGGCGGTCAGGTCTCGTGGGGGAACCTGAGAATCACCGGCTCCGCGACCGGCTGGTTGAGGCACAGCCGGGATCCGATCATCTGGCTGTCCAGCTCGACGGCCGTTTGGAGTCCCCAGAACCTGGGAGAACTCAGGGCGTCGGGCGCGGAAGGGGATCTGACGGTAGAAGCTCGCCCCGGCGCACACGGGGGATGGCGAGCGCAGCTCGCGGGCTCAATTCAAAAGAGCCGGGTGGGATTCGGTGCGAACCGGAACTCGCTTCCGTACGAACCTGCTGTTGCGGGTCGGCTTAGCCTTCAGGGCTGGGTCGGAACGGTGGGGGGACGTCTCGACGTGCGCTATACCGGCGCGCGCACCACGAGCATCGCCGCAACCCGTAAGCTGCCTGGATTCCTGACCCTCGACGTTTCCGCGCGTCACCAACTCGAGGCCGGTCGTCTCGGTCTCGGCCTGCTGATCCGAATGGAGAACGTCACCGACCAGCGCTACCAGCTGGTCGAGCTATTCCCCGAACCGGGTCGTCGTTTCTCCGTACGGCTCGAACTGAGGAGTGCGAGCACATGATCCCCCGCTTTCCCCGGCTGCCTGGAGCCGCCGCTCGTGCGTTCTACGCCGTTTCACGAGCTGCGGTCTTGGCAGTCCTGGCAGTTTGCGCGTGCGCCGACTCGGCTACCGAGCCCCCTCCACCGGCGGCCACCGACCTGTTGGTTCTGAACTCCACGGGTCAGACGCTGGCCGGATTCAGTGTCGGTGAGGGGCTCTCGGAATCGGGGGCCCCGGTGGATCTCGGGGCCGGATTCGACGGATCTGCGTTCGACGCCTCGAATGCCCATGTCGTGACCACGGTTTCCAGCTTCGGCGGAAGCCGGGTGGTCTTCGTAGACCTGGAGAGCCGGGACGTGCTGACCAGCTCCTTTCCGGAGCCGGAATCCGATCTCGCCAACCCGTCGGCTGCCTCCTTCGACGGGTCGGGTACCGCGTGGGTTGGGGGACGGGGCAGTGACGCGATCTATCGCGTGCGACCGGGCGACCTGCAGGCGGAGAGGATCGCAGGCTCGGTGGGGAGCTTTATCGAGCGCGTAGTCCCGATCGGAGAGCGTCTGTATGCAGTCGACGCCAACATCGATGACGAGGGCGGAACGTACGCGCCGCTGGGACCGGGCCGGGTCGTAGTCCTCTCGAGGTCGGGGGAAGAGGAGCGTGTGATAGATCTTCCGCCCGCCGTCTTCAATCCGACCGACGCGGTGGCGGCCGGCGGGCGGCTGATCGTCCTCGCCGCCGGTTCGCTCGATCCCGAGACGTTCATGCCTGTTGGAGATGGAGCCCTCGTGGTCCTGGACAGCGAAACGGGCGCAACCATCTCGTCCCAGTCCCTCGCGGCGAACGGAGTGGAGCTGGAGCTGGGTCGTGACGGACTCGTGTACCTGACGACCACTGTCGATTTTTCCGCGCTGAGCGTGTTGGTGTTCGACCCGGCGGCAGGGGCATTCGTGCGCGGACCCGGTGACCCGGTTCTCGTCCGGGGAGCGGATGGAGCGAGGGTGGATTGCTGGGTGGCCACGGGGCTGGCCGACGGAAGGATCGTCTGTGCGACTTTCAGCTTCGCCGAAGCGGGCCGTCTCGTGCTGTTCGGGTCCGACGGGCAGTTCATCGATGAGGTGCCCTCCGGATTCGGGAGTACGGATGTCGTGCTTCGCTGAGCCGGCGCGCAGGCCTCGCAGGCAGTTTGCCGCGTCCCGGGCCCGCGGGTAGCTTGCCGCGTGCCGATCGTGACCACACGCAGCGTGGTGCTGCAGACGCATCCCTACAGTGACACCAGCAAGATCCTCCGCTTGCTGACTCTGGATCACGGCCCCCAGTCGGTCATGGCAAAGGGCGCCATGCGGCCCAGGAGCCGGCTGTCGGGTGTGCTCGAACCGTTCGCTGATGGGTCGGCCACGTTCTATCTCAAACCGGACCGAGATCTGCACACACTCTCCGATTTCGAGCTCGGGACCGAGAGACAGGCTCTGGGCCGGGACCTCGGACGGTACGCAGCGGCCAGCGTACTCTGCGAGCTGGTGCTGCGCCTCGCCCCGGCCGAGAAGGACCCCGTGCTTTTCGACGTGCTCACTCAAGGTCTCGACGCCCTGCTGGCCGCGGACCTGGAACACGTGTCGGGCACTGCGATCGCGGCCATCTGGATGCTCGTGAACGTGCTCGGATTCGCACCCGATCTCTCGGGCTGTACTCGCTGCGGGGATCCGATCGAGACCAGGGGAGGGCGTCTTGACGTGCGGGAAGGGGTGCTGGTCTGCGAGGATTGCTTGCCCGGCGGAACGTCGCTGCCGGCGTCGGAGATCCATGTTCTGCGGCGGCTGACGTCCGGGCACATCGTGGTCAACGACCTCTCGAGCCGGCAGCTCACCCTGCTCGTCGACTTTATCCGCCACCATGCGGCAGAGGGGAAGATGCTTCGTTCACTCGATTTCTTGCTCGGAGAGGAGCTCCGTTGAGGTCCGGGGTCGTCTTCGGTACCGCCGGCCATGTGGACCATGGCAAGACGGCGCTGGTCCGGGCGCTGACGGGGGTCGAGACGGATCGGTGGGCCGAGGAGCGCGAGCGTGGGCTGACGATCGACCTCGGATTCGCGCCGGTCGACACCGGTACGGATGTCGACACGGGAATCGTCGACGTGCCCGGGCATGAGGACTTTGTCAAGAACATGCTTGCCGGCTCCACCGGGATCGATGTGCTGCTCCTTGTGATCGCGGCGGACGAAGGCCCGATGCCTCAGACTCGGGAGCATCTTCTGGTCTCACGGCTGCTGGGTATCGACAGCGGATTGGTGATACTCAACAAGGTCGACCGGGTGGATGACGACTGGCTGGACCTCGTCCGGGAGGCGACTCGAGAGGAGATGGAGCGGACTTTGGGGCACGCAGACTGGCCGGTGTACGCCGTCTCCGCGACCAGCGGCGAAGGGATCCCGGAGCTGCGCCAGGGCCTGGAGGAAGCTGCCGCGGGGGTCCGAAACCGAGAGGCGAACGACCTGTTTCGGATGCCCGTAGACCGCGCATTCAGCGTCAGTGGGGCGGGCACGGTCGTGACGGGCACGACCTGGAGCGGCCGTGTGGCCGTCGGCGACCGGGTCGTCCTTCTCCCGGGTGGGCAGGGAACGCGTGTGCGAGGTCTGCAGGTACACGGGGCGCACCGCCAGGAAGTAGGACCGGGGAGCCGCTGCGCCGTGGCTCTGGTTGGGGTGGATGCCGGGGACGCGGATCGGGGCAACGTACTGGTGGGTGGCGACGGCTGGCGGACTTCCTCCCGGCTCGGAGCGTGGGCCGAGATCCCGGGCACGGTCAGGCGCGAGCTGGAGCACGGACAGAGAGTCCGGTTGTTTCTCGGAACCGAGGAGGTCATGGCCAGAGTCAGGACCCTCGGGCGCGGTCCGCTGCTGCCAGGCCATTCGGGTTGGATCGCTCTGGATTGCGAGCGACCGGTCGTTGCGCGGGTGCGCGACCGATTCGTGCTCCGCTTTTATTCCCCGGTGACCACGATCGGAGGCGGGGCCGTTGCGGCCCTCGATCCGGCGAGGGGCTGGAGGGAGCAGGTTGCGAATTGGCATGAGGTGCTCCATGGCCCCGCGCCGGTGGCTCTGGCGGCTGCAGTTCGTGCGGCTGGAGGGATCGGTCTCGCGGACGAAGACCTGCCCCTCGCAACGGGGCTGCCTTCGGTGATCGTCGACGAGGCATCCCGTGCGGGGGGCGACATCATTCGAATCGGCGAGGTCTGCTATGCCGCGGAACAGCTGCGAGCGACCAGGTTGGCCGTGCTCTCGTACCTGACCGAAGCGCACGAGCGTCGGAGACGAGCGACGACGGAGCCGCTGGAATCCGTGCGCGCGGGCCTTTCGGTGCGGTTCTCACCGGCCCTGATTCAGGCGGCGATTCGCGAGCTGGAGGACGAGAGTGAGGTCGAGGTCGTGGGGCCCGGAATCCGTCGGTCGGATCATTCCGCGGGGCTAACGGACGATGAGGAACGGGTAATCCGTGACATCGTTCGGACTCTTGCCGAGGCCGGTCTGGCCCCGCCCACACCAGCGGAATTGTCGAAGGCCGTCGGCGTCGGGCGGGAGGTCCTGAACGACCTCCTCCGGCTGCTGATCGAGCGGGGCGAGTTGCTGCAGATCACTCCGGAGATCTTCCTCACCGCAGGGGTGGAGGAAGAGGCGCGGCGTGTCATCCGCGAGGTCGCGGCGACCTCGCCGGCTTCTCCCGGGGACTTCCGGAAGCAGCTGAACCTCAGCCGGAAGTACCTGATTCCGCTTCTCGAGTATATGGATCGGACCGGAGTCACCCGGCGCACGCCGGAAGGACGCCTCGCGACCCGGCGCTGAAGCGGTATTCAGTCCACGTAGTAGAGAAACCGGCCGCAGTGAGCGCACACACCGATCGTGTCGTTCCGGCCGGCTTCCGATGACCACGCCGTCGGTGTGGCAACGAAACACCCGTAGCAGATGCCGCTCAGGACCGGGGCCACGGCTCTCCCCTGGGTCTCGGTCAGCTCGACGTACCGTCGCTGGATAGACCCCTCCAATCGGCCCACCAGTTCCGAGATCTTCTCGTCGAGAAGCGCCAGAGCTTCCACCGGTCGAAGCTCGAACACCGCCTCCTCCATGTCCCGCAGCGGCTCCTCCTGTAGCGCCCTTCGCTGGGCCTGCAGGTCCTGAAGCTCAAGGAGCAACTCGAGCTGCGGATGCATGGTCAGACTCCCTTTTCCTCCAGCAAGGCGATGAACTCCTCCGGCGTCTCGATCTTGGCGAGCCGCTCGGGTACGTCCGCCTCCTTGCCGAATTGGGCGATCCGCCCGAGAACGGGAAGATACTGATTCGACACCTCGAGCGGGGGGGCGACGATGAGGAAGATGTGCTGGACCGGCTTCTTGTCTATGGCGTCGAAATCGATCCCGGAGATCTTCCGTCCGAAAGCCACCCGGAGTCGATTGACCACGAGCGAGCGGCAGTGGGGGATCGCGATTCGGCGCCCGATTCCGGTCGAGCCTAGATTCTCCCGCCGCTTGAGCATCTTGAACAGGATCCCTCGGGACTTTTCGTCCAACCCCAGCAGGCCGACGAGCTCGCGGAGGGCCTCGTCCTTTGTCTCGGATTCCAGGTCCAGATTGATGGCGTCCAGGGTGAAGAAGTCGCGCAGTTGCATATGTATCGTCTCCTGGTCGGCCAAACCGCCACCGACCCGGTTGTTCAAGGCACTTCGGAACCGTGGAGTATATTCCGTTCCTCGAAAGGCTGTCAAAGGCTTTGCCTCGGACCCGGCACCGGATTGACGGAACCCGTGGGGCGGATTAGTGTCAAAGATCGGTGAGGGCTGCCATGGCGGCCCTCTCGTGCGCTCAGGCGCAGCTGATTGAAAACTCGGGGGTGAACCAGATTCGACGCGTTTTCGGATCCGGAGGTAGCGTGCCGAGGTTTCCCGGAACCTCGTGAAACACCGGGAAAACACACAACTGCCAACGACAACTTGGCTTTGGCCGCGTAACTAACGTGGCCCGTTCACTGGATTACCCGCCCGAGGTGGTCCTTTGAGCGCCGATAATTCGGGCTGGTCCCTGCAGAACGCCGCGGGCTGCAGGGGCGAGATGGCGCAAGCCGGACGTGGCTGGCTGACAGCGGGCCGTCGAGGAGCCCAGCGGTTGGCGAGACGAGATCCTCGAATACGCACGTAGAAACCAATGGGGAAGGCTTCGCGGACCCGGGTGCGATTCCCGGCACCTCCATTTCAATCCGCGCTCGGCCATGTGCCGGGTCGCGGAGTTTTTCTTTTTTGGGCCGCCGGGGCTCGATCCGCTGCAAGGGTCGTTGCCCGTCGGCCCGCGGACTCGAGCTGTGAGGAATAGCAAAGTGCTGGATGAACTACTTGACCGGCTGAACGGCGAGGCCGAAGCGCTGCTTCACGAGCTGAATGTCACGCTTCCTCGAGAGATCGAGAAGGCCGTGGCCCAGGGTGACCTCAGCGAGAACTCGGAGTACACGGCGGCCCTGGAGCGTCAGCAGTTCGTGCGCGCGCGCCTGGACCACATCTCCCGGCGGATGGGCGAGGTCAGCGATATCGATCTGGAAGCCGTTCCGGAGGATCGGATCGGCTTCGGTTCTCGCGTGGAGGTACTCGATCTCGACGATGATACGGTCGAGAAGTATACCCTGGCATTTGGCGACTACCTGGACATCGAGAAGGCCGAGATCTCGATGGCGTCACCCATCGGAAAGGCGCTGCTGGGCAAGGGGGATGGAGACGAGGTCGATGTGCCCCTGCCGAACGGCAGGATCCGCTACCGGGTGATCGCCTTCGAGACCCTGCACGACATGGGTGGAGGCAGCCGGGACTGAACGGCAGCGCCGGCCGCGCACCCGGCTAGAAGACCGATATTTCCGGGACGTATCGAGAGGGGTCGCGGCGCACGTCTTCGAGCATCCCGTTCAACTCCACCAGCGTGCGCAGCAGCTCCTCGGATAACTCCTCGTCCGTGAACATCCTTCCGGCTGAGCCCTGACCGGACAGGAGTCCGCTCAGAAGGGAGTCGGCCCGTACCACCGTACCCGTGAGCTCCAGATACAGGCTGTCCGACCTCACAAGCTGCCCGAGGGTGCCTTCGCCCTCGACGACGGCTCGAGTGAGCGTGTCAAACGATGCCACGGTCGACCGCATCGCCGTGTAGAGAGTGTCGTCGGTGAGGATCCGCATCAGAGCGCCGTCGGGGGCGGCGGCCGAGGCCGCAAGGGTGTCCAGGCTACCCGCGAGACCGACCAGCCGATCGTAGAGCGCTTCATCCACGACGAGCTGCCCCAGGGTCCCCTGACCCTCGAGCAGGCCGCGCGTCAGGGACGACAGATTGCGGGCGACATCAGTCAGGTCACCCACCGCTTCGGCTCCTTCGGCCAGGAGCGCATCGTAGTCGAGTGCGGCGGCAGACATGACGGTATCGCCCGGTTGAAGCACGGGAGAATCGGAGGAGCCTGGCCGGATGTCGATGAGACGATCCCCCAGCAGGCCCTGAGTCCGCACCTGCGCACGGGAATCGGCTCGGATCTGGTCCTGAACGTTCACGTTGATAGCCAGCCAGATTGCCACCGCTTCCCGTCGCTCGGAGCGCTCTGAGGGAGGAATGAACCTGATGTCGTCGACCTGGCCCACGGTCTGACCCGCGAGCTGCACCGCGGCTCCCGGCACCAGACCGGACGCAGAGCGCACGAGCGTGACCAGTCGGTATCGCTGGCCGAACACGTTTCCCGTGTCTCCAACCAGGAACACGGCGACGGACAGGACCACGAGGGCGACGAGGATCAACAGGCCGACCCTCACCTGCTCCCATGTGACGGCAGCGCCTCTTCTCACGGCTTCTCCTCATGCCCGATCGGTAGGATCGGACCTGATTGGTCAGCGAAGGAACTCGCGCACATAAGCATCTTCTGAGGCAACCATGTCCTCGGGCCCTCCCATGAAAGCGAGAAGGCCCTCGAACAATAGAGCAACGCGGTTGCTGATGCGGAAGGCCGAGCGGATGTCGTGTGTCACGACGATCGAACTCACATCGAGCTCCGCCTGCAGCTTCATGATCAGGTCATTGATCGTGCGAGTCGTGATCGGGTCCAGTCCGCTGGTGGGCTCGTCGTATAGCAGCAGGCGGGGACGATGCACCACGGCACGGGCGATGCCGACCCTCTTCTTCATCCCCCCGCTCAGTTCCGCGGGCAGGAGGTCCAGAACCTGGTCCGGCTCCAGGTCCACGAGGTCGAGCGACTCGACTACGCGGCGCCGGATCTCGCTCTCGGGCAGCTGCGTGTGCTCGTGCAGGTAGAAGGCGACGTTGTCGTACACTGTGAGCGAGTCGAACAGGGCGGCCTCCTGGAACACCATTCCCATGTTCCGTCTCAACGCGAGGACCTGCCGCAACGGCACGTTCGCGATATCCTGGCCCTCCAGCCGGACCTGTCCGGAGTCGGGAAGCGTGAGGCCCAGTATCAGTCGCAGGATCGTAGACTTGCCCGCCCCCGATCCGCCGAGTACCGACAGGGTCTCTCCCCGGTCCAGCTCGAGCGAGACTCCCTTGAGCACCGTGTGGTCACCGAACGAGAGATACAGGTCCTTAAGCTCGACCACCGGTCCCTCGCCGGCGGGAAGACTCGACTCCTCGCCAAGATCCCCGAGGGCCTTACGGACCTCCTCCCGGATCTCCTTCCGCATCTGCGAGTCCCACAGGTCGAGCGAGTCGTGGGTCATTCGATCAGCAGCGCAATCAGGACCTGGGTCAGGAAATAGTCCGTTGCCAGGATGAAGATGGACGTGGTGACGACCGCACGCGTTGCGGCGCGCCCGACCCCCTCGGTGCCACCGCTCGTCTTGAGCCCGAAGTAGCAGCCCGTGATCGCGATGATGGCACCAAAGAAAACGGGCTTCAGCAATCCGGCGAACAGGTCGACCGGTATGTACCTGAACATGAAGCCCGTCTCTGCAAGCGTGAGGTAGACGGAGCGCATGTAGAGGTCCACCGTCAGGTCGAGCTTCACGACTGCGATGAGCATACCGCCGAGGATCGCCACCACATCGGTGATCACCGTCAGAAGGGGGAGGCAGAGGATGGCCGCGACGAATCGGGGGACCACGAGCTTCCGCACCGGGTCCACGCTCATCGTATAGAGCGCATCCACCTGCTCGGTGACCTTCATGGCTCCGATCTCGGCGGCCATCCCGGAGCCTGCTCGCCCCGTAACCATCAGCGCCGTGAGGACCGGCCCCAGCTCCCGGACCGTGCTCGCTCCCACCAGGCGACCGATATAGATGGTCGCCCCGAACTGCTTCATCTCGACGGCGGACTGAAGCGCGAGGACCATGCCCGTGAAGAGTCCGGTCAGCAACACGATTCCGATGGAACCGACGCCGATGACGTCCATCTGGACCACGAGGTCGCCCCGGTAGAACGGGCGCGAGATCGCTCCGTGAAGGGCTCGGCCAAGAAGCCGGAAGTACTCCTGGGTGTGGAGTGCCCAGCCCTTGAGAGTGGAGTTGAGGTAGTGCAGGGGGGTGCGGACCGTCTGGCGCAAGCTCATGGCAGGCTGACCATCCCCCCGAAGCTTTGACTCCCCCACGCCCCGCGACTAGTTTCGCGCGACGCTCTTCCTGCCCGAGCACGACGTGTCGAAAAGACTGCGGGACCGTTGCTCAGCGCCGCTTTCCTGCGGCGGGCAGTCCTCGCGGCAGGTTACCCGTGATCCACATCGGATGCAAGACGACAAGGTGCCCCCAGAAGATCCTTTCGTGACCCCGGAAGAGGCCACGAGCTTCCTCGAGAAGGCGCGCGGCGGGCGAGTTCTCGTCGTGGGTGACGCCATGCTCGACGTGTACCTGGCTGGCTCGGTGGATCGTGTGTCGCCCGAGGCACCCGTGCCCGTCGTGCACGTCGAGAGCGAGAGGCACGCCCCCGGTGGAGCGGCCAACGTGGCCATGGGGGTGGCCGCCCTGGGAGGTACGTGCCGACTGGTCGCGAGCGTGGGGGAGGACGATGCCGCCGGGATTCTCGCAGCTGGACTGCGGGAGGCGGGAGTGGGCTCCGAGGATCTGGTGTCGGTCCCGGGAAGGCCCACCACCCGGAAGACTCGGATCCTCGCGCGTCACCAGCAGATGCTCAGGGTAGACCGCGAAGATCCCACCCCGATGTCGAAGGAGGACCAGGAGCGACTGGCGGAGAGGGCCCTGAGTTGCCTGGACTGGGCCGACGCTCTGGTCATCGAGGACTACGACAAGGGCGTCATCAGTGGAGCTCTGGCTGGGGATCTGCTTGCCGGGGCGAGAGCGCGGGGCATTCCCTCCGTGGTCGATCCGAAGCTCCGTCATTTCTTCGACTTCGCCGGTGTGACCGTCTTCAAGCCCAATGCCCGCGAACTCGCTGCGGCGCTGGGGTTGGAAGAGGCGCCGCGAGACGAAACGGACCTGCACCCGCTCCTCGAGCGACTGGGGTGTGAATGCCTGCTTCTTACCCTCGGCGAGGAAGGAATGCTGCTGGTCGAAGCATCGTCCGAGACGCGGCTTCTACCTCCTGAGACCCGTGAGGTCTTTGATGTGACAGGGGCCGGCGATACCGTAACTTCGGTCCTCGCGATGTGCCTCCTGGCGGGAGCCTCGCTGGGCCAGGCGGCGTACATTGCCAACTTCGCGGCCGGGATCGAGGTGGCGCGACTCGGAGCGGTACCGGTGAGCGCCGCAGACCTGTTGGCGGAGCTGCAGAGAAGAGACCGGTAGGACAGACCTCGACGCACTCAAGCTCAAGAGGGAGCAGAGACATGCCAACCGATATCGATATCGCCCAGAACGCCACCTTGCGGCCCATACTGGACGTCGCGGCCGAGATCGGCCTCGGAGCGGAAGACCTGCGTCCGTACGGTCACACGATCGCCAAGATCACGCCGGAGGCGCTGGAGGATCGGCCGGAGAAGGGCAAGGTCGTTCTCGTGACCGGGATGACGCCGACCCCTGCCGGAGAGGGGAAGTCCACGGTTGCGGTGGGGCTGGCCCAGGCGCTGCGGAAGCTCGAGAAGAGCACGATGCTGTGTCTGCGGGAACCCTCGCTGGGCCCCGTGTTCGGCATCAAGGGAGGCGCCGCGGGAGGTGGCTACTCACAGGTCTTGCCGATGGAGGAGATCAACCTGCACTTCACTGGCGACTTCCACGCCATCACATCCGCCCACTCCCTCCTTTCCGCCGTGTTCGACAATAACCTCCAGAGAGGCAACTCGATCGGGGTCGACACCCGCAAGATCAATTGGAAGCGGGCGGTGGACATGAACGACCGCGCGCTGCGCAACATCGTCGTTGGCCTCGGTGGCCCCATGCAGGGATTGCCGCGGGAAGACGGTTTCACGATCACGGCCGCGTCGGAGATCATGGCCATCTTCTGCCTTTCCTCCGACCTGGCCGACTTCGAGGAGCGCGTTTCCCGGATCGTCCTGGGGACCCGTCCGGACGGCTCGTTCGCCCGCGCGGGGGAGCTGAACATCGGTGGCGCGATGGCGCTGCTCATGAAGGACGCTCTGGCTCCGAATCTGGTTCAGACCATCGAGGGCGGGCCGGCCCTGATCCACGGGGGTCCGTTCGCGAACATCGCGCACGGCTGCAATTCGCTCATCGCAACGAAGGCCGGGACCCAACTTGGAGACATCGTCGTCACGGAGGCCGGTTTCGGGTCGGATCTGGGGGCGGAGAAGTTCTTCGACATCAAGTGCCGCATGGGCGGCCTGCAGCCGCAAGCAGCGGTCGTGGTCGCTACCCTGAGAGCGATGAAGCACCACGTGGAGGTGACCGGAGACCTCGCAGCGGGATTCGACAACCTGATGGCGCACGTCGAGAACGTCAGGCAGTACGGCGTTCCGGTGGTCGTGGCCATCAACCGGTTCGCCGATGATACCGACGAGGAGGTCGCGGCGGTTGCGTCGATGTGCAAGGCGGCCGGCGTAAGCTACGCCGACTGCGACATCTGGGCGCGCGGCGGAGAAGGGGGGATCGAGCTCGCCGAGGAAGTGCTCGGGGCGCTCGATTCCGGAGAGGCGGAATTCGAACCGCTGTACGCTACGGATCTCAGCCTGCGTGAGAAGTTGGAGGAGATCGCCGCCAAGGTCTACGGCGCGGATGGTGTGAACATGACGGGCCCTGCAGCCAAGCAGGCGCAGCAGATCGTCGAGAACGGACTGGGCGATCTGCCGGTCTGTGTCGCCAAGACGCAGTACTCTCTCAGCGACGATCCGACGCTTCTCGGTCGGCCGAGCGGGTTCGAGATCACGGTGCGGGAGTTCCGCATTTCGGCGGGGGCCGGCTTCATCGTGGCCCTGACAGGTGACGTGATGACCATGCCAGGGCTGGCAGCGCGCCCCGCCGCTGAGGGAATGGGCATCCACGAGGATGGCCGAATCGAAGGCCTATTCTGAAGCCAAAGAACGGGGGTGCCATGCGGGCGCTACATACGACCCGGGCCCCGGCAGCGATCGGGCCCTATTCGCAGGCCGCTGAGGCGGGAGGCTTCCTGTTCTCCGCAGGCCAGATCGGCCTCGATCCTGCTACAGGGGAGTTCGCAGGCCACGATGTCGAGACGCAGGCTGAGCAGGTGTGCGAGAACATCCGCGCAATTCTCGAGAAGGCGGGACTGTCCTTCAGCGACGTGGTGAAGACGACGGTTTATCTTGCGGATATGGATGAGTTCCCGCTTGTCAACACCATATACGCCAAGCATTTCACCGAGCCGTATCCGGCCCG
Organism: Candidatus Benthicola marisminoris; assembly: GCA_023554335.1. GTDB lineage: Bacteria > Gemmatimonadota > Gemmatimonadetes > Palauibacterales > Palauibacteraceae > Benthicola > Benthicola marisminoris. The sequence goes on from JAMJQR010000205.1 coordinate 45,404, forward strand.
CTCGACGGTTGCCGCGGCGGGACTTCCGAAGGGGGCTCGGGTCGAGATCGATGTGATCGCCTGCCGGTCAACGGATCGATAGGCATTCGCGCCGGCAGCAACCGACAGGGGGGGCGGATGGCGGCCGGTGTCGCCTGCGGTCTTCAAAACCGTTGCGAGGCGCGAGTAGCGTCTTGGGTGGGTTCGACTCCCACACGCTCCCGCCATTTCCGTCCGGCGGTCTGCGCCCTCCTGGCGCACCTCATCGTCGTCGGGTCGCTGAGCGCCCAGGATCCGGCCGCCGACTCCGCCGCCGCGGCTATGGTCGGGCCCGACTCCGTGGCGATCTCCGAGAGTGTATCCCCGATCGCGGCGCAGGCCGCGGTCGAGTCGGCCGGCCCGCCGGTCACGCCCATGGGAGCCTTCTTTCGCAGTCTCATCCTGCCTGGATGGGGACAGGCCACAGTAGGCCGGCCGGTTCGAGGGGCCTTCTACTTCACCATGGAAGCGGCGTCCCTTTGGATGCTGTTCAAGACGCAGTCGAAGCTGTCCGCGGCGGAGCGGGCCGGAGATGAGGAGCTGGCCGCTGCGAGGCAGGACCAGAAGGAGGACTGGATCGTAATGGCAGTGTTCTGGGCCCTGTTCGCGGGTGTGGATGCCTGGGTGTCGACCCACCTCTGGGATTTCGAGGGGGCGGTCGTTCCACCGCCGGATGGGTCGCCTGGAGTCGCGCTCCAGTACTCCGTTCCGGTGGGAGGCCCCTAGGTGGGCACGCAGCAGGCAGCGGCGCCGATCGGGGTTTTCGACTCCGGACTGGGCGGATTGACCGTCCTCCGGGCGATTCGGGAACGGCTGCCGGGAGAGTCGACCGTTTACCTCGGCGATACGGCCCGGGTGCCGTATGGTCCGAAGGCAGCCGAGACGATTCAGCGATACGCGCTGGAAGCGACCGACTTCCTGGTGGGCAAGGGCGTGAAAGCGGTAGTCATCGCCTGCAACACCGCCACGGCACGGGCACTGCCCGACGTAATCGCGCGTGCCGGCGTCCCGGTCCTGGGCGTCGTCGAGCCCGGCGGTCGTGCGGCAGCGGAAGCATCTCGAGACGGCCGGATCGGCGTGATCGGAACTCGGGGGACGATCTCGAGCCGCGCCTACAACGCGGTCATTCATGAACAGAGACCGGACGCCGTCGTTCTGGAGCAAGCCTGCCCCCTGTTCGTCCCGCTCGTGGAAGAGGGGTGGACGGAGGACCAGGTGTCTCGACTGACGGCGGAGAGGTATCTGCGCCCACTGCTCGACGAGGGCATCGATACCCTGGTCCTGGCCTGCACTCATTATCCGCTGTTGAAGCCGCTCCTGGCACAGGTGGTGGGGCCCGAGGTGGTGCTCATCGATTCCGCCGAATCGACCGCGGAGGCTCTGGAGGTCCTGTTGGCCGAGGCCGCGCTGGGGAACCTCACCGGGCAGGAGCCGGACGCGCGCTACTACGTTACGGACGAAGCCGCCCGCTTCGATTCACTAGCGCGCCGACTGCTGGGTGAGGAGGTGGATCACCTGGAAACGGTCAGCGTGGATTCCACTGGTTGAGCTGAATGTCCGTGGGCGTCACGAGGGCCCACGTACAGTGGTGAAGCCAGTCGCCGGCATTCAGGTAAAAGCGACCCGGCGCAGGCTCACTGAGCTCGGGCTGGTGGCAGTGACCGAAGATCACCAGGTCGAGGTCTGGGTCCGTGGCAATGAGCTCGCGGGCATGAGCTCCCAGGTGCTCGGCTCGCGCGTGGCTGCCCGGATCGTCAGGCCGGTCGTGGCGGCTTTCAGTGCGGCTCACCAGACGAATCAGCCGTGCCGACCAGTCGGGGTGAATCTGCCCAAATACAGCCCGGGCGGGGCGGCCGCGAATGACGGCTTTGAGGGCCCGATATCCCCAGTCTCCTCCGCCGAGGCCGTCCCCGTGGGCCACGTAGGCACGGCGTCCACCCACCTCGGTGCGCACCGGTCCCTGGAGAAGCTCGATGCCGATTTCATCCTCCAGGAAACGCCCGCCCCAGGAGTCATGGTTGCCCCCGAGCATGCGAATTCGCACTCCCGATTCGACGATCTCGCTGAGGGCACGCAGTACTTTGAAGTAGCGACTGATGACGACGGTCCCGTACTCGAACCAGAAGTCGAACAGGTCCCCATTGATCAGGAGATCTCGGCAGCGATCCGGCACGGTCGACAGGAAGTCGAGCAGCGCCGCTTCGTTCGCCGGCGGAGCAGCGCCCAGGTGGGCGTCGGAGATGACCACGGTGGACCTTTCCATGGGGCCAAGTATAGACTGCCGCTGACGAACGTGAAACGGGCCCGGACGATATTCCGGGCCGCCGAGGGGGAACCGTAATGAGCCCAGATGGGGGCACGGTGGACCGCACGCGAATCCGTGTGCGGTATGCGGAGACGGATCAGATGGGTCGGGCGCACCACATGCAATACCTGGCGTGGTTCGAGCTCGGCCGCACCGAGCTGATGCGGGCCGCAGGAGTGGCCTACTCCGCGCTCGAACGGGAGGGCATACGCCTCCCCGTGTCCAACGTTCAGATCGAGTACTCGGGAGCGGCGGCGTACGACGATCTCGTCGAGATTCGCACCTGGGTCAGCGACGTGCGGAGCCGAACCGTGACCTTTTCCTACAGCGCCACTCGAGTCGAGGATGGCGACGAAATCGCGACGGGAAGCACTCGCCTCGTGTGCGCGAACGAGGATGGGCGCGCCCGGCGTCTCCCGCCGCACCTGGTGACCGTGCTCCAGGAGCTGCTGGAAGGAACCGAACGGGACGTGACGCCGTGAGTCCTCCCCGCGAGCCGGAGATCCGACGTTTCTTGCTCACGTATCTCGGGCTCCGTAGCTTCCGCGCCACCCGGAAACCGCCGTCTCGTCACGGTCCGACGAAGCTCGGGCCGCTGGCTGCCATCGTCGCGACGGCGGCCGTGGGCGGTTGCATGGCGTCGATCGAGAGCGGTCCGCCGATCGCAAACCCGGCCGACGTAGCTGGACGCCTGGTCGAAGACGTGGGCTCGTCCGCACCCGTGACCCTTGGCTTCGATTGGCGGTACGCGGATACCCGGGGGGACATCGGCGGTGAGGGCGTCGGGCGCTACAATCCGCCGGACAGCCTGCGCGTGGATCTCTTCACGTCGGGCGACGTGGCCATGGCGATCGCCGTGGCCGACGGGGAGCTTCGCAGCCTCGGTGAGATCGAGGATGTGGAGATCCCGGATCTCGAGTTGATGTATGCGATGGCTGGCCTCTTCCGCCCCGGAGAGGGGGTGGCTGAGGGGTACGTCGCCGGCGCGGATTCCGTTCTCGTCTACGGCGGCGAGGCAAGTCGCAGAACGTACTTCTTTGTTCAGGACGGCCGTCTCAGGCGGGTAGAGGAGCGCGTTCGGGGCCGTACGACACAGCGGGTCAACCTCGAGTGGCCGGATTCCGGGAGCTGGCCCGCCGAAGCCGAGTACCGGAACCTGGTCGAGAGAAGCCGGGTTCGCTGGATCGTCACGGGCATCACGAGTCACGAGGAGAGCCACCCTGCGGATGCGTATGACCTTCCCATCGTTCCGTAACCGCCTGATCCGCACAGGCCCCATCTGCGTGGCCCTGGCGGTCTGTCTCGGTGCCTGCAACTACACGTTCGCAGGAGGCGGCGGACTCCCTTCGCACATCGAGACGGTCTACATTCCGCCGATCGAGAACCGGACCACGCAGTTCGCGCTTACACAGGAATTCACCGACAGGTTGCTCGAAGCGGTGAGGCGTAACCTGGGCGTTCAGCTCGCGGCGGAGGCCGAGGCCGACGCTACGATCGTCGCAACCCTTTCGCGATACAGCGATACCGCGATGAACTTCCAGGGAGTGGAGGACGTCGGCGCGGCAGTGTTCCAGCGGAGGGTGTCGATCGTGGCAGAGGTCCAGATCATCGACAGGACCCGAAACGAGGTCATCTGGAACGGGGCGGGCGTGAACGGGCAGGGCGAGTACAGCCCGGAGGATCCGGCGGGTGAGGCCACGGGTCAGGAGGTGGCTCTGGAGAACCTGGTGCAGAAAATCGTCGACGGAGCGCAGTCTCAATGGTAAGACGCGGTCGGACGGGGCAGGGACGTTTCATTCGCCGGCTCCTTTTGCTCGGGGCCGGGTTCTGGTTCTTACTTGCGGGTCCTGGAGGCAGCCTCGTCGGGGGCGGCGAGACCGAAGTCGCCGGGCCGTCCGGAGCCAGCGTCGCCTTTGGCTCTGTCGGCTCCTGGGAGACTCCCTCCCCGCCGCAGGAGGCAGAGGCCGGTCACGAAGCCGAGGGGGAGGCCGCGGGAGAGGTTCACGCGGCCGATGACGAAGGCGGACACGGAGTCCGCATACGGGACGTCTTCTTCGTACTGATCGTCATTCTCCTGTCCGGTAAGCTGCTGGGTGAGATGGTGGAGCGGAGGGGCCAGCCCGCCGTGCTCGGCGAGCTCGTGGCCGGAGTGATCCTCGGCGGCAGCGTGCTCGGTGTCATCCCGGACCCCGGCACCGAGATGTACGAGATCATCCACGTCTTCGCGGAGATCGGCGTCTCCATCCTGCTGTTCGAGATCGGGTTGGAGACGGATCTCAAGGAGATGTTCAGCGTTGGGCGGACGGCGTCCGCGGTGGCCCTGATCGGAGTCGTTCTCCCGTTCGGCCTTGGCTTTCTCTACTGGTATACGGCTCAGCCCTCCATCGGTGCGACCCCGGAGGGAATCAGCTTCGCGATGGTCTGCATCTTCGTCGGGGCGACGCTGACCGCAACGTCAGTCGGAATCACGGCTCGCGTTCTGTCTGACCTGGAGCGGATGCACACTCCGGAAGCGCGGATCATCATCGGCGCGGCAGTAATCGACGATGTTCTTGGTATCGTGATCCTTGCCGTCGTGGCCGGGCTTGCCTCGGGTGCGGCCGTGGGGGTGTTCGCGATCAGCAAGATCTTCGTGTTCGCCGTCGGATTCCTCGTTCTTGCAGTGCTCATCGGCAACCGGTTCGCGCCGGTGCTGTTCGACGCGGTAGACAAGATGCGGGTCCGGGGCGTTCTTCTCGTGACGGCATTCTGTTTCGCGCTCGGGATTGCGGCCCTCGCGGACTGGGCGGGATCGGCCATGATCATCGGCGCCTTCGCCGCCGGCCTGGTCCTCTCGTCCACCAATCAGTTCGATTCCGTCGTCGAGAAGATCGAGCCCGTGGCGGACGTCTTCACGCCGATCTTCTTCGTGGCCGTGGGCGCGCCCGTCAACGTGCGTCTCTTCATCCCGGGCTCGGAGGATTTCGACCTCGGAGTTCTCATCGTGGGCTTGATTCTGACCGCGGT
>JAMJQR010000206.1 GCA_023554335.1 Candidatus Benthicola marisminoris
ATGACTCCTACAGGCGGCCAGTGCGGAAGCTCCTCGTAGGGAACCCGGACCGCCGGGTCGAACTCGTCACCGAGTGAGCCCAGGCCGGATCCGAGCACGAGTCCGACGACCGGCTGCAGATCCCCGATGCGGGAGCGGACCTCCTGTGCGGCCTCGGCTACTCGTGCCGCCACCGCCTCGGATCCGGCCGCGGCGCTCATGCGAGCACCCCCGCGAGCGTGGCCGTCATCCAGGTGGCCACGGTCCCGCCGAGCATGGCCCTCAGCCCGAGGCGCGACAGGTCGTGTCGGCGCTCCGGGGCGATTCCGCCGATTCCCCCGATCTGGATGGCGATGGAGGAGAAGTTGGCGAAGCCGGTGAGCGCATAGGTTGCGATGATCACCGACTTGGGCGACAGCGTCGTGCCGGACGCCACGCCGTCGGCCAGCATCTGGAACGCCACGAATTCGTTCGCCACCATCTTCACCCCGAACAGCGTCCCGATCTCGGCCGCGTCCGACCACGGGACGCCGATCAGCCAGGCGACGGGAGCGAACGCCTTGCCGAGCAGCCATTCCAGCGTGATGCCCTCGATGTTCACGAGGCCGAGCGTCCAACCCAGGATCCCGTTGATCAGCGCGATCAGGGCGAGGAACGCGATCAGCATGGCGCCCACATTGAGGGCCAGCCGCATTCCGTCGGAGGCTCCCCCGGCGGCAGCGTCGATCACGTTGACCGAGTCCTGCTCGATGTCGAAGTCCAGGTTGTCTCGTGTCTTTGGCTCCTCGGTTTCCGGCATGAGGATCTTGCTCACCACGATCCCGGCCGGGGCAGCCATGATGCTCGCCGCCAGCAGGTGCCCCGCGATGGTCGGGAAATAGCCCGCCAGCATCGCCACGTAGGCCGCCATCACGCCGCCCGCTACGGTCGCGAAGCCGCCGGTCATCACGGTGTTGAGCTCCGACATCGTCATGTCCTTGACGAACGGCTTCACCAGGAGCGGGGCTTCCGTCTGCCCCACGAAGATGTTGCCTGCCGCCGAAGTGGTCTCCGCGCCGCTGGTCTTGAGCGTTCGCTGCATCACCCACGCCACACCCCTCACGATCCACTGCATGACGCCGAGGTAGTAGAGAACCGTCATCAGGGCGGAGAAGAAGATGATCGTCGGCAGCACCGCGAAGGCGAAGTTCGCTCCGATCTCGACGATACCGTCGCCTCCGGTCACCGGCGTGCCGTAGTCGACCAGCGATCCGAACACGAATCGGGCGCCGGCCAGCGTGTAGCTGATGAGCGCGATGAAGACGTCGTTGACCACGCTGAAGAACCCGCGGCCCCAGGTGGTCTTCAGCACGAGAAGCGCGAACACGAACTGGAGCGCGATGCCCTTCACCACCAGGCTCCAGTCGATCGACTTTCGCTTAGGCGAGAAGCGCCACAGGACGAACAGGATGACGGCCAGCGCCAGGAGGCCGCGCGCAAGGCGGAGCAGGAACGGCTCCCCGACCGCGGCGGTCTCGATCAGGCCCGAGCCGCCCTCCTGGAAGGCCAGGGCCAGGGTCGGCGTAAGGACCAGGGCCGGCAGCAGCGAGAAGGTCCGTTTCCAGCTCACCATCGATCCCACCTTCCCATTTCGTCTCTCGTGAGCACGTGACCAGCGCGCTTGGCGCGAACCAGCTTTCGCTTCTCGAACAGTTTGACCAGCACCACGCCGGCGACGAAGCCCCCGATGTGAGCCCAGAACGCCACGCCGCCTCCCTCGCCCGCCGCCGCGGCCCGGCTTCCCATGACCTGGAGGAAGAACCAGTAGGCGAGAAGCACCCAGGCGGGAAGAGCCACCACCCGAATGATCACGAACGTCAGCACTCGCACGTTCGGATAGAGAACGATGTACGCTCCCATGATCCCGCTGATCGCTCCCGAGGCCCCGACCGTTGGAATGGCGCTGCCCGGCTCCGCCACGATGTGCGCCGCGGAAGCCAGCGCCCCCGTGAGAAGATAGAACACCAGGTATCGCGCGTGTCCCATCGAGTCCTCGATGTTGTTCCCGAACACCCACAGGAACCACATGTTGCCGATGAGGTGCATCCAGCTCCCGTGCATGAACATTGAGGTCAGCACGCTGCCCGTCTGGAGGCCTCCGACGCGGCAGGTGGCACCGGGGCCGAGAGACACGGTCGTTCCCTCGGGAATGCTCCCGGTGACTTCCCCGGGAATCGCTCCGTACTGGCACAGCGACTCGAGGAACGTCTGACCACTGCCCGCGCCCTGCACGAACAGCCACACGGCCACGTTCGCGAGGATGAGTGCGAAGGTGACGAATGGGAGCAGCTCGGTGGGGTTCTCATCACGTAGCGGAAACATGGCCTCACGGTAGGCGGGGCCGGAGATCCGCGCAACGCGATTCGAGGCCCGGGACCGATACCCGCCAAGTTGGCAGGTAGGTAGGTACTGCCGTTCTGACACACCGGACCTCGCCAGGTGTCAGAATGTCGTGAAAAGCCCCCATTTCAAGGGCTTTTTGGGCCAGCGACCCGGCACATCACTTGCACCATGCCCGGACCGTGAATCAGGGTCCCGCAGGGGATCCATCGATCGGAAAGGGAAACCGACATGGGCAAAGTCATTGGAATCGATTTGGGCACGACCAACTCCGTGGTCTCCGTCATGGAGGGCGGTGATCCGGTGGTCATCCCCAACGCGGAGGGCACGAGAACCACCCCTTCCGTGGTCGCATATACGAAGGACAACGAGAGGCTCGTGGGCCAGGTCGCCAAGCGGCAGGCGGTCACCAACCCCCGAAATACGATCTTCTCGATCAAGCGCTTCATGGGCCGGAAGTGCTCCGAAGTGGAGTCGGAGCGAAAGCTCGTGCCGTACGAGATCGAGTGCGACTCGCAGGACCGTGTGCAGGTGAAGGTGCCGCACGCAGAAGCCACGTTTACGCCGCCGGAGATCTCGGCGATGATCCTCCAGAAGATGAAGCAGACGGCGGAGGACTATCTCGGTACCGAGGTGACGCAGGCGGTGATCACGGTCCCGGCCTACTTCAACGACGCGCAGCGTCAGGCGACCAAGGACTCCGGCAAGGTCGCCGGGCTGGAGGTCCTGAGGATCATCAACGAGCCCACGGCCGCCGCCCTCGCGTACGGGCTGGACAAGAAGGCGGAAGAGAAGATCGCCGTGTTCGACCTCGGCGGCGGGACCTACGACATCTCCGTGCTCGAGCTGGGCGACGGCGTGTTCGAGGTGAAGGCGACGAATGGGGACACCCATCTGGGCGGCGACGACTTCGACCAGAGGGTGATCGACTGGCTGGTGGACGAGTTCCTCAAGGACCAGGGGATCGACCTCTCGAAGGACCCCATGGCGCTCCAGCGACTCAAGGAGGCCGCGGAGAAGGCGAAGTGCGAGCTGTCCAGCACGACGCAGACGGACATCAACCTGCCGTTCATCACCGCGGACCAGAGCGGTCCGAAGCACATGAACGTGTCTCTGTCGCGTTCGAAGTTCGAGCAGCTGGTCGACGACCTCATCGAGCGCACGAAAGACCCCATGAAGAAGGCGCTCGAGGACGCCGGACTGGACCCGTCGGACATCGACGAGGTGATCCTGGTCGGCGGCTCCACGCGTATCCCGAAGATCCAGGACACCGTCCGGGAGTTCTTCGGCAAGGAGCCGCACAAGGGCGTGAACCCGGACGAGGTCGTGGGCATCGGTGCCGCCATCCAGGGTGGTGTTCTCGCGGGGGACGTGACGGACGTGCTCCTGCTCGACGTAACACCGCTTTCCCTGGGGATCGAGACGCTCGGCGGGGTGATGACCACGCTGATCGGACGCAACACGACGATTCCGACCAAGAAGAGCGAGATCTTCTCCACGGCCGAGGACAGCCAGCCCACCGTGGACATCCACGTGCTCCAGGGCGAGCGACAGATGGCGCAGGACAACAAGACCATCGGCCGATTCCAGCTGACCGGGATTCCGCCGGCACCGCGAGGCGTTCCGCAGATCGAGGTCACGTTCGACATCGACGCGAACGGGATCCTGCACGTGAGCGCGAAGGACAGGGCGACGGGCAAGGAGCAGAAGATCCGGATCGAGGCCTCCTCGGGTCTCTCCGACTCAGAGATCGACAAGATGGTGCATGACGCGGAGGCGCACGCATCCGAGGACAAGGGGAGGCGGGAGAAGGCTGAGGCGCGAAACCGCCTCGACTCGCTGATCTACCAGACGGAGAAGAACCTGGAGGACTGGAAGGACTCCGTGGACGAGGAAGGCAAGGCGGACGTGGAGGCCAAGCTGGAGCGTGGCAAGCAGGCGCTCAAGCAGGACGACACGGACGAGATCACGGCGGCCATGGAGGAGATCCAGCAAGCCGTGCAGGATCTGGCGCAGCAGATCTACTCGAAGGCAGGAATGGGAGACCAGGCGGAGCCCGGTCCGGACTTCGCCGCGGACGAGGATGCAGGCGACGGCGAGACGGTCGAGGATGAAGGGGACGAGGAAGTGGTGGAGGCCGACTACGAGATCGTCGACGAGTCCGAAGAGAAGTAGCCGGCGGCGGGATCGCAGGTGCAGCTAGAGGCGGCGTCCGGCGGGGCGCCGTTTCTCATCCGGGCGGGCAACCACGTGGCCGACCCGGGCGTCAGAGGGAATGCCACGGCAGGCGTTCCGCAGACGGGTGGAACCGCAGGCGCCTCTGAGCGATAGTAGTGATGCAGTCGACGCGGTGAGCCGGCGGCCACCGCGCACCACGAGAAAGGCGACGGGAGAAGCGATGAACGACGCGTTGCGTACCAAGCTGAACTTGATTCTGACCGCCGCGGTGGCGTTTGCCATCGGTCTCGGCATAGCGGCCCGAATGGACCTCACCCCTCCGGGCGTCGCCCGCATGGCGAACAACCCGCCACTGACGCTCAACGTGGTGGAGTCCAGCCCGGTACAAGCCGACGTTCTGCCGGCCAGCGGCTTTTCGGATATTGCCGAGCGGGTGACCCCCGCAGTCGTGACGGTCTTCGTTGAGCGCGAGATTGCCGAGCACTCCGCGGAGGGACGAGTCCTTCCGCCGGCCTTCGAGGACTTCTTCCAGCAACGGCCCCCGCAGCGCGTGGCTGGCAGCGGCTCGGGATTCATCGTGAGCGAAGACGGTTACATCGTCACCAACAACCACGTCATCGAGGGTGCGGACAAGATCAACGTCCAGCTCAGCGATCGGCGTGAGTTCGACGCGGATCTCATCGGCCGAGATCCCACGACGGATGTGGCGCTACTGCGGGTGAACGCCGATGGGCTCACCCCCGTCACGATCGGCTCCAGCGATGACACGCGGGTCGGCGAATGGGTCATGGCGATCGGAAGCCCCGGCTTCCGTGGAGTCGGCGGTCCGCTGACCACTACGGTCACCGCGGGGATCGTGAGCGCCAAGGGTCGCAGCATCGGCATCGTCGGGCAGGGACTGGAGCAGTCCCGCGAAGGCAACCTGGCCATCGAGGACTTCATCCAGACGGACGCCGCCATCAACCCGGGCAACTCGGGTGGCCCCCTTCTCAACATTCGGGGCGAAGTGATCGGCGTGAACGCGGCGATCGCCTCGCGAACCGGCTCGAACGAGGGCTATGGATTCGCGGTCCCAATCGACCTGGTGCAGGAGGTGGTGGACGACCTGGTGCAGTACGGCGAGGTGCGGCGCGCCCTTCTCGGGGTGTCCATCACGCCGGTGGACAACACCGAAGCCCGCTACTACGAGCTGGATGAAGTCGTGGGTGCCAAGGTCATGGGTGTGAACGAGAGCATGGCCGCCGCCCGGGCCGGGATCAGGATCGGCGACGTGATCGTCCAGGTCGAAGGCGAAACGGTGGAATCCGTACCGGACCTGCAGCGGAAGATCCGCCGGTACGAGCCGGGTGATGACGTTCGGGTTACCGTCATTCGGCGCGACGACCTGGCAAGGGAGACCCTGACCGTTCGACTCATGGACGCGGGCGAGCTGAACCGTGAGGAGCCGCCCCGCGTGGTCGCCGCCGAGACCGAAGATCCGCTCGGGATCGAGGTCGAGGAGATCACGCGTGACGCCCGGCGCGCCCTGGACCTGCCGCGCGACCTCGAGGGCGTGGTCATCGTGTCGTACGACGCCTATGGAGCCTACGCCCGCCGGTCGCAGAACCACCTCGAGGGCACGGTGATCACCTCGATCAACCGCGAGCCGATTCGCAGTCTCGAGGACTACGAGGAGGCCGTAGCGGACCTCGATCCCGGCGATATCGTCGGAGTGGACGTGTACAGCCCCCGGTCTTCCGGAGAGGTTCCGCTCACGATCGCGATTCCGCGCTGACCGGAATCACGTGCCGGGGGCCGACCGCCTCGCGAGGTCCCGATCCGAGAACGGCGCTCCCGCACGGGAGCGCCGTTTCTTTCGCCACCATCCGGGGGCAGCGCTCCTGACACGATTGGCCGCAAATCCGGGTGGAGGTTAAAATGCCGGGCCGCAATCGAGGACCCGGCGGCCGGCGCGAAAGTGGCGGAATCGGTAGACGCGCCAGCCTTAGGAGCTGGTGGCCCGAGGGCCGTGGGGGTTCGAGTCCCCCCTTTCGCATTGACCGGGACCGGGCCGGAGCCGGGTGCAACCATCCTGGCTCAGCGCTCGTGCACCCGCGACCACGAATGAGGAACGGTTGATGACCGCAGATACATCCACAGGAGAAGCGAGCAGCAGGCAGCTGGACGTCGCCGTCGAGGTCGGGGACGGCTGGACCCGGAAGCTCACCATCACTATCCCGCCCGAACGGGTGGGCCGGGCGCGCGCCGCGGAGCGGAAACGCCTCGGAAAGAGGGTTCGGATCAAGGGATTTCGTCGCGGGAAGATACCGGCGGACGTCATCGAGCAGCGATATGCGGACTTCCTGGACGAGCACGTTCGCAGCGTTCTGGTGGAGGAGGCGTATCGCGAGGCGGTCGATGAGGTGGAGCTCCGACCGGCTGGCGCGGCCCAGATCACCAACGTTCAGTACGCCCCAGGGGAACGGCTGACGTTCCAGGCCGAGTTCGAGATCATGCCCTCGGTCAGTCTGGACCGGCTCGGCGGGTTCAAGATCGAACGCGATGTGGCGGCGGTCACCGACGAGGAGGTCGGAGAGCTCCTGGAGCGCATTCGGACCGAGCACGCCGATTGGAACCAAGTGGATCGGGGCGCGCAGGACGGCGAAAGGGTGTCCGTGGCCATCGAGCCCCTCGACGCACCCGATTCGGAACCGACGGGCGAGGCCCGTCCCTACCAGTTCGTCCTTGGATCCGGCCAGGCGCTCGAGGACGTGGAGAGCGCGATCAAGGAACTGGCTCCAGGCGAGGCGGGCGCCTTCGATGTCACCTTCACAGGCGAGGGCGAGGACGCGAGCAGCGAGACACGCCGGCTCCACATCCGCCTCGATTCGGTCGAGGAACAGGTGCTCCCGCCACTGGACGACGAGCTGGCGGCGAAGGTCGGCGAGTTCGAAGATCTGGCCGGCCTGGAGGAAGCCATCCGCGGAGACCTCGCGCGGCACCACGAGGACGAGGCGGAAGCGAAGTTGCGGGGCCAGCTGATGCAGGCGGTGATCGACGCCAACCCGTTCGCCGTCCCGCACGCGCTGGTCGATCGTTATCTGGACGAGATGATTCAGGCCCCGGAGGATGCCGACCCAGACAAGGTACGGGAGGCCCGGACCGAGCTGGCGCCGCTGGCCGAAGGTCGGATCAAGGAGCAGCTGGTGCTGGATCGTATCATCGAGAGCCGGGAACTCGAGGCCTCGCCCGAGGAGGTTCAGGCGGAGATCGAGCGCCTCGCCGAGAGCCGCGGCGTCTCCACCGCAGAGCTTCGCCGACGGCTGGCGCGGGAGGGGGCCCTGGACAGTGTCGGCCGGAATCTTGCTGTAGAGAAGGTGTTCGAGTACCTGAAAGGTGAGTCCGGTATCGAGTGACGCGGTCAGGAACCATGTCCCGCGGCCGGGTAGGATGACCCGTAACACGACGTTATAGGGCATGTAAAGGGGGAAAATGCCAATCTACGCACCGTACGTGATCGAGCGGTCGAGCCGTGGCGAGCGAAGCTACGACATCTTCTCCAGACTGTTGATGGATCGCATCGTCTTTCTCGGCACGCCCATCAACGATGACGTAGCGAACGTGGTCATCGCGCAGCTCCTGTTCCTCCAGGCGGAGAACCCGGACCGCGACATCAACATCTACATCAACTGCCCCGGGGGAAGCGTCTACTCGGGCCTCGCGATCTATGATACGATGCAGTACTTGACCGCTCCGGTGGCCACGATCTGCATGGGCATGGCGGCCTCGATGGGTGCGTTCCTCCTCGCCGCCGGGACCCCGGGGAAGCGCTCGGCGCTCCCGAACTCGCGAATCATGATCCACCAGCCGTCCGGTGGATCCCAGGGCACCGCCTCGGACATCGAGATTCAGGCCAAGGAAGTGCTGTTCGCGAGGGAGAGACTCAACGAGCTCCTGGCACATCACACGGGCCAGAGCATCGAGCGAATCGGGGAGGACGTGGATCGGGATCGGTACATGTCCCCCGATGACGCGGTAGAATACGGGCTGATCGATCGGATCATCGAGCCGGGAGTTACGGGGTCGAACGGATCCGGCGAGTCGGAGTCGGACGAGACGGGCGGGGAGGTGAAGGCAATGCCCACGGAGGCCCGTGAAGACGGTCCTCAGGCGGGCTGACCAGGACCTCGTGAGGAGAATCACGCATGGCTGGTGACAAGCACCTGCGCTGCTCGTTCTGCGGCAAGTCGAAGGACAGCGTCAAGAAGTTCATCTCGGGGCCGAACGTATACATCTGCAACGAGTGCATCTCGCTGTGCAACGAGATCCTCGCTGAAGAGGAGGACCGCGAAGCGACCAGTCAGATCGCCGAGGTCCTTACGCCGTCCGAGATCAAGGAGGTGCTGGACGAGTACGTGATCGGGCAGGAGCTCGCCAAGAAGACGCTGGCCGTGGCCGTCTACAACCACTACAAGCGGATCAACAACCAGAGTGTGGTGGATGACGTCGAGATCGAAAAGTCCAACATCCTGCTTCTCGGACCGACGGGCGTCGGGAAGACGCTGCTGGCGCAGACGCTCGCGCGCATGTTGCAGGTTCCCTTCACGATCGCGGATGCCACGACGCTGACCGAGGCCGGTTACGTCGGCGAGGACGTCGAGAACATCCTGGTCCGCCTCCTCCAGGCGGGCGACTACAACGTGGCCGAGTGCGAGAGAGGCATCGTCTACGGGGACGAGATCGACAAGATCGCGCGAAAGAGCGAGAACCCGTCGATCACGAGGGACGTCAGTGGCGAGGGCGTGCAGCAGGCGCTCCTGAAGATCCTCGAGGGAACGGTCGCGTCCGTTCCGCCGCAGGGGGGCCGGAAGCACCCGCAGCAGGAGTACATCCAGATCGACACGAGCAACATCCTGTTCATCTGCGGGGGAGCGTTCGACGGCCTGGAGGACATCGTCCAGGACCGGCTGGGCAAGAGGCAGATCGGGTTCGATGATGCGGAGAAGAGGAGCTTGGTGGAGGATGACGAGGCTCTGCAGCACGTGGAGCCCGAGGACCTGCTCCGCTACGGACTGATCCCCGAGCTCGTGGGGCGACTGCCCGTCATGGTGACGCTGCACGACCTGGACGAGGACGCATTCGTCGAGATCCTCACGCGGCCGAAGAACGCCCTGGTCAAGCAGTACACGAAGATGTTCGAGCTCGAAGGCGTCGGCCTCACGTTCGACCCGAAGTCTCTGCGAGCAGCCGCTCGCAAGACCATGGAACGCGGCACCGGCGCACGAGGACTTCGAGCGGTGCTCGAGCGCGTGATGACGGACATCATGTTCGACCTGCCATCCCGTGAAGACGTGCGCGAGGTGGTGATCACTGAAGAGACGGTCGCGGAAGACAAGGAACCCCTCCTCATTCTCGAGCCGGAACCGAAGCGACGCGAGGCGTAGGGCTCCATGGACCCTGCACGCGACGCGAAGGGTCCGGCGCTCATCAAGCGGGTCGAGTTTGCCGGCGCGATCGGGATGGCTGGCCAGGTGCCGCCCGGAGATCTCCCGCAGGTAGCCATCGCGGGGCGTTCCAACTGCGGCAAATCGAGCCTGATCAACGCGCTCATGGGACGGAAGAAGCTCGCGCGCGTGTCCCAGACACCCGGCAAGACGAGGGAAATCAACTTCTACGAGGTCAACGAGAGCTTCTTCGTCGTGGATCTCCCGGGGTACGGGTACGCCCGCGCACCCGAGGAGATGCGTGATAAGTGGCCGACCCTGATCGAACCTTTCCTGAGCGAGAATGAGGGATTGCAGGGCGTCATCCTGCTGTTGGATTCGCGGCGTGGAGTTCTGCCGGCGGACCGACGGCTTCTTTCCTTTCTGGCGGAGCACGAGATCCCGGTCCTGTACGTGCTCACCAAGATCGACAAGCTGAACCGGTCCGGGCGTAAGTCGGCCACAGCCTCCGTCCGCGAGGAGCTCGAGGCTCCCGCGGACCAGGTTCTGGCGACCTCGGCACGGACCCGGGAAGGACTGGACACCCTGATCGAGAGCATATTCGCTCTCGTCGCTCCGGATCCCGTGGAGGCAACGTGAGAGTCATGCACAAGCGGTTCTTCAGACGCACGGTCGTAGGGTTCGCGATCCTCGTGGGAGCCGCCTGCGG
>JAMJQR010000207.1 GCA_023554335.1 Candidatus Benthicola marisminoris
TTCCGCTTCGAGATCCAGCAGTTTGCCGTCGATCGTCTGGTTGAGGGACTGCTCCGTGAGGTCGAAGATCTGCTGACGCAGCTGGGTCAGTTGGCCGCCCGCGTTCGTTTCGACCTCGCTGCGCGTGATCTCCTCGCCGCCCACGACAGCAAGCACCTCACTCGCCGCTGCAGGCGACGTATTCGAGGAGGTCGAGCCGCGGTTCGAGGAGGCGATGCCCCAGGTGAACAGGGCCACGACGACGAGTCCGGCGATGTAGAGCAGCGTACGTCCGTTCATCTCGCATCTCGGGTCAGAGAATCGGTCCTCGGTACGCTCTCTCAGCGAGCGATTCCGCAGTGCTCGGGGGGTGACAAGACTATTCGTACCGAGACGTTGGGACAAGAAAGAGGCCAGGAGCCCGGGCCCTTTCCCTTTCGTTCGATCCCGCGTCCCGGCTGCTGCTTCTCACGGGTTGGACGGCGGCGCCGTCTACTCGAGACGCACCGCAATCAGGCCAGCATCGACCGGTTCGTTGGCCGAGTCCGCGGCCCCGTCGACGGTTACCCGGTAGGACCCGAGCGCCCGCGTGTCCGGCACCCGGAAACTGAGCAATGGACCCGCTGCCGCACGTGGCAGAAGCGCCACGACACGATTGCCTCCCGAGACCGATTCGGCGAATGCGAGGCCTTCTCCCGCCATCTGAACGGCGTCCACGTCGCCACTGATCGTAAGGGTGAGCGCTGCCACATCGCCTGTATTGGCGGTCACGGAGATCGTCGCCGTCCCGGGCACCGCGGAGCCCGTGCTGTTCGATGAGGCCGTGGGAGCTTCCGAACAACTCGCGGCGGCCACCAGCGCCACGAGTCCGATCGCCCTCGCCATGGGTCCTGCTGCATGGTCAGTCATCTCAGTCCCTCCTCACGGCCGGAGTGTCCTCGCCGGCCGGGAGATCGTCCCGTTCCGCCGGTATCTTTGAAACAGTTGGCGACACGACCTGCGACGCGGGCGCGTCGGCTGCGAGTCTGCCGCTCTGGATCAGCCAGGCCCTCAGATCGCCGACGTCGAAGCGTCCGTCACCGTTCCCCACGAAATCGATGTAGTCGATCTCGTCCGCCGCCAGGGGCGCACCAGCGCCAAGCAGGTGTGCGGCCGCCCGGTCCGGCGGCTGCCGCACGCCGGCTCCATCGGCCACCATCAGCTCGACCCGGAGCGTATCCGGGAGGCCATCATCGCCGCCCGCGAACTCGATCTCGGCCGCGTACATGCCCGGATCGAGCCCACCGATCTCGATCTGGAGCGGCACGGCGGCCGTCCCGCCCGCCGCGAGGCTGCCCGAGGTCGTCTCGAGCGAAAGCCACGAGGCCTCCGTCGAGGCGGACCACTCCGCCGCGGCGTCCCCGTCATTCTCGAGGAACACGTACTCGGCCAGCGGTTCTTCCTCAGTGGAGCCGGCGAAGGTGAGGCGGCCTTTCTTGATCTTCACGACTCCGCCCTTCGTCAGTTTGAGCTGCACGGCCACCCTCTGGGGCGAGTTGTCGGCGTTGCCCGTGACTTCGATCTCGCCGTCGTAGGTGCCGGGCTCGAGGCCCGACAGTACGACCTCGACAGAGAGGCTGTCGGATGCCCCCGCCGCGAGGCTGCCGGAGCCCTTGCCCAGACGCAGCCAGGCCTGGCTCGAGGCCGCGTTCCAGTTCAGCTCCTGCGAACCGGCGTTCTGGAGTCCGAGCTTCTTCGGACCCGGGGCCTTGTTGCCCTTGATCTGGAAGTCGAGGTTCTGGGGCCCGACGGCGATGCGCGGCTCGCTTGGCTGCTCGTTCACCACGACGCTCACCGAGACCGTCTCCGGCGCGTTCGCGCCGTTGCCGCCCACCGTGATCGTCCCGCTCTGCGTGCCCACCGCAAGCCCGCTCGCATCCACGCTGACGCTCACGCTCTGCGACGCGCCGGCCGCAAGGCTGCCCGAGCTGCGGCTCAGGCTCAGCCAGTTGCGGTTCGAGGACACCGTGTACTCCAGCGTCCCACCCCCGTCGTTCTTCACCGTAAAGCTCTTCGCCGACGGGTCCGTCCCCTCCGTCGTCTCATAGGAGAGCGACGTCGGGCTCAGTGCGATCAGCGGCTCCGGCACCTGCTCGTTCACCTTCACCGAGATCGCCACTGTCTGCGGCGCATTCTCGCCGTTGCCGCCCACCGTGATCGTCCCGCTCTGCGTGCCCACCGCAAGCCCGCTCGCGTCCACGCTGACGCTCACGCTCTGCGACGCGCCGGCCGCAAGGCTGCCCGAGCTGCGGCTCAGGCTCAGCCAATTGCGGTTCGAGGACGCCGTGTACTCCAGCGTCCCGCCCCCGTCGTTCTTCACCGTGAAGCTCTTCGCCGATGGGTCCGTCCCCTCCGTCGTCTCATAGGAGAGCGACGCAGGCGTCAGCGCGATCAGCGGCTCCGGGTCGTCCGGATCGCCCCCGAGGGAGACGAAGATCCGAAACCCCTCTGCAGTTTCCTCCAGCACGCGGACCTCAAGGCCGACCGAGGCATCCTTAAAGGTCTCGCCCGGACGCCAGATGGCACCGTCATCGTTGGGATTTCCGTCGTTGTCGGCGTCCACTACCTGCAGGCCTTTGCCAACGGGAATGTGGTTCAGCAGTACCGCCTCCCCAGGGACCTCGTCGTAGCCGTAGAAGCGACGTGCCTCGATCGTGTAGATACTCCCGTCGGACACCGGGATCCATACGAGATGATAGGTTCCGGACGGCGCTGAGGTAGCGACACGTGCGAGATCGAGCGTCTGGCTGCTCCCGGGCTGCACTTCGTATCGTGCCCTTGGCTCGATCCAACCCGCCCGGTCTTTCTGCGCCGCGAGGGTGTGCGGCGGAATCCAGCCATAGCTGGGGTGGCTCGTTCCGCGTCCGCGACTCATGACATCCCAGTCGGAATCGTATGTCTGGCCGTACGGTCCTGAGGAGTGCGGGAGACCGAATCCGTGCCCTGTCTCGTGCGCGTAGATCTTCAGATCTGCCCAGTCCGCCATCCACGTGCCCCGATACGCCTTGGGAACGCCGTCGATCTCGAGTCCCGTGTTTCCACCCCAGGAACAGCATCCGATCGAAGCGCTGAACTGGAGATTGATGCCGGCGTAGTCCGGGAAGTAGACGTCCGCGTCCGCTGCATTCGTGCAGTCGATCTTGAGCTTCGTGAGATTTGGAGCGTCGCCGTCCATGTAGGCAGAGCGAGGCTCCGGAAGCTCGTACCAGCCGACGACGCGGCTACCGGAGAGGTCGATCCGACCATAGGAAACCTCTTGCCAGAAGTCGTCGATTCCGGGATATGTGCTGCCGGTCACCGCCTCGTACCAAGTCGGAGCGTGCGGCACGGAAGGATCGTCCCTGAAGCGGCAGAGGACCGTGATCCATGGCTGCGAGCCCTGCACGAGATCTGTCGAGGCCTCGAGCGAATATTCCATCTCGTACCCGATCTCCGTGAAGCTGCTTACCTCGATCGGATCCGGGCCCGTAGGATCGGAGACGCCGAGGAGTTCTGTACCTTGAATCGAGACTCTCCGCGTCTGCAGGCTCATCAGTCTTTCCGTGCCGTAGACATCGCCAGGTGGAAGGCGAAGCGCCGTCGTGCGACCTCCGTCTTGCTCCAAGTAGAAATGCAGAGTCGGTTCTCCCTCTCCGGGCCGCGGGTCCTCCCAGATGCCATGCAGCCGCCCCTCGATCTCCACCGTCTGCGACAAAGCACCTGGTGCCGACGTGAGGAGCACGGCAACGGCAACTGCCCCCCACACGACTTTGTTGCGCCAACTGCAATTCTTTCTTGCACGACGCTGCGCCATCGAGCAGACGTTCTCACCGCGTCGACCGTTTGAATTCTCCGCGTCCACGATCCGTAACCTTCCCCCCGAGAGGTGATTACTTCACCGTGCGCTTCGGTTTGAGTCGGCTGATGAGCCGAATTGGACCGATTCGCTGGCATTCCTTGGCTGGAAGGGAAGCAAGGATCGGACGCTTGCGGTGCCGTCTAGCGGGAACTGGCCGGTGCGGCAGGTGAGGGGCCGCCTGAAGGAGGTCTTGAGAGAAGACCCCGGGAGCGGATATCCGCTCCCGGGGCTGGCTGCGGTCACACCGGAACGCGAGAACCGGTGCGAACTGGTTCGAGTTGATCGTCAGAGGTCGCTGCTCGCGTCCTCCGCACAGTGCTGGCCGTACTTGCCCTCATTGAAGTCTGTCAGCATGCCGGCATAGTCGCCGATGTCATTCCTGGTAAGGCCGAATCCCGAGCACTTCTCGGTCTTCTGTCCCTTCAGGGCGCCGATCTCGGCTGGCGTGCAGTTCTTCAGGACCGCCAGACCTTCATCGTACGCCTGCTGAACCGCACCGGGAATCGCTGCCCCGTTGAGGCGGTTCAGTTCGGCTGCCATCCACTGGTGCGCGAGCCTGTAGTAAACGTTGCCCTTTGCCGGCGGCGTCGTGAACACGCCGATCCAGGTGTCTCCGCTGAGGAAGAAGCTCTCGTCCTCACCGAGGAGTCCTACGTTCTCCCAGTTGTCGTCCGGCCAGCGGGCGTTGCAGCCCGGGTTGTCCCGGTCGGGCGAGTCGAGGCAGTGGTTCTTCCAGTACCCTTGCGTCAGCGTGCACACATCCGGTGGCGACGGACACAGGACGTTGACGAGCCACTTTGACTCACCCTTCGCACCGGTGTCGTCCGTCAGGAAACTCGCCGTGTTGGGGATGCTGAAGTCCGCACCATAGTCGGGACACGTCAGCGGAATGACGTAGGTCCAGGTCTTCATCTGACCCTGTTTGCCACCGCCATCCGTATTCGCGTCCCATGCCTTGGGCTGCGGATCGAACTGGCTATTGGTATCCGAGACTTTGAGCGACTCGTCCGTCTCCTTCGTCGGTGCTCCGAAGGTTACCGGCACGGCGGTCGAGCTCTGTGTGTCTGTCGCACCCGTGTTCCACGTCACCTTCGCGGTCGCGATATTGGTCTCGCTGCCCGTGGGCGCGGAGGGGAACGCATAAGTGTACGTGCACTTCACGGACCCGCCAGGGACGAGTTTCTCGTCGGGGCACTTCACCGTCGCGTCTTTTCCGGCCACCTTGTCCGTCACAACGAGGGCGCCCGAGTACGGGGCAGTGCTCGCCGCGGCAGAGACGGTGATCGTGCCGTCGATGTTCCAGTTGCTGTCCGTGTAGTTCCCGGTGATCTTGACCGCGTAGTTGTTATCGACAGTCTGGCCCAGCGCCGTGAACACGACATCGTCGCCACCCAGGGGCGGCCGTCCACCGTTGTCGGCCGTCTTGTCGATCGTCCACTTCCACATACGGTCGAAGTTGGTGTTATCGACAGTCTTCTTGACGGTCACCTTCGGCGGGTCGATCCCGTCGTTCTTGAACGTGCATACGATGTCGTCTTCGGGCAGGAGGGAAACGGTCTGGGGACCCACTCCTGACCCTGAGTAACGGACATTCGTCGTGCCTCGGTCAACGCACTCATAACTCGAATTGTAGAAGGCAGCTGCGGTTCCGCTGGACCAGGCTTCGCCCACTATGTAGTCGGCACCTGGATCAGCGGTCGTTCCAGCCTCCAGCTTCTGCTTGCCGGTAGTCGTGCCGTCTCCGCCAGTCTTCGAGAACAGGGTGTTCGTACCCTCTTTGATGAACACGTCCCACTGCGAGTTTCCGTTTGGAACCTCGTCAAGGTCCTTAACGACCTCGAGGTAGCCGTAGACCTTGACCTTGACTGGGATCGGAAGCGGTCCGCACCGACACTGTGAAGTTGTACCGGGAAGCGTACCCTTGATGAAGTCAGTAAGCTCACCGGGAGTGCCGTTGCCGTCCGCGTCATTCGGACACACCTCGTTCTGTCCCGGGATCTTCCAGCCGATGCATACGTCCGCATCGAGATCGCCGTTCCCATCGGAGTCGTTGCACTTCAGGGTGACGTTGGTGACCGGCGTCGCCATCGTGACGTCCGTGTAGACAATCTTCTCGGCGACGTCATCACAGGCATCTCCGTCGAAATCACCCAACTGCCCCTGGAAGTAGAAATGCTGACACGTCCCACTCAAGGCATTTCCGTCCGGGCCGAGCAGATCCAGCCAGACGCCGATGTCGGCACGGTCCGAGTTCGCGTTGCTCTGGAACGTCCCTGTCATCGTCAGGTTGATGTCCGTGCCTGCCTCGCACTCCAGAACGCCTCCGACCTCGATGCACCCGCTGTTGCAGGTGACATCGGTTACTTCGGCGAGCTCGACGTCTTCAGCCGTGCAGACAGTTCCAGTCGGGATGGGTTGGTTCCAGCCCTGAACGAAACCAACGGCCTCGTCGCCCATGCAGTTGTAATCGGGAACCACTGCGAACAAAGGCGTCGATAGTGAAGGGTCATCCGCCGGCTGCGTCGTCGGTGCCTCCGCAATCGTAGGCGCAGTTACCTCCTGCGGTCCCATCGGCGCTTCCTCGTCGCATGCGGCGACGGTGAAGCCGACCCCGATGGCACACAGGAGAACCAGCCATTTTGCTGATGTCTTCATGTTTGGCCCCTATCTCTCTTTGCAGTATGAGACTCGTGCGTCCGCAGTTTCCTGCCGGGAGACCAGGAACCCCATACCTGGTCGACGCGAATCTCTCTCAGCTCGAGGGGCCCTTACGGGGGATCACGTTCGTGCGGATTCCGGTACGGCATGGCACGCCTCCTCGCGGATAGGTTCTGGACGGGACCGAAAACCTGAAGGAGGCCCAATTCGGTAGCCGGGCGGTCTCCGCGTGGCGGAGCCCCTGGCTTTGCGTGCCGTGTGCCCACGGCGTGCCGTTTCGGTGGGCGACCGAAGCTAGTCTGCGCTCATTCAACCGACGTCGGGCGACAGTCCTCATACTGTCTCCGGGAGGCATGGCGCCCTGTGGGGGCCAACTGGAGAGTCATGCCTCGGATTGCAGGCGACCGTGATCATCGCCACTGAGCAGCCGGTAGTAATAGAAGACACGAGAACGAAGTTGTCAAAGTGTTGCGGGGATGCAACATACACGGCTGCAACATTCGTGCCGCGGCCGGGCGCCACCCGTGAGCCCTTGGGGTCGGGGCCAGATACCCGCTCCAGGGACCGGGGCGACGCCCGGTCGCTCCAACGCGGACACCGACGGCCCGGGGCGACTATGCTGTCCGGGACCTTCGTTGTCGAAGTTTGAATACCCCTCTTCACGGGTCCTCTTCGTGCGCATCGAGAAGGGCAGCAACCGCGCTCCGAGAGAGCGGACATGATCCGCGCACAGGTGGAACGCGCTGGTCGAAGGGGGGCCGGATCGAATTCCAGAGTGGGCCGCGAACGGCTGGAACCCGAGGGTAAGAAATTAGGGTGAAGCGACCGCTATGTCAAAGATTCTGTGATGCCACTCAAGTGCGCTGTTGCTGACCAGGAACGCCTTCGATGGTTGCCGCTCAGCTCGGCCTGGAAGACGAGCCGGGAAGTAGCGTGCGGAGTGACGTTCCGCGGCAGGTTCCTGCGGTCAGGGAACGAACGTCGGCACGAATGCGCCCGGCGCAGCACTCGCGGATGCGGAGGGTTTCGTCTCGAAGTGCGCCCGACAGGATTCGAACCTGTGACCTCTTGCTCCGGAGGCAAGCGCTCTATCCAGGCTGAGCTACGGGCGCGTGTGCGAGGGTCCAAAGAGTGCGCCGCCAGGGACTCGAACCCCGAACCTACTGATTAAGAGT
>JAMJQR010000208.1 GCA_023554335.1 Candidatus Benthicola marisminoris
CTCAGGCGGGGAGGCGTGGTGCTGGGGCGGCGAGATCAGGGGCGGCCTGTGGCAAGGTCCGACGGCTGGGCCCATCCGCGTCGAACCGGACATCCGCTTCCGCAACCTGGCCCTCGGCGCCGAACACCTCTGCGGCGTGACCACCGAGAGCTGGGCCTTCTGCGGCGGCGGCAACTACGCGGGACAGCTAGGGGACGGAACGGGGCAGGACCGGGCATCCATGGTGGGGGTCGTCCGCCCTTAGCACCGCGTTCAGTCGCCGAAACTGATTCCCAGGTCCCGGGCCGTCTGCATGGTGTCGCAATCCAGCGGCACCGTTTTCATCCGGGCGATGGCGCTCGACAGGGGCACGTAACGGACGGTGGGCGGGTCCAGCGCCACCATACATCCGTCCCGCCCTTCGGCGATCCCGCGCACGGCCGCCGAGCCGAAGCGAAGGGCGAGAATCCGATCGCGCGTCGTGGGCCCACCGCCCCTCAGGAGGTGTCCGAGCACCACGGTACGGGTTTCCTTCCCGGTCAGCTCCGCCAGCTGGTCCGCGACCCGATGCCCGATTCCCCCTAGCCGCTCCTGCTGGCCGACGGCTTTTCCTACCACCGATCGCTCGCCTCCGATGGCGTGAGCTCCTTCGGCAACCACGATGATCGCGAAATCGCGGCCCCGTGCCACCCGCTGCCTCACCCGGTCCGCCACCCTTTCGATATCGTAGGGAATCTCCGGGATCAGGATCGCGTCCGCGGTTCCCGCTACGCCGGCGTGTAGCGCGATCCAACCCGCGTAGCGACCCATCACTTCCACGACCATGACGCGGTCGTGGGCCTCGGCCGTGGAATGCAGGCGATCCACGGCCTCCGCCGCGAACGTCACCGCCGAGTCGAAACCGAACGTGACCACCGTCTCCGCGAGATCGTTGTCGATCGTCTTCGGGACGCCGATGATGCGGATGCCTTTCTCTGAAAGCACGTTGGCGATCGCGAGCGACCCATCGCCCCCGATCGCGACCAGCGCGTCGATGTTCAACGCCTTCAGCTTGTCCACGAGCTCGTCGGATCGGTCCACCTCCACCCATTCGCCATTCTCATCGAGAACGGGATACGCGATCGGACTTCCGCGGTTGGTGGTGCCGAGGATGGTGCCTCCGAGGTGTGTGATGCCGCGCACGGAATCGCGGGTGAGATTGATGGTGCCACCCTCGGGATACGCCTCCGGCTCCAGCAGGCCTTTGTACCCATCGCGGATGCCCACGCATTCCCAGCCGCGCTGCAGGGCAGACAGAACCACTGCCCGGATGACGGCGTTGAGCCCGGGAGCGTCTCCTCCCCCGGTGTTGATGGCGATTCGGCGAACGGATTCGTGCATGCGGACTCCTGGAGGTGACGCCGGGCTGACGGACGGAGGGCAATATAGCGGGGACGGGCGGCAGGCTCACGGGTTGGTCGCGGATCGTGTATACTCAGGATGCAGACCTGGTATACCCCCCGCCCCGGCCGTGCCGGAGATCCACCTCTGCCACCCGTCGAACGGAATGCGGCGTGCGGCCCCGCGCGCAGCACGTAGCCGTTCCCCCCTCGGGAGGCCGAAATGCCAAAGCCAGACGTCGGTTCCCACCGCAATCAGCGAGGCGCGACCCTCGCGCTCGTCACTCTCAGCATGGCCGTCCTCATGATGGCGGCGGCACTCGCGGTAGATGTGGGATTGATGACCACCGCACGCACCGAGGCGCAGCTCGCGGCCGACATGGCGGCGCATGCCGGTGCCTCCGCATTGATCTTCCACCCCTACGGCAAGGCTGAGGCACGGGCCGAGGCCATCGACTTCGCCTCGCGCAACCGGATTCGTGGCGAGACCGTGGTCATTCTGCCCGGCGATGTCGAGGTCATCCTCGGAATGTCGAAGGTGCGCGTGACAGTGCATCGCACGGCGGACCGCGGGACCTCGGTCTCGACCTTTTTCGCCCGTCTATTCGGCATAGACGAGGTGGACATCCGGGCTGAGGCGGCAGCCGTGGCTCGCTCGGCCGGAGCCGTGGAGTGCCTGCTTCCCGTAGCGGTGGCCGATTTGTGGTACGAGGCCGACGGGACGAGGGCGGACGAGAACGACACCTGGGACCCCGAAGAGGGTGACGATTATCGCGACGGTTCGGCTGGATTCGGAACCGGCGACCTGGGACGCATGATCACCCTCAAACCTGCCCAAGGAGCACACAACAAGAACAACGGAAGCGACGACGGCACACCGGACAGCAACCGGTTCATGCCCGGGTGGTGGTTCCTGTGGTACCCCGAAGGGGGTGGGGGCGCCTCGGCCCTCCGCGACCAGATCCTTAACTGTCCTCAGCCGCAGACGCCCTGGGCCGTCGGAGATTGGGCCACCGACAAGAACGGGAACGTCCAGAGCATACAGAAGGCCTTCAAGACCCTGGTCGACCGGGACCCGAACGCCCACTGGGACGAAGGCTGCAAGTGCGTGAAGGGCTCGGCGTTCCCGGTCTCGCCGCGGCTTCGTCCGGTGCCTCTCTTCGACCCCGAGACGTACGTCAAGCAGGGTCCCGACCACAACTTCCAGATCGCGGACTTCATGGGCGTCTTCATCGAGGAGACTCCAGCGGGCACGCCCCCGGGCCAGAGCAGCACGTACGCCCGCGTCGCCACCCTGCAGGGAGTCGTTGGCGGCGGGCCGTCCGCCGGTCCGCTCGTGAAGGCCGTGCAGATCGTGGAGTGAACGGAGCTCAGCGCCCGCGCACGGAGACGGAGGCCACCCCGACCAGCAGGCCTACAGCCGCCGCCAGCGGTGCGTACAGGAACGCGTGCACGGATCCCGTGAGGGCATCCCACGGAAGGATGAGCGGACTGGTTGCGTACAGCGCGAAGACACCGCCTCCAAGCAGGAGCCCGCCGAGGCAGCCTCGTTTCGCCACACGAGCCGCCGCCGGGCGACCGCCGCGAGCCGCGAACCAGCCCAGAAAGATGGCGGCCACCGCGAACGGCAGGACCCAATAGAGAAGAAAGTCGAATCCGCCCCCCGCTGAATCCCGCAGCGGGTTCGATCGGACTCCATCCACCGCCACCCAGCCGGCGAGCGCCGCACCACACGCGCCGAGCACCCGCAGCATTCCATTCCTGCGGCCGGAACCCGGTGAACGGTCCGGACTCATTCCATTGCCACCGCTTCCATCGCAGAGACCCAGAGGACCTCGTTCAGGCCCTCGTGGCGTCGGAGCAGCTCCGGCCCCTTCTGGCCCAGTCGCTCGCGAGTGAAGCCGAGAATCACGAGGTCGGCCTCCGCGGACTTGGCCTGGACCAGGCGCGAGAAGTCGATCCGGTCGTCGGTCGGGATGATCTCCACGTTCTTGGGCGACGCGGGCAGGCGGCCCTCCGCCATCATGATCCGAAGTTCTTCCGTTCGGTGCTCGACTTCGCCTTTGGGGTACGCGGCGAACACTCGCAGCTCCGCCCCGACCCAATCCGGGTGCCCCAGCAGGATGTAGCCGAGGAGAATCATGAGGTTGGCGTTCCGGTAGTCGTGCCACGTCAGCCACACGTGGATCTCCGCCCGGTTACCGAAATGGTGGTCGCCGTGCCGCAGAATGAAGGTATCCATGCGGGCGGTCTGGCCGAGCTCGATCCCGTCCCGTAGCTCCACGAGCGTGTCCGGCGGATCGTGCTCGGAGAACTCGAACAGGATCGCGTTGTTGTCGACGCCAGCGATGCCCGGTGCCTGGACCGTCTGTGCCAGGGCCGAACGCATGGAAGGACTGATCATCGTGTCCATGAAGACGGATGCCGGCCGCTGTTCCGCCACTCGCAGGAGCCGGCCCATCACCTGCCGGCTCTCCAGGTAGTGCTCGTCGGTGAGCATCCCCTCGATGTAGTGGAGATAAGTACCGAACCCGTACCGGTAGCTCATCCAGGAGAGCATCTGCAGCGGCGCCGACCGGTCGAACGTCCGGTCCGTGATCGTGATGATGCTTGGCCGCCATTCGTCAGGCGGAGCCTTCTGAAGTCGGATCTGCAGGTATCGCGTTGCCTGGGTCATCACGCCGTGGAATATGGCCCCGAAGTCCGTCTGCGCGGACGGCCGCGAACGCTGAATCAGCAGGTACAGACCGAGCATGACCGCTATGGCGATCACTCCGTACACCGGACTCATCTGGAACATGAGGAAGACGCACATCACGGCGCCGAACAGGCTGATGTACCACTTCGACCTGAAGCTCGGCCGATAGCTGGGCCGAGCGGCGAAATGCTCCAGGAAGCTGATCGCGCACAGTGACCCGTACGTGACCATGAAGAACATGGAGATCAGCGCAGCGACCACGTCCACGTTCCCGATCAGCACCACGAACAGGGCCAGGAGCGCGGTGACGAGGGTCGCGTTGCGGGGCTCGTTCGCCTCCCCCAGGCCGGCCGACAGGAACCGCGAGACCCAGGGGACCGGGACGATTTCGTCCGCGGCCAGTGCCTGAAGCGTGCGCGGCGCAACCAGGATCGATCCGATCGCGGAGGATACCGTGGCCGCGGCCAGTCCGATCGGAATGATCGGGCCCCACACCGCGATGGGCTCCATGGCCAGGCGGTCCGTGTCCGCGAGCAATTCCAGTGTGCCGGCGTTCGCCAGCTTCCACGCCACGGCGACGTACGCGATCATGCCCACGAAGGTGGCCGCGAGGATACCTAGAGGAATGGACCGGCGGGGATTCGCCAGGTCGCCGCTCAAGCCTACCCCCGCCGTCATGCCTGTGAATGCCGGGAACACGATGGCGAACACGACGATCAGCGGATCCGCCTCCGCCAGCCCGCCGAACAGGATGGCCGGCTCGCTCTCCGCGCCCTCGACCGGTCCTCCGAGAAAGAACATGGCGAGCGACAGGCCAAGGACGGTGACCACCACCCACAGGGCCGCCACGCCGAGGCTGGCGCCACGCGTAAGCATGAGGACGACGAGCAGCAGCAGGGCCGGCACCGAGATCAGGCGAAGGTCGAAGCCGAAGCCCACGGCCGCCTCGAACGCGGACCCGAAAGGCCGGAACACCTCGGCGAACGCGATGATGTAGAAGGCGACCGAGATGGCCTGGGACAGGAAGAGGGCGACACCGATCGCTCCCCCGATGCTCGTCCCGAACGAGCGCGAGATGATGAAGTACTCGCCGCCGCCTTCGACGCGCCGGTTGGTCGCGATCTCGGCGATCGCCAGGGCCGTGGGAATGGTCACGGTGTGACCCAGCAGGACGATCAGCACGGTCCCCATGAACCCGGTGTGCGCCACGGCGTACCCGAAACGCAGGTACAAGATGGCGCCGAGGATGGTGCTGATGCTGGCCAGGAAGACGGGGGCCGTTCCGAAACCGTGTCCCGCCGACCTCCGATTTCCCGTTCCCGCTTTGGCTGCGCCGCTCAAGAAGCTCCTCCGTCAGGAGACCTGCCTGCGGATTCGACCGGCCCAATATAGCCGCGGTCGCCGCGGGGTCGAACAGACCATGCCCGAGACCGGCCATTTCTTAGCGCCAGAACCGGCTGGCTGTTATCCTCTCTGGCGGCCGTGCCGACCCCGCGTCCTGGAGGCAGCCCGATGGGCCGAACCCCCGATTCAGCAGCTTCCCGACCGGACCCGATCATCGCGGAAGCATCCTTTTCGGGTCGGCCCCTGGTCGTCGGAGTGGCCGGAGGAAGCGGTTCGGGCAAGACGACGGTGGTACGCCGCCTTCTGGAGGGGCTGGAGCCCACGTCCGCTAGCCTCCTCCATCACGATTCCTATTATCGGGACAACCCCCAGCTGACGCTCGAACAGCGGGCGGCCATCAACTACGATCATCCCGACAGTCTCGAAACGTCACTCATGGCGGAGCATTTGCGGGCCTTGCTCGCCGGCCAATCCGTGGAGGTTCCGAGGTACGACTTCACGGTACATCGGAGGATGACGGAGACGCGGAGGGTCGATCCGAGACCTCTCATCATCATCGATGGCATCCTGGTCCTCGCTGAGCCTGAGCTCAGGGACCTCATGGATATCAGGGTGTTCGTGGACACGGATTCCGACATCCGGTTCATCCGGCGCCTCGGTCGGGACACCAAGAAGAGGGGACGCACGGTGGAGTCCGTGGTCCGCCAGTATCAGCAGACCGTCCGCCCCATGCATTTGGAATTCGTGGCTCCCAGCCGAAGGCACGCTCACATCATCGTGCCCGAGGGGGGGAAGAACGACGTCGCGATCGAGATGCTGGTCGCTCGCCTGCGCTACCTCGTCGCCCGAAGCGGCTGAGGGATTCGCGACGGAGCACGGACGGGACCTGCAAGGTCGGCCCCATCCGCGCCCGCGCGTCTGGTCAGTCCTGCAGGACGAACGTCACCTTCAGGTTGACCCGGTACGTCGTGACCCGCCCGTTCTCCACGAGCACCTGCTGGTCCTTGATCCATGCGCTGCGGATCCCCTCGACCGTCTTGGAAGCCCGCTCCAGGCCTTCCTGGATCGCGGCCTCGAAGCTGACGGTCGAATCCGTGGTGAGCTCGATGTGCTTGGCAATCGCCATTGGTTGTTCCTTTCGCTTCAGGTATGGGGGCCCGTGTCCGGGCCCCCGCTCTGGTTTCCCTACTCCTCGATAACGAACTGTACGCGCCGGTTACGCGCCCGACCTTCCTCATCCTCGTTCGAGGCGATCGGGTCGGCCTCGCCGAGCCCCACCGCCGTGAGCTGCGCGGGATCGAGCTCGAAGTTCGCGAGCAGATGGTCTCGCACCGCGTCGGCGCGCCTCTGGCTCAGCTGCATGTTGTACGCGGCAGCGCCCACGGCGTCCGTGTGCCCCTGGATCTCCACAGAGGCTTCAGGCCGGGTAGAGAGCGCCTGGCCCACCTCATCGAGCGTCGTCAGGGTGGCCG
>JAMJQR010000209.1 GCA_023554335.1 Candidatus Benthicola marisminoris
TCCGCATCGAAGCCGAGGAACACCTTCTCGGCGGACGCGGTGTCGGCGCCGGCCGGAGGCTGCGCGCTCAAGCCGTCGGCGGTCACGTACAGTGCCTGATAGGTCGCCGGACTTCCGAGGACCTCGTTCACCGCGGCGCGCAGCGCAGCGGCCCGGTGCGCGCGGATCTGTGGGTCCGCCCACCCGAACACTAGCACGATCACCAGACCGGCCAGGGCGCCCGCGATGGCGAGGGTGGCCATGAGTCGCGGAGACGAAACCTCTGGCTGCGGGGGAAGTGCGTCGCCGCCGCCGAGCTCGGTTGCCCCGCGCTCATTCGGGACCGTCGGGAGTTCCTTCATGACTCGGCCCCACGGGGCTCCCGGCGCGGGTGTCCGAATACCCGCGGCTGAGTGACCCGATTGATGAACGGAACGAGAGCGTTCATGAACAGGATGGCGTACATCACGCCCTCGGGGAGACCGCCCCACACCCTGATCAGAACGGTCAGGAGCCCGATGCCGATGCCGAACAGCCAGGCCCCGGCCGGAGTGACCGGCGAGGTCACCATGTCGGTGGCCATGTAGATGGCCCCGAGCATGAGGCCGCCGGAGAACAGCATGAACTGCGGACTCGGGAATCGATCCGGACCGATGAGGTACAGAGCCCCGGAGAGGGCGCCGACGGTAAGAAAGATGCTCGCCGGCACCCGCCAATCCAGGTACCGGCGGATCGCCAGGTAACCGCCGCACACGAGGATCAGAAGACCCGCGGTCTCTCCGATCGAGCCGCTGATCGAGCCGAGCATCAGGTCCGCCGTCGGAGTGGAGACGCCCTCGAACTTCATCAGCCCGAGCGGAGTGGCACCGGTGGCGACATCGGGAGCGCTCGGAGACATCAGGGGAAGCGCGAAGTTGTCGCCGCGCAGGGCCCACCAGTTGTCCGGCTGTACCGGCCACGTGGTGATCGTCGCCGGGAAGGCGGCTTGCAGAAAGGCACGGCCGAGCAGCGCAGGATTGAAGATGTTCTGACCCAGCCCGCCGAAGATCAGCTTCCCGAACCCGACTCCGAAGACGCCTCCTACGAACGCCATCCAGAGCGGGAAGCCTGGAGGAAGGATGAGTCCGAGCAGGAGTCCGGTGATCACCGCTGAGCCGTCACGAGTGGCGCCCGCTTCACCGAACACCCGCTCGGTCAGCCAGGCGCCTAGCGTGGCCG
Source organism: Candidatus Benthicola marisminoris (assembly GCA_023554335.1). Taxonomy (GTDB): domain Bacteria; phylum Gemmatimonadota; class Gemmatimonadetes; order Palauibacterales; family Palauibacteraceae; genus Benthicola; species Benthicola marisminoris. Next base: position 1,198 of record JAMJQR010000209.1, read on the forward strand.
CGCCCACGACCAGCAGCGCGCTCGGTCCGAAGAAATACGTCGCCGCCGCCAGGATCGGGACCAGCGACCCCACCACGTTCCACATGATGCGCGGAGTCGAGTGGGCCGTGCGAAGGTGGGGCGACGCGGCGATCCGAAGTCGGATCTCGGTCAGAGAGTCGAGGTCGGTGCCCCGGTCTACGCGGGTGGCGCTCATGCGGCCGCCTGTCGCTTGCGGAGCATGTTCTTGCCCAGCGCGAACATCTGCGAAAGCGGAATGTGCGACGGGCACACGTACGAACAGCAGCCGCACAGCATGCAGTCCATCAGGTTGGCCTCTTCCATCTCTTCGTAGCGGCCGGCCTGCGCCTGGTTTCCGAGGAGCGATGGGTTCAAGAAGACGGGACACGCCTCCAGGCAACGACCGCAGTGGATGCAGGGATAGCGCTTGACCTGCCGCGCTTCCTTCTTCGTCAGCACGACCACGCCCGTGGTGCCCTTGATGAGGGGCGTGTCGAGATCCGGCTGGGCCGCGCCCATCATGGGCCCGCCGAACACGATCTGGGTCGCATCCTCCGTCAGCCCGTCGCAGAACTCGAGCACGTCGCGAAGCCGCGTGCCCACCGGAACCAGCAGGTTGGACGGCCGTCGCACCCCGGGTCCCGTCACCGTGACGATCCGCTCGATGAGCGGATAGCCGGTCTCGAAGATCTCACCGATGCAGGCAATGGAGCCCACGTTCTGCACGACTGTGCCCACGTGCATGGGCAGCTTGCCGGCGGGAACCTCGCGCCCGGTGACCACCTTGATCAACATCTTCTCGGCGCCCTGCGGATACTTCACGGTGAGCGGAAGGACGGTGACATCGAGGTCATCGGGAAGCGTTTCCTCGAGGCGCGCGATGGCGTCGGGCTTGTTCTTCTCGACCCCGATGACGGCCCGCTCCACCCCGAGGGCCTTCATCATGATCCGGATGCCGAACTGAACCCGCTCGGGATACTCGACCATCGTGCGGTGGTCCGTGGTCAGGTACGGCTCGCACTCGGCGCCATTGATGATCAGCGTGTGCACGGGCACGTCATCCGGTGGGAGCAGCTTCACGTGCGTGGGAAACGCCGCGCCACCGAGGCCCACCACCCCGGCCTTCTGAACCTCTTCCACCACCTGCTGGGGTGAGAGGCCCTCCCACTGGGGCACGATACGGGGACGTGGAACCTGAGGAGAATACCGGTCCACCGCGAGGACCACAGCCTCGGCCATCGATCCATCGGGGTGGGGACACAGCCGGATGTCCTTCACCGTTCCCGCCGCGGACGCGTGGATGGGCACCGAGACGAAACCGTCGGCCTCGGCCACCTTGTCTCCACGCTCCACGTGGTCTCCCACCTTCACGAGCAGCTTCGCCGGACGGCCCGCGTGCTGCCGTAGCGGAAGAACGATCTCTTCCGGGAACGGCATGCGCCGCACGCGTACCTCTTCCGTCAGTTGCTTCTTCTCCGGCGGGTGAACGCCGTGTCTGAATGTGCTGGATCCGAGCATCGCCCTTCCTCTCAGCCGCCCGCGAAATTCACGATCAGTTGAACGGCTTCGCCCGCTCGATCCACTTGTCGAGGTTCTTCTCCTTCTTGTTGAGCGGCGTTCCCGGGTGGATGATCCCGGCCGTACACCGCTCCGCCGCCTGTACGATCTCGGCGAACGTCCCTGCTCTCATATCCTTGAAGTACGCCTGCTTGTTCTCGTCGTAGGCGAACATCTTCTTGTTGATGTTGATGCACTCGTCGCACGAAGTGCAGCGGGCCGTCTCGATGTACGGCTCCATGACGAGCTCATCGTCTTCGTCCTCCTCTTCCGCGGCCGGTGCCGGCGCGGGGGGCACGACCGTCTCGGCCACCTCGACGGCCTCGGCGATCGCCGTAGCACGGGTCTCCGGCTGCGCGGGCGCCACGGCGACCGTCGCGCCCCCGTTGCCGCCGCCCAGGCCGGCTACCGCCTCGGCAGTGATCGGCTCCAGGTTCGGGTCCGCGTTCGCCCGGGCCAGGATCTCGGCCACGGTCAGGTTCCCGTCGCCCGAAGCAAGGAGGCCTTCCGCCATTCGGCGCGCCACCAGGGCCGGGTAGCTCATCCGGAGCTCGGCCAGCTGGGCCTCGTACTCGGCACGGATCGCGGCCGCCTTGGTCTCGAACTCCTCTTCCATGTCGTCGGCGATGTCCGCGCGCACGGAGGCCGGAACCTGGAGTCCGGCCAGCTCCTTGAGCTGCGCCCAGTAGAGCAGCCGGTCCTCGGCCAGCAGTACCATCTCCATCGAGCACGCCAGTCGGCCCAGCTTCTTCTCGCCGTCGATCACCCAGATGAAGGGGGTCTTCCCGACCCGGTCGTCGTGCGACAGGTCCAGGAACTCGTGGAACAGGACCTGGTCGTCGTCCCAGTCCGCCGGCTTGATCCGCTTGAAGTGCTTCTTGAAGCGGCCCTCGGTCGCGGCCCAGTCGGCCGTCGTCACCGGGAGCTCCATCTTCTGCGCTTCGCCTTCGTCGTCCACGTATTCCAGCTCGTACGAGGGCCACGTCTCGTCCAGATCCGGGTTGCCGCTCAGGTCCATGCAGTCGGCGATCGTGGCACCCTGGTCCGGATCGAAGATCATGAACGGGAACGCCCGTCCCTCGAGCGCGAAACGCGCGGCGTTCGGCGCCCACTCGTCCGCGAGCCCGTGCTCTACCGGGCACGGCGTGTAGATGTTCATGATCGAGGGCCGGTGCGTCTTGAGCCCGCGGATCACGCCGCCGATCATGTGCGAGGCCGACGCCTGCGACGACTGGAGCACGAACGCTCCGCGGTGCGCGAGCGCGATCAGCGCCAGCTCCTTGCGCGTCTCCTCCTTACCGTGCTGGGCCTGGCCGTAAGCGGCCATGTCCGAGACCTGTCCGATGAACCCGCTGGTGCAGGCCTGCCCGCCGGTGTTCGAATAGACCTGGGTGTCCAATACGATCACCCGGATCGGCTTACCGGACGCCAGCAGACGGGACAGGTTCTGGAACCCGATGTCCATCATGGCGCCATCTCCGCCGATCGCGACGATCTGGGCGCACATGTCGAACTCCTCGTCCGTGAAGTCCTGCCACGTCATCGCCACGAACTCGGGCTCGTGCACGTTGGCGTCGTACTCCCCGCTCGCCAGCAGGCGCGCGCGGCGCACGGCCGTGAACGCGTCCGTCATCTTGCGCATGTGGCCTTCGAAGATCCCGATGGCCACGGACGGCGAGTCCTGGAAGAGGTGGTTCACCCAGGGATAGGGATACGGGTTGTAGGGGAAGGTGCTTCCCCAGACGGACGAGCAGCCCGTGCTGTTGCTGATTCCCATGTTGGCCCGGCCCTGGCCGCTCGGTCCCTTCGTGTAGCGCCATACCAGGTCCTTCAGCGCCGCGATGGCGTCCGTGAGCAGCTTGAGCTGCGCCTTCTTCTCGTCGTCCAGCGGCACTTCCGCCGCGGTGCCCTCGGCCACGGCCGCCAGGTCCAGGTCCGCATCCGCCGACAGGAGGTCTCGCGCCTGCGCGTCCAGCGTCGCGATCAGCTCCTCGAGGTGCGCCACGAAGTTCTCGACCCGCGGCTGCATGAGTGACTCGACCGCGGAGACGATGAGGTGGACCGCCGTCTTCTCTCCGCACCCCATGCAGGCTCCGTCGCCGCCCGCCATGGTGCGGTAGTTCTCCTTCTTGAGGAGGAGGGAGGGCAGCACACCGATCCCCTCCTCCAGATTGCGGATGTTGATGAAGCGGTCGGCCGTGTCCGGGAGGTTCTCCCACATCTCCCAGTTCCGGCGCAGCTGTTCCAGGTTCTCTTCGTCCTGGCGCACCGTGACTAGCGCCTGGTCGGCGCAGACGTCCACGCAGATGTTGCAGCCCTTGCAGGCCTCCGGGTTCACGGTGATCGAGAGAAGCCCGCCGGCTCCCTTCTCCTTGGCCTCCTGCTGATCGAAGAACGGGACGGTCTTGGCGAGCGGGAAGTCCGCGAGGACCGAGTACACGGCCGCGAATTCCTGGTCCAGATCCTTCTTTCGCTCCGCGTCCCACGGCAGCTTCTCGGAGAGGTTGGCGTAGGCCGTCGTGACCGTGTTCCCGAACGTCTGGAACGGGACGGCCTTCAGAACCTTGTGCGCCTCGCGGGCCAGGTTCGCCGAGACCGACTGGATCCGGTCCAGGGGCTTTCCGTTCTGGGCCGTCTTGATGGCCGTCTGGATGATGTCCTCGACGGAGTTCACGAGGCCCGGGATCGCGGCGTCGGGACACTGGGTCCAGCACTGAGCGCAGCCAGTGCACTTGTCCGGGATGAACTCGGGGATCTCGAACCGGATGTCCGACATGTCGCGCACCGTGCTGGTGGCGGCCGGGATGGCGCTGATGGCCGAGAACGGGTCGGCGATCACGTCCTGGTCGATTCCGCAGAGCGAACACACCTGCTCCCAGAACCGGCCCTGGTTCCCGATGCCCCATTCCTGGTCGGGATGGTCCAGCATCGTCGGGATCTGACCCACGGCGGCCTCCGCCATCACCTGCCCGGCCCCCACGAGCTCGCCCACGGCCTGGACCTCCACGACCTCATCGAAGCCGCGTCGGATGACCTTGAGGTTGGCCTCGACGACGCGCTCGCCGAGGTGGCCGAACTTCTTCTGGAGCTGGTGGCGCATAGCCTCGAACAGCGTCTCCTCGTCCAGGCCCTCCGCCTCCATGAACGGGGACGTACGGAAGAAGGCGCCCATGAACGCCGTGCCCTGCATCCGGTACCGCAGGTCCGGGTCGGTAGCCTCTTCGGTCGCGATCTTGAACGCGTCGACCGCGTACACCTTGATGTCCTTCTCCTGAATGATGCGCCGTGCCTGCGGGGGAAGGGATTCCCACAGGACCTCGGGGTCATGGTCACTCTGGATCACGAACACGCCGCCAGGCTGCATGCCGGCCAGCGGATTCGAGTTGAGGAACACGTTGGGGTCCGGAGACAGGACCACGTTCACGAACTTGAGCTCACCGTTCAGCCGCAGCGGCTTGCGCGACATGACGCCGTAGAACGTCGTCGGCTGGCCCTTCTTCTCCGAGCCGTACTTCGGGTTCGCCTTCACGTTCATGCCGGCGAGCTCGTTCACCGTCATCACGACGTTCTTGCCCATCGTGATGGCGCCCCAGCCTCCGACGGAGTGGATGCGGAGCGATATCGCGTCCTCCGGGAGGAGGTTGATCTCCCCGTCGGGCACGAGCGCCCGCTCGGCCAGGTCCGGGTAGTGGTCGAGCAGCTCCTGCTGCCAGATCTCGAGCTTCGGCAGCTTCGTGCCCTCACGGATGAAGTCGATGCCGAGGTAGTACTGCCTCCGCTTCCGGCCTCCGGGCAGCATGTTCTCGACCGCGAGGACCAGATCGGCGGGCTGCAGGTCGCGGCTGCCGAAACCGAAGCCGGCGGAGTAGAAGTCCGGCACCTGGTCCGGGGCGATCTCGGCCACGCCGGCGAACGGGAGCGACGCGCCCTTCGCTGACCGGCTCGCACGGTAGTTCTCCTGTCCCTGCGACATCGCCGCCCGGATTTCCCTGAGCAGCGGCTGGTCCACGGCGAGCGGCTGGTCACAGCGCTCGAGCACGGTGACGCCCTTCTTGCCCTTCAGCAGGGCGCTGATCAGATCGGTGGGGAACGGTCGGAACATCGCGATGTCCACCACGCCCACTTTCATCCCGCGATCGGCGCGCAGGTAGTCGGCCACGGCCTCCGCGTTCGACACCACCGAGCCCTGCCCGAGGAGCACGTACTCGGCGTCCTCCAGCCGGTAGCCCATGACGCGCGCGTACCGGCGGCCGGTCAGGTCACCGAACTCCTTCATCGCCCGGTCGGTGAGCTCCTGCACGTGATCGAAGTAGAACGGCCGCTGCGCGGCCACGCCCTGCATGTAGGCGTCCTGGTTCTGCACGGAGCCCAGGAGGGCAGGGTAGTCGAGATCGAACATCTCGGGGATCCGGCGCCGCTTCTCGCCGAACGTCAGCACCTGTCCCGGCGTTGGCGAGTCGATCATGTCCGCCGGGTCGCCGAGGTACTCGCGAATGAGGTCCCGCTCGGGAAGGCGAAGAGACTCGATCACGTGGCTCGTGAGAAAGCCATCCTGCGCCACGAGTCCGGGATTGAGGCTGAGCTCCGCGATGCGATGGGCGATCACGGTGAGGTCGGCGATTCCCTGGACGTCCTTCGCGAACAGCTGAAAGAAGCCGGTGTCATCGACGGCGTGGTAATCGTCGTGCCCGGCGTGCACGTTCAGCGCGTGCTTCGTCATGGCGCGCGCGGCGACGTTCAGCACGTAGGTGAGACGCTTTCCGACCGCGGCATACAGGGACTCGTGCATGTACGCGATGCCCTGGCCGCTCGAGAAGTTCGTGGCCCGGAGTCCCGTCATGCTCATTCCGGCCGTGACTCCGGCCGCCGCGTGCTCTCCCTCGGGCTCGAAGAACAGGAGACGGCGTCCGTTGACGTTCGTCTTCCCGGCCGCCTTCGCCGCTGCCCAGCCCTCGCCCATCTGCGTGGACGGCGTGATCGGATAGGCTCCCGCGCCCTCGCTTGCCGCGGTCTCCATCTCGACCACGGCCTGGCTTCCGTCCATGGCTGACTGGATTCCGGGGTACCGGACTTCGGTTGCCTGCTCGTCGCCTGTATTTCGCCTGATCATCCTGTTCAACTCCCTACCGCTGTCAGTTCGACCTCGAAGCGCTGAGCGCCCTCCACCCACCGGATCGCTCCGGTCGGGCAGCGGACCGCCGCACTCGGGTCGGCCAAGTCGATTCTATCGTAGTTCACGACGGCCAGGCCGTCGCTCATGGTCACCACTTCGGGCGCATCCTGCGCGCACCGTCCGCACGCGTTGCACGCGACGGCGCATACATCGGTCGCCGCGTCGCCGTCCAGCAGGTTCTTGCACTGCACGATGAGCTTGTGATCCATCGGCAGCAGCACGAACAGGTCCAGCGGGCACGCTTCCACGCAGTCGTTGCAGGCCGTGCACTTCTCCGGATCGACGACGGGGAGATCCACGTCGTTCATCCGGATCGCATCGAACGTGCACGAAACGGCGCAGTCCGCGAGCCCCACGCATCCCCACGCGCATGCCTTTCCGCCGCCGCTTACCGCCACCGCCGCTCCACAGCTCTCGATGCCATCGTACAACGCCTTCCGGGGGGCCACGTCGGTGCCGCCCGCGCACAGCAGGCGGGCTACCACCTTCTCGGCCTCCCCGGCAGCCACCCCGAGCATGGTGGCCACGTCCTCCAGATCCCCCTCGCCCATCACCGTGCACCCGGCGGGTGCGACTTCTCCGTCGATGGCCGCCTCGGCGAAGGCGCGGCAGCCGGCGAAACCGCACGCTCCGCAATTGGCGCCCGGCAGGATGTCGGTGATCTCGTCGATGCGAGGGTCTTCCCACACGTACAGCTTCCTGTTCGCGATCGCGATCAGGGTGCCGAACGTTAGCCCTACCCCGCCCAGGACGGCGACGGAAGCCAGAATGGCCTGAGGGTCCAATAAGCCTCCCCTCAGCCCGTTTCCGGAAGGTCGGCCTGGCGGAGAATCCAGGCGGCCAGTGTGTCGGCTGCCGTCGAAGCCGCCGGGGCCGCTGCCCCGTCTCCCGAGGGAGCCGCGGCCGGCGCGGCGGCGAGTCCCCAGCCGGCGGCGAGCGACGCCAGGTGGCGAAGACCCTCCGCCTGCTGATAGACACTGACGCGCCCCAACGCCCTCTTCGGCTCATCCTCCGGCATGTGGTTCACGGTGAGCCTGCCCCGTCCCCCGTCGTCCTCGGGGAGGTGGACGAACCGGGCGGCACCGTCCGGCAGGAGCGCCGCGACGGCGGGCCCCTCGGTCTCGGCCAGCACGGACAGGTCCGCGGGATCTTCCGCCTGCACCACCATCAGACCCGGGGTTATGAGTCGGGACAGCTCGGCCGGCGGAGCCGGTCCCCGCACGACGAGCACGATCTTCTGCGCTCCGTCCAGGAAGTCGGCCAGGCCGCCCGCGAGCAGATCCGTGCCCTCGATCTCGACCACTATGGGTGGCGCGAGCTTCCGTTCCCGGCCGCTCCACAGGGAGGGCGGGAACCGGTCGAGCCACTCGCCGTGCTGTGCTTCGTCGTACCTCCCGGACCTGGCCAGCTCGACCGTGCGCGCGGCTCCGAAGGCGCGGCCGGCCCGCGCGAGACCGGCGGAGACAACTTCTCTTAGGTCCTTCCCGGCCTCCGCCCGCACCAGGAACAGATCGTCGCCCCGGTCCAGGAGCGATTGCAGCGTGCGCGAGGCGGCCTCCAACTTCGGGGCGACCGTGACGGCCACCGGCTCCCCGGTTTCCTCGAACGCCGAGAAGCGGTCGACGTCGATGTGCCCGACGGCGAATGCGCCCAGCTCGGCCGCCGTGCGCTCTGCACGCGCCTCCGCGCTGCCGCTGCCGGCATCCAGAAGGCCGCGGAGCTCCTCGGACGTGGCCACCAGGGCCGAATGGAAGTCCTCGCGCGCTTTCTCGAGGATTGCCAGGGACCGCTCCACGCGTCCGTCCGTCGTTTTGTCAGACGGCATATTTATCCAGCTCTTCGTTCAGGATTCTGATCTTGTCTTCCGCCGAGTGCAGCGGCAGGTGCCGGGTCTCTTCGTAGCGGGGATTCGACTCGTCCCGGTACAGCACTCCCAGCCGCAGTCGCGAGTCATCCGCGGCCAGATCTCTGGCCGCCGACAGGTTCTTCGGATCGTGCCTCACCTGGTTCGTGTAGATCTGCGCCAGCGATTCCGGCATCTCCACCCCGTCGGGGTGGGACAGGATCTCGATCATCTCCGGGTTGCGGACGGCGTCGAGATAGATGTCCTCGGTGAAGACCGGGCACCGCTGGAGCACGCGCACGAAGGCGAATCCGCGGTGCCTGTACGCCGCCTGGAAGGTGGCGAACAGGTGAGCCGGGATCCACTCCGCCGTCTGGGCCACGAAGGAGGCGTTGGTGATCCCGAGCGTGGCCTCGATCGGATTCAGGGCGGGTAGCCAACTCCCCTGGGGCTGCGTGTTGCTCGCGTATCCTTCCGGCGTCGTCGGAGACGTCTGCATCTTGGTCAGGCCGTAGATGTTGTTGTCCAGCATCAGCGCGACCATGTCCACGTTGTAGCGCGTCGCGTGCACCCAGTGCCCCGCCCCGATGGACACGCAGTCTCCATCTCCCATCACGACGAAGACGTTGAGGTCGGGTCGATTCAACTTCACTCCGGTCGCCACCGGCAGTGCCCGTCCGTGCAGGCCGTGGAAGCCGTAGGTCTTCATGTAGTGGGGGAAGCGGCTGGAGCAGCCGATTCCCGACACGAACACGGTTTCCTCAGGCTTGAGCTGTTCGTCCACCAGGAGCTTCTGGGCCGCCGTGAGGACCGAGTGATCGCCGCACCCCGGGCACCAGCGGGCGCGCGCCCCCTCGTAGTCGTCGAGGCTGAACTCGCGATCCTCGTCGACCGGCGTGAGCAGCGAGCAGCAAGACTGGCTCATGAGGCGCTCCCCTTCGATATGTGGTCCCGGATCACCTCGTGAATGGCTCCGGGCTGCAAAGGCTCACCCAGGACGCGGGTCCAGCAATCGACGTCCACGAGCGTCTGCGCGCGAAGCAGCCAGGCCAGCTGGCCGCGCCGCCGGTTCTCCTCGGTGATGTAGGGCAGGTCCGGATCGTCGCTGTAGTTGATCTCGACCGTCATGACCCTCTTGAATCGCCCGAAAATCGCCTTGAGTCCCGGCTCGAGCGGCGAGAGGAACCGAAGGTGCAGCGAGGAGACCGTCAGACCTTCCGCACGAGCGCGGTCCACCGCCTCCTCGATGGCTCCCTTGGTACTGCCCCAGCCGACGACGAGCAGATCGCCCGCTTCGTCGCCGTACACCACCGGCGGCCTGAGGGTGCTGTGCAGCACCGCCATCTTGCGGCTGCGCATGGCGGAGCTCTTCTGGTTCACCGCCGAAGCGTAGGCCACCTTGCTGTGCTCGTCGTGCGCCAGGCCGGTGAGCGTGTGCATCCCACCAGGAGTGCCGGGAACGAAGCGCCTCGACAGGCCGGTCTCTTCGTCCCAGTCATAAGGAGGCTTACCCTCCGGTACCGGCGACATGTCCGGCAGAGATCCCTGCCATGCCGGATCCAGGACGGGGCGGGGAAACGGCTGCACTCCGGTGGCCAGGTTGGCGTCCGTCATCACGATCACCAGCGTGCGGAACGTCTCTGCGATCCGCCGCGCCGTGACCATGGAATGAAAGCACTCCTCGATGGTGGCCGGGGCCATGACCACGTGGGGCGCGTCACCCGGCTGGCCGAACAGCGCGGCCAGAAGATCGGACTGCTCCACCTTGGTCGGAAGGCCGGTGCTGGGTCCGCCACGCTGAACGTCCACGACCACGAGCGGGATCTCCGACATCACGGAGAGGCCCAGGAATTCGGTCTTGAGCGCGAGTCCGGGGCCCGACGTGATGGTGAATGCGACCTTGCCCGAGTAAGAGGCTCCGATCGCTACGCCGGCAGCCGCGATCTCGTCCTCGGCCTGGTGAATCACGCCACCGAACTTGTGGAACATCTCCCCCAGCTGGTGCGAGACCGAAGTAGCAGGGGTGATCGGATACATCGCGGCCAGGTCCATCCCCGCGGCCACGGCCCCGTAGGCGATCGCCTGGTTGCCGTTCATCACGAGGGTGTTCTCGGCCGAAAGCCCGGGCTTCACCTCGATGCGGACGTCGAGGTGCGAGTCGGCCCACGAGTAGCCCAGTTCCAGGAGCTCGTGGTTTCGCTCGGTGACTTCGGCGGCCTTCTTCCGGAACGCGTGTGCGATCTCGGCCCGCGTCACCTCCATGTCGCGATCGAACATCCAGCACAGGATGCCGAGCGCGAACATGTTCTTCCCCTTGCGGGGATTGTCCACGATGGCGAGACACTCCTCCTCCATCGGGACCTCGATGATCCGGTAGTTGGCCCCCTCCAGCTCCTCCATCGCAGCGGCCCACTCCGCCCGGATGTCCTCGTCCTTGTGGGTCGCCCACATGTTCTCGACGAGGAGAATCGCCTCGTCCTCGATCGCGTTCAGCCGATGGCGGGCCAGGAGGACCTGCTCGTTGAAGGCGATGGCGACGTTGGTGCGGTCGCCCCAGTTGGTGACCACGTCCTCGCCGATCCGGATTCGATTGCCGCTGGCGCCCGCGGGGCTCCTCGGCGGGGGCTGAATCTCGGCCGGGATGATCTCCACGGTCCAGACTCCGTTCCCCATCTTCGCGCTCACCGCGCCGAAGGTCTGCCCGCACTTCTGGGCTCCCTCGCCGGAATCGGAAACCACTTCCACGGTGCATTGCGGATACCGCGCGGTCTTGACTCTGCTCGACTTCACGCGCGTCTTCACAGCTGTATCATCACCCACGAGAGCTCTCGTAATCGTTCGGGTTCATCCTCGCTCCGGCCCCGGGCCGCACGAAGCCGTAGGCCGTGGTGCATCATCCATGCCGGGTGCCGGTGCCTTGGCAGACGGCGAAACACCGCGGAACTCCGGCGTGCAGCGGCCCAATCTCCCGTCCTCCAGCACACCCGGCGTGGGACATCCTGTCACAAGGTCCCGGCATGGGACATTGTGACACTCTGTCGCCCAAAAACCCACGTCTGGCGCGGGTTTTCGGCGCCCTCGGCTCCTTGCTTCCAGTACCTCCGGGCCGCCGTGTCCCGCCCGGAGATTCAGCCTGGTTTCTCCTCCTCAGCGGGGTCCACGACTCCAATGTAGGGAAGAGCGCGGTAGTGGTCACCGAAGTCGAGGCCGTAGCCCACCACCCAGTCGTCGGGGATGTCGAAGCCGAGGTAGTCGACCTCGATCTGGACCTCCTGGGTCGGCTTCCGGACCAGCACGCAGCACTTGAGGGACGCAGGGTGCCGGGCCTCGAAGGTCTCCATGAGGTAGGAGAGGGTGCGCCCGGAATCGAGGATGTCCTCCACGATGAGCACGTGGCGGCCGGTAACGTTGATCCGGGAGTCCATGATGAGGCGCACGCCGCCCGCGTAGTTGGACCCGTTTTCATAGCTGGACAGGGCGATGAAGTCGATTCGCCTCGGAATGGAGAGTGCCCGCGCCAGGTCCGCCAGGAAGATGAACGCGCCACGCAGCACGCCGAGGAGGACGATCTCGTCCGCCCCGGCGTAGTCCCGCTCGATAGTCGCCGCCAGCTCACGAATCCGGCGGCCGATGTCCCCTTCTGGGACGAGAACTCGTGGCTGTGCTGTGCCCATGGTCTTCCTGTCCGGTCGGATCCGCTTTGGGGCCGGCCGGAAGGCCGACCTAGTGGAACGAGTAGCCGACTCCGATCGACGTGAAGAAATCGTGCTGCGTCTTGGTCTGGTCGAACGGTTCGGTGTCCAGCTTGGAAATGTAGTCCCGCACGTCCAGCCGCACGAACCAGCCCTTGCTCAGCTCGACCTGGGCCCCGCCCACCAGGGAGACCGCGAACCGCGTCTCGTCCACGATCGTGAATTCGTCAGACTGCGGGTACATGACCTTGACCACGCCCGGTCCGGCGCCGAAGTACGGACGCACGACGGATGCGGTGCCCCGGAGCTGGGGACGCCACAGGAAGTTGGCGGCCGCCATCCAGAGGTCCGTCGCTCCGAGGGCGATCGAGGTTGGAAAGCTGCCCACCTCCTCGATCACCTGGATCGTGAGATCCGGGTTCGCGTAGTTGCCGTTCGCGGCGATTCCGAAATTGCCGAACCAGTATTCGAGTCCCAGACCGAACGCCACCTTGGTCGAGAACTCGGCCGACAGGCTATCCCCGGAGTCCGCCAGCTTGGCGAGCGGAAGCAGCCCGCCGATGTATCCGGTCAGCTCGAAGCCCTGAGGAGACCCAACCTCCTCAGTCGACTGAGCCGCCGCCGTGCCCGGAACCGCGAACGCCAGAACCATCGCCGCGAACGCGGCAGCCCTGGCCCGTGCCGGCCATCCCTTCGTCCCGTTGGACATCTCCGTCTCCTGATATGCTTGCGTTTCTGAGCAGGGCGAAGCACCGGAATCGGCCTCCCGCCCTGCAGGGTTCGACGAGTCGCGCCGGGCCCAGGTTTCAGCCCGTCCTGCGCCGGGGTCTCATTCCCCCGCTCGTTCCATCTTCCAGAATCCGATTCCACCCGCCTGCCGGCCCACGTCCACCGAGCTGACGACAGAGTCTGACCTCAGGTCGATCACATCCACCGTTCCGGGCTGGTTACCGACACCCTCGATCGTGATGAAGGCGTACCGCGAGTCGGGGCTGACCGCAACGCCGTGCGGGATGTTCCTGGAGCTCGCAACGACCGCTCTCTCGTCTCCGGAGGCGAGGTCGAACAGCCCCACCGCGTGGTCCCCCTTGTAGGTGACGACCAGGCTGGACCCGTCGGGGGTCACGTCGAGGTTGTAGGGTCCGGCGCCGGTGTCGAGCCGCCGCGCTACCTGCCACGCATCCAAATCGATTTCCAGTACCTCGCGGTTCTTGTTGCACGCGATCCAGGCGTGACGCCCGTCCGGTGAGGGCTGTACCCAAGTCGGTCCGCAGCGAGAAGCGCCTGCCTCTCCAGGCCGGCGACCTATGACGTCGGCGGATTCATCCGTCTGCGGGGGCAGGTCGCGTTCGGCGCCAGGCCCCAGGTACAACCGCCGGCGCACCGCCATCGTAGCCGCGTCGATCTCCACCAGCTGGTCGTCCATCATGCACACGGAATAGTGCATCTTCGCGTCGAGAGAGAGCCGCGACCCGTGCGGCATGGCGCAGGTCGTCACCTTCCGGATCTCGGTCATGGACTCCGTTTCCACGATCGAAACGGAGCTGGGCACCGGGTCGCCGTGCAGGTTGAAGTTCACCGCGAACAGCAGCCCCCCGGGCGTTACGGCCATGGTCGCCGGGAACAACCCCACCGTCGCGGCCCCGAGCTTCGCGTCCTCGCCCGTCGAGAACTTCTGGATCTGGCCGAACGGAGCGCCGTGCGCGATGGACACGTACCAGTTCGACCCGTCCGGAGAGACGGCGATTCCGTGCGGTCCGTCCATGTCCGTCGGGTTGAGCGAGGCTTCTGTGGTCCGCACCACTTCCGCTCCGTCGGGCCCATACCGAACCAGGGCGACTTCGTCCTGGGATTCGGCTGCGACGTACACGTAGTAGTCGGCCGCCGGGTGTACTTGCGCGGCCGCATTCCCCGCCGTCCACGCCAGCGCCACGGCGGCTGTGCAAGCCGCTCCAGGTAAGCTCCGAATCATCACAGCTCCGTGTCGTGTCTTTCCAGCCGCGGGGGCCTCCGCCCTTGCACCCCAACAAAGAACACGCTTGGCCCCCGGGATGTTAGGCCTCGGTTCCAGGATCGCGAGGCCGCAGTCTAGTCAGCATGCCGGAGGTCTCGCCAGCCGACAACAAACCGCCCCATGAGGGTGTATACTGTCAGCGGAGCCGCGGAGGGGGATGAGGCCGCGGGTCGGCCGTGAGGTACGGCTCGAGGAAAGTCCGGGCTCCACAGGGCACGGTGCCGGGTAACGCCCGGGCGCCGCGAGGCGACGGAAAGTGTCACAGAGAACAGACCGCCGATGGCGGACGGTTTCGGCCGACCGCACAGGCAAGGGTGAAACGGTGGGGTAAGAGCCCACCGCGCGCGCCGGAAACGGCCGCGGCACGACAAACCCCACCGGGAGCAAGGCCAAACAGGAGCGAGGGGCTGCCCGTCCCGTTCGAGCTCCGGGTAGGCCGCAAGAGGCGTCGGGTGACCGGCGTCCCAGAGAGATGGCCTCGGCGGGCTCGTCCCGCTTACAGAACCCGGCTTACCCCCCTCCGCGCGACTCCGACAGCGGCGTCAGTCGTCGCTGCCGAACTTGCGGAAGTTGATCTGCCGCATCGGGACGGGAATCAGCACCTCGGTAGACTCACTGCCCCTCACCTCTGCCGACCGCACCTCCGCCGGAAGCGCACGCGAGGGAAGCGTCTCCGGATCCGCCTGAATCACGTACGTGCCGGGGGCGAGAGATGAGAGCGAGATCGCACCATCGGCGCCCGTGCGCAGGACCCAGGGCTCTCCATTCCGGCTGACCGAAAGCGACACGTCGGACGCCGGCAGCTCGTCGGCATCCCAGATTCCGTCTCCGTCCGCATCCAGGAATACGCTCACGTACAGGCTTCCCGGCCGATACAGGCCGATCGCGGTTTCTCCTCGCGTCGCCACGCGGACTGGTGGCACCGGCACGAACGAGTCGCCCAGCGACCTCGGATCGACTTCGATCGAGCGCGGCTCGGCGTCCCTGAACTCGAACCGGCCGTCCGCCGCGGTCACCGTACTTTCGAAGTCCATTCGCAGCATGACGCCGTCCAGCCCGGGCTCGTTCTCTTCGCGAAGTCCGTTGCCGTTCAGGTCCTCGAATACGAACCCGGAGGCTGCGGCCGGCCGGCGCACGGGCAGGGGCAGAGGCAGCCCTTGCTGAATGCCCACCGACACGCGCCACCGCGCCCCGTCCGAGCCACCCGCCGAGAAGCGCTCCAGTCCAGTGTAGAGGAACCGATTGGCAGAGAGCCGGAACCGGGCTCCCGTCTGCACGGTCAACCCGTCACTGATCGATACGGGCGCGAATCCCTCGGACTCGAGGACGACGAAGGTGGTCGCCGATCCGTACAGCTCGATGACTTGGTTCAGCCGATACAGCCCATAGGCGTCGAGCAGCGTCGAGGCGGGCTGGAGGATGTCGTCGCTGACCGTGACGTGGAACGTGGCCATGCCGCGGTCGGCGACCCACGACCCCCCGATGCGGTACAGCTCCGCCAGCTCGGTTTCGAGTCCGATTCGCGTGGTCCCCAGGCCGAGCGATCCGTCGAATGTGAATTCACCCGCGCGAAGTGTGGCGTCCAGGCGTCCGAGGTGGCGGGTCTCCTGCACCGCACCCTCCACTCTTCGGGCGCTGCCCGTGAGGCCAACGGCCCAGGCGGCCTCTCCCCACCGCAGGCCGAGTCGCGCCCCCCGAGCCCGGGTACCCTCGAACTGTAGTGACTGCGGAACGGCCTCGTTGTACAGCGTGCCAAACACGGACACCTGACGGGTGGGCCGAACGGTCGCGACGGCGCGAAGCTCATCGGGTGGCAGCCTGGGATCGGCCAGGAGACTCGGCAGCCTGCGGAAGCGGAAGTCCAGGTCCGCGCGCTGCTCGCGGTACACGTAACGGGCGTCGACGGACGGACCCGCCTCCGTCTCCGAAGTGCGCAGGTTCGAAACCCGCATGGGCCCCGCATCTACGCCGAGCCAATGTCCGCCGCGGGTGACCTGGACGCGGCCCAGGGCCGCCCAAACCGAGCTCTCGGGCGAGCCGAGTGGATCGGATCGCTCCGTGGAGGTCACGATCGCCCCTCCCCTCAGCGCCGGCCGGCCGAAGCCAACCTCCGCCGCCGCGACGTGTCCATCGAGCGTGACGCCGTCCAGGCCCGTGGGCCGGGCGGCCATCCCCTGCAGCGTGAGGTGGCCTGCGCTCCAGTTGGCCTGGGCGCCGCGGCCCTGCAGCTGGAATCCCAGGAGGTCGCTGGTGCGGATGTTCAGATCGCCGAGAGCCGCGCCCCACCGGGGCCGCTGCACACCGAGGAAGAGTCGGGGGCCCGAAAGAAGCCCACGGAAGGCGTAGACGCTTCCGCCTCTCGGCATGTGGCGGAAGTTGAACAGGAGTTCCGTGTCGCGCGCCAGCGTGCCGCTTCCGGAAATCGCCGCCACCGGCTGCGTCTCCGGTCCGCGGTCGGCCGAGGTCACCGTCGAGCCCAGGAAAAGCGTGCTGGGTATGTGCACGAATTCGGGGAACAGTCCCCGCTCGGGCAGGACTGCGACCGTCGCGTTGTCGCTCACCGCGGCTTCCGCGAGCCGCAAGGAGAGGCGCACGTAGACCTGGGAACCGATCGCCACCTCTCCCGGCACGGACAGATCGAACTCTCCGACCTTCTCCTGAAACGGCGCCAGCCACACCGATTCCGGGATCACTCCGGGGCGTTCGCCCAGGTTCGTTTCCAGAGTAAGAGACACCGAATCACCGGCGTTGCCCTGGTTGTTGAGCACGTACCTGAAGGTCACCGTCTCGCCGCGCGCGGCAGCCTCGCGGGTGGCCACCAGCTGGACGTCGACCGCTCGAATCGCCTGAACGAGGACCAGAACCGAAACGCTGGCCACCAGACCCTCGGCGCTCTCGAACGCCACGAGGGCCGCCTCGGTCACTCCCGCCTCCGCGCGGTCAGAGAGCTTCAGCGTGACGGGAAACCTGGGTTCCTCCCCTGCCTCCCACGTGAAGCTGCCGGCGCTGCGACCGATGAGCCGAATCCCTCCGGACGTCTCAGTGGCGTACGCGAGGGAGAGGCGACCCAGCGAATCCCGGGCAGCGGCAAGATGGGAGGGTGGCTCGATCGTGACCGTCACGATGGTGCCGGGTTCCGCCACGGGGACCTCCTGCGCAGCGAGGAGGCCGGGGAGAATCAGAAGCGGGACCAGGAAGCGCAGAGGCCGCAGCATGTCGGATCCCTATTGCCGCGCCGCCGTAGCGGTGTAGTCGGCGCTATAGGTGCCCGCCGGGTCCGTGGCCTCATCCAGGAGAATCCGGAACTGAAGGGTGATGCGAGTACCCCGGTTTCCCTGCGCCAGAAGCTGATCTCCGGGCGACATGGGAGTCCAGGCCGTCTGGTCGTCGCGTCGATACTGGAGATCCGAGATCGGCTTCCCGTTGCCCATGTCGGAGCTGTCAGCGCGCAGGCAGACGACCCAGCGGTTGTTCGCCCTGCCTCGCGGCCGGACGTTCAGGACGACCGGCCCGTGCTCGATCGATCCCGCAGCGAAATCGTCCGGGGTAGGCGTCGGGAAGACGAGCAGCCCCGGCTGCAGGCGGACCGTGTAGCGGCCGGAACCGCTGCACAGCTGCGCGGACGCAGGCGCGGCCAGGAGATGGCCGGTCGTCAGCGCAACGACTGCGACGCAGATCCGTAGAAGCGCGAGGCGCCGGTTCATCGGCCTACTGGACGCGAAACGCGACCTGGGCCCCCATCAGGCCGTCGTCTCCATATTCGAGTACCGGAATCGCCAGGTAGCGGCCGGGCTCCAGATCCGCATCGAGCGGGATGGTCACTGTCCGCTCGTGCTCCGGAAGGACGCTGAAGGCTTCAACGGTGACGCTGCTGCGCGGCGAGCCTTCGAAATCACGGAGCTCGACCGT
>JAMJQR010000210.1 GCA_023554335.1 Candidatus Benthicola marisminoris
TATGCCATCCCTTCCCAGCTGCTCATGGGATCCGTCGATCGCACGCGGCGCATCCCGTTTTCCTCGAAAAGGTCCAGCGCTTCTTCGGCCTCCTCGGTGAAATCCGGCCCCCTGGGAACCACCACGGACGACATGCAGTCCTCCAGGATGTAGACCTTGCCCGCGAGGTCCGGATCGCGAGCCTGGATGGCGGTCAGGAGGTCGTGCAGGGTCCAGGCCACACAGTGGCTGGCGGCCTGGCCCGCCACGATCAAGGCGTCGAAGTCCATCAGGTGCCCGAACAGCTCGAGATTGGGCGACGCGATCGGCTCACCTTCGGGCCCCTTGATGACCTCGGGACTGAACACGGAGTAGTTCTCCGTGAGCGGCGTCCCGCCCTTCACCTCGAAGCGGGCCGCCGTCTGCCGGGCGATGCTGTGGAAGAAGACCGCCTCGTCGAGGGCGGACACGAGAGCGTGTCCGACGCTGCCAAGCATGGAGTGGTAGGGCCACACCATCAGAGGATAGCGACCCTCCGTGACGCGACGCACGTAGTGGCGGGCGTAGGCGCGAAGCCACTCCACGTCACCCCCTGCAAGCGAATCCGCAACCGCCGGATTAGGGCACCATCGCCCCTCCTCGACGTCGGCCAGCGTGATCTCCGTCTGACCGCCCACCGGATGGTCACCCTCCTCATTCACCCAGAAGACCGGGTGGAAGATCTGGAGCGCGGTGTGCGTGTCCAGCGTGGCCGTGATCTCCGAGACCCTGTGCAGATTGCGGTAGATGAACTGGCAAAGCCGGTTGTTGTCGTCTACGGCGCCGCGACCCGAGCGTCCCGCCACGAACAGCTCGTAGCCCGGAATGCAGAAGGTGTTCTGGCAGTCCACGAGCAGCAGCGCGATGCGGGGATCATCGTCGGACGGATGGCCGATGCCGTGTTCCGCCGCCCATTCCTCCGCCTCCGGAGCCCGGACACCGTATTCAACGCGCCAGACCTCGTCGGTTCGGGCTCCGTCGAAGTGATTCGGTATGGGCAGTTCAGACACCTTGCACCTCCGCATCGAGTCCGGCGAGTAGCTCCCAGTCCACCCTGATCAGCCTCGCGTTCTCCCACATGCTCCGCCCCACCTTCGCCTCCGCACGGCCGTCCACCTCCACCACGTCGGCGGTGAAGTCGAAGTCCGTGACCACGCCGTCTTCCTCGCGCCCGTGACCGAGTATGCTGCTCCCCACACCGTAGGCCGCGATCGGAAGGTCGAGCTCCGAGAAACGCCGGATCTTACGAGGAGTGAATCCGCCCGATACCATGATCCCCACGTAGTCGAAGCCCTCCGAATCCAGGGCCTCTCGAACCTTACGGACCAGGTGCGGGTTGACTCCCGCCAGGCTTTCCTTTCCCCACAGATCCGGGTCGTCCATCAGGGCCCGGTCCACGAGCTTCCCGCTGGTGTCGAGGCGAACGCCGAACAGCACACCGTCCCCGAACTCCCCGCGCATCGCGCGGGCGACGGCAAGGGCGTCCGCGACGCAGTCGTTGCGGTAGTCCACGAGACTCACGATGGGAACGTACGGTTCCTCGTCCCGCACGTAGCGAGCGAAGGCCAGCGTCGCTTCCACCACGTCGCCCTCGAAGGCGGCGACCATGGCGTGCGGCATGGTTCCCACACCTTCTCCCCCCCACCAGGAAGCGCCCGCGTCGCTCGACACATCTCCCCCGCCTCCCACGCGAGCCGCGTAGCCGTCCGGCGTCTGAATCCGCCAGTCGTCGTGGCGGGGAGCGAAGTAGATCACGGGCACGCCGGCCGCGGCGTCCACGGCCCGGGAAGCGTTGGTGGCGATCAGGCTGCGGCGGGCGAGGACGCCGTCCAGCGTCGTCTCGAGGTGGGCGAACGACCGGTACCGGCCTCGAATCCGGAAGGCCACCTCCCACGGCTCGATTCGATCGCCGTCATGCAGCGTGTCGACTTCCAGCGTCGAGAAGTCGTAGCCGGCCGCCAGCTGAGTCTGCAGCATCCGGATGCACTCGAACGTGCCCGCGAGCACACCGTGGCGCTTCGCGAAGAACTGCAGCGTGACGATCGGGTCCCGCCCGGCGTGCGCCAGCGTGCGGGCCGTGCGGACGAAGTAGCGATCCGACAGCCAACCGGCCCGTATACGGGGATCGAACTGAAACAGGTCGGCCGGGAAGCGGGTGGCCTCCTCGTGGAACAGCCGGGAACGAGCTTCGTCAGCGGTATCGGGCATTGGTCTCGCGCGCGCCGTCTTCACACGAAGGCCACTCGGCGGGCTCGCCTGTCCTCCGATTGATCACCGTCGCCCGAACGTCGCGCGAGACGCGCTCGTCCTCGGAGGCGAGATACGCCAGCATGGCCACCATGGTGGCGTTGTTGCGCACGTTCTCCCACACGATCTTGTCGAACGTGTCCAGGTTCGTGTGCCACGTGTAGCTGAAGTAGTCCCAGCTGCTCGATCCCAGCCCCACCGTGGGCGCACCCGTGCAGTTGAACGCCGCGTGGTCGCTTCCTCCCCCGCTCGGAGAGCCGGGGAAAGTCAGGTCCACCCTGCCCGAGATATCCCTCGGAAGCTGCGACATCCAGCCCGCGATGTTGCCCGATGCGCTCACCAGCCCCATGGCGGACGCCCGGGCGATCTGCCCGGTGCCGTTGTCCTGGTTGAACGCGGCCTGCAGTCCCTCGATCACCTCGGGATGATCGGCCACGAACGCCCTTGACCCGTTGAGTCCCTGCTCCTCGCTGGCCCACAGGCCGACGAGTATCGTGCGCTTGGGATTCGGATAGGCTTCGGCGAGGATGCGCATCGCCTCCATCATGACGATGCTGCCCGTGCCGTTGTCGGTCGCTCCCGAGCCACCGTCCCACGAGTCGAAGTGAGCCGACAGAACCACGTACTCATCCGGGAGCTCGGTGCCCCGGATCTCGCCGATCACGTTGGCGACCGGCACGTCATCCATCATCGTGGCTTCCGCCTTCACGCGAAGCACGGGTCCCTGGTCCATGGCGGCGAGGCGCCACACGAGACCGTAGTCCTCGCAGCTCAGGTCGACGGCGGGAATCCGCGTCGTCGCAGCCCCGAAGCGCGTGTTCAGGGCGAAGATCCGCCGGGAGCCCCAGGCGCCGGTCCAGTCGGACCACAGGATGCCCAGGGCACCCGCGTCCTCGATCGCCGCGATCATCTCGGCCGGCTCCAGGCCGATCGCCTCGAACTTCTGGTTCCAGGCCATGCGCATCTCGCGTCGTTTCTCGCGAACGGCCTCCACCTGGGCCTCCGTGCCATGCTCCTCGTAGCTGCTGGTGGGACGGCAGGAAGGCTGCGGCATCGCGAGAGCCACGAAGTTCCCCTCCGCCGAGGGCAGCCACGCCTGGAAGGCCTCCGCGTCGCCCACATCCGGGAACGTCGCGATGCCGCCCTCCACGGTTCCATCCGAGCCGGGGCTCCAGGCCATCAGCATGGCATCCAGGGTGCGCACGCGCGGTTCCAGCAGGTCCACGTGCGTCACGCCCCGCTCCCACCCCTTCCACGTGCCGTAGTCCTCGACGCGAGCGTCCACGCCCCACCCAGACATCACGGTCTCGGCCCACCGGTTGGCCAGGTCCACCGCCGGGGTGCCCGTCAGGCGCGGACCGATGGAATCGAGCATCGCCTGCCCGATCGCCCAGGCCTGGGAGTTCTCCATGCCTTCGGTCCACATGGCCTCGATCACCGGATCATCCGTCGGGAAGTTCTGCGCCGCCGCCGGCAGGGCCGCCAGCAGGACGGCTCCCAGAGCGAGGAGGCTGCTCGTCCACGTCTTCATATTGGTCTCCACTCGCGTGGTCATTGTACTGGAACCGGCAAGTGGCTCTGCGCGTGCAGTGACTCGCCGGCGAATAGGTCCTGGCAGAATAGGCCGGTCATGGCATGGCGTCCAGTTCGGAGCGTCTCGCCTGCGCCCCTGGCCCGCGCCCTCGCGTGTCGCCGCCCGGACGGGCTAGTATTGGCGCGCGAATCGCGGGCGGGCGGACTTCGGCGTTCGGCCGTCTCCGATACTCCTGTTCCCGGTGCACGAGGAGTTCCCATGTACGGTCGGCGATGGCTTGTTTCCCTCCTCCTGATTCCGTGTCTCGCGGCCTGCGAGTCCGCACCCCCGCACCAGGTCGTGGTGAAGGGCGGCACCATCTACGACGGTTCCGGGAATGCCCCCTTCACAGGCGACGTTGCGATCGACGACGACACGATCTCCGCCGTGGTGAGCTACGAGGAAAGTCCGGATGGCCTGCGCGGCCTTTCTGAGATCGACGCCGCCGGAAAGGCGGTGAGCCCCGGCTTCATCAACATGCTGTCATGGGCCAACGAATCGCTCCTGCTGGACGGCAGGGGCGAGAGCGACCTGGTGCAGGGCGTCACCCTGGTGGTGATGGGAGAGGGCTGGTCCATGGGACCGCTCAACAACTCGATGAAGGCCGAGATGCTAGAGGACCAGGGGGACCTCGAATTCGATGTCACCTGGACTTCGCTCGGGGAATATCTGGATCACCTGGTTGAACGGGGGGTCTCGCCCAACGTGGCGTCTTTCGTCGGCGCCACCACGGTCCGCATCCACGAGCTCGGCTACGAGGACCGCGCCCCCACGGCGGAGGAGCTGGAGCGCATGCAGGGCCTCGTCCGGGAGGCCATGCGCGAGGGCGCGATGGGCCTGGGTTCGTCGCTCATCTACGCGCCCGCCTTCTACGCGGACACCGACGAGCTGATCGCACTCGCCTCTGCAGCCGGGGAGCTGGGGGGGATGTACATCTCCCACATTCGGAGCGAGGGGAACTCGGTGATGGCGGCGCTCGACGAGCTCATCACGATCGCGCGTGAGGCGGATGTCGCGGCCGAGGTCTACCACCTGAAGGCGGCGGGCCAGGAAAACTGGCCGAAGCTCGAAGAGATCATCCGGGCGATCGAGGCGGCCCGTGCCGAAGACCTGAGGATCACGGCCGACATGTACACGTACACGGCCGGTGCAACCGGTCTCGACGCCGCCATGCCCCCGTGGGTTCAGGAAGGTGGCGACCAGGCCTGGATCGCGCGGTTGGAGGATCCGGCGATACGGCGGCGAGTAGCGAACGAGATGCGCACGCCCACGGACGAGTGGGAAAACCTGTACCTGGCCGCCGGGTCGCCCGAGAACGTCCTGCTCGTGGGCTTTCGCAACGACGAACTCAAGCCGTTGACCGGCAAGACTCTGGCCGAGGTCGCCGAGATGCGGGGACTGAGTCCCGAGGAAGCGGCCATGGATCTGCTCGTCGCCAACGGGGCCGATATCGGTACGGTGTACTTCTTCATGTCGGAAGACAACGTGAAGAAGAAGATCGCCCTGCCCTGGATGAGCTTCGGGTCGGACGCCGAAGCGATGTCACCGGAGGGTGTCTTCCTGGAGTTCAATCCGCACCCGCGAGCGTACGGCACGTTCGCCCGGCTCCTGGGCCGCTACGTTCGGGAGGAAGGTGTAATCCCGCTGGAGGAAGCCATCCGCAAGTCCACGAGTCAGCCGGCAGCCAACCTCGGCATCCGGGGCCGCGGCAGCCTCAGCCCGGGCTACTTCGCGGACATCGTCGTGTTCGACCCGGGGACGATCATCGATCACGCAACCTTCGCCGAGCCGCACCAGCTGGCGACCGGGGTCGAGCACGTGTTCGTCAACGGAGTCCACACCGTACGAGAGGGAGCGCACACCGGCGCCCTTGCCGGCCGCGTCGTCCGGGGACCCGGGTGGACGGAAGATTGAACCCGGATCTCACGGTTGCCGAATTCCGGGCCGCTCTCAAGGAGGGGCCCGAGTTCGCTCGCGAGCTCGATCGCGGCGATCCGCTGAGGGAGTTCCGCGACCGCTTCGAGCTCCCGAGCGCGGGGGGCGCGACGCCGATCTACCTCGTCGGCAACTCGCTGGGCCCGCTTCCGCTCGCCTCGCGCGAGGCCGCCGTCCGGGAAATGGACCGGTGGGGAACCCTCGGGGTGGACGGCTGGTTCGAGGACCCGTCGTGGTATGGGCTCGACGATCGCTTCCTCGGCCCGCTGTCCCGCCTGGTGGGAGCCCATCCGGCGGAAGTCGCGATCATGAACGGCCTCACCGTGAACCTGCACCTTCTGCTCGCCAGCTTCTACAGTCCGACTGCCGGCCGGCGAAGCATCCTGATCGAGCGGCCCTGCTTCCCGAGCGACCGGTTCGCGGTGGAGACGCACCTGCGCTGGCACGGAGTCGACCCGGAAACCGACCTCATCGAGATCGGGCCGGGTGAGGACGGCGTCCTGCTGAACGAGTCGGACATCGAGCGTGCCCTGAAGGAGAGAGGAGACCGGGTCGCCCTCATACTCCTGGGCGGGGTGAACTTCCTCACCGGTCAGCTCCTGGATCTGCCGCGGATCGTCAAGGCCGCCAGGGGCTGCGGCGCCCGGGTGGGCTTCGACCTCGCGCATGCCGTGGGCAACGTCCCCCTTCACCTGCACGATTGGGACGTCGACTTCGCGGCCTGGTGTCACTACAAGTACGTCAATGCGGGTCCGGGAGCGCCGGCTGGGGTCTTCGTGCACGAGCGTCATGCCACGGACCGGCAGACTCTGCGGCTCGGAGGCTGGTGGGGCAACGACCCCGAGACTCGATTCCGCATGCAGCTGGACCCGGGCTTCGTTCCGCGGGCCGACGCCGGCGGCTGGCAACTGAGCTGCCCACCGGTTCTCGCCATGGCTCCACTCGGGCCAGCGCTCGCCCTGTTCGACGAGGCCGGCACCGAGCCGCTGAGAGCCAAATCGGTTCGTCTCACCGCGTACCTGGAGTGGCTGCTTTCTCCTCTGTTGAACGGTCCGGACCGCATCCTTACGCCGCCGGACCCCGAACGGCGGGGGGCACAGCTTTCGATCCAGGTCGAGGCCGCCGCCCACGTTCAGCAGAGACTGCAGCAGGAGGGCGTGATCGGAGACTTCCGCCAGCCCGACGTCCTTCGCCTGGCCCCGTGCCCGCTGTTCAACACGTACCACGAGATGTGGCGAGTCGCCGAGATCTTCCGTGGCGCATTGCAGGAGGAGAGTTGAGTCCCGAGAAGAGCATGCTCTACGACATCAGCCCGCGGCTGACCTCCGCGACCGCCGTCTTCCCGGGCGACACGGCGCTGGAGCGCGAGATGGTTCTCGACCTGGAGCAGGGGGATACGGTCACGCTGTCCACCCTGCGCTCGACCTGTCACCTGGGCGCGCACGTGGATGCGCCGCTGCACTACGATCGCCGCGGCCGCCCGATCGGCGAACGGGCGCTGGATCCGTTCCTGGGACCCTGCCGGGTCGTTCGCGTGAAGGTGCCTCGCGGCGGTCTGGTGACCGTGGACATGGTTCGAAGCGCCCTGGCGGGTGAAGTGCCCGGAGTGTCCGCAGGCGAGGACGGTCGGCCCGACGTGGAGCGCGTCCTTCTCGCCACGGATACCTATCCGGACCCGCGGGAATTCAGAAAGGACTTCGCCGCGCTGGCTCCGGATCTCGTGGACTGGCTCGCGGAGTGCGGCGTGCGGCTCGTGGGCATCGACACCCCAAGCATCGACCCGGCGGAGTCGCGCGACCTCCCGGCACATCAGGCGGTGAGCCGGAACGACATGAACATCCTGGAAGGCATCGTGCTGGATGGCGTGCCGGCGGGACGGTACGAGCTCATCGCCCTTCCGCTGCGCCTGATGGACTTCGACGGCAGCCCGGTGCGAGCCGTGCTTCGTACGCTC
>JAMJQR010000211.1 GCA_023554335.1 Candidatus Benthicola marisminoris
TCGATCCGGATCGGGAAGTGCTACCCGTGATCGGCACCAAGGAAGCCATCGCCCTCACCGCCTTCGCCGTCCTCGATCCGGGCGACTCGGTTCTGATCCCGGATCCCGGCTACGCGCCCTACTTCGGTGGGCCCTATTTCGCAGGAGCGGACGTAATCCGGCACCGGCTGCGGCGGGAGGACGGCTTTCTCGTCCCTCCGGACGCGATCCGCGAGGCTCGGGGGCGGCTTCGGCTCGTCTACCTCAACTACCCGAACAATCCCACCTCGGCGGTGGCGCAGGCGTCGTACCTGGAAGAGATCGTCGCGGCATGCGCGGAGCGGGGCGCGGTGCTCCTGTTCGACAACGCCTATTCCGAGATCACCTTCGACGGCTTCCGGGCGCCCGGACTCCTGGAGATCGAGGGCGGACGCGAGATCGGCCTGGAGTCCCACTCGATGTCAAAGACGTACAACATGACGGGTTGGAGGCTCGGCTGGATGACCGGCGCGGGAGATCTCATCGCGGCTCTGAGGAGGGTGAAGACCTTCTTTGATACGGGCGCGTTCATGGCCCTGCAGTCAGCCGCTGCAGCAGTTCTGCGGGACCCGTCCGAGTACATGGACTGGAGTCTCTCAAGGCTCCACGCCCGAAGGGACGCGGCGGTGACGGCGTTCCAGGAGGCGGGACTGGAAGTGTCGGCGCCTCGTGGGACGCTTTACCTCTGGTTCCCCGTTCCGACCGCCGAGACCTCCGACGGCTTCTGCCGCCGGCTGCTGCTCGACGCGGGTGTCGTTCTACTGCCAGGCTCGGCCATGGGCCCCGGCGGTGAAGGATTCGTTCGGGCCTCGCTCGCCATCGAAGAAGACCGGTGGGCGGATGCGGGCCGGAGGATCCGGGAGGCTCTTTGAGCGGACTTCCGGGCCCGAGCCCAAAGGAGCGCTGGGCCGAGAGGCGCCGCCGCTCGCGGGCCGCGCATCACGCGCGCGGATACCGGCGAACGATGCGGGCCGGCCTGCTCGTGTCGGCGTTGCTCCATGGCCTTGTAGCCATCTTCCTCTCCGGGCAGTTCTATATCGGGTCCCGCACGTTCAGTGCGGTCCGTCTCCCTCCGCGGCCTGTGGTGGGCCTCCAGGTCATCGACATCCGCGACGTCGACGCGGAGTCGGCGGCTGAAGAGGTGATGGAACTTCCCCCCGAGGAACGGGACGAAATCCAGCGCCCTGAGCCACCGACGCCGGGAGAGGGACCGCGTGCGCGGGATCAGGGAGCGGAGTCCGGCCCCGGGATGACGAACGCCGAGAGACTGCAACCACGCGAGGGAGATCCACGCCTTTGGAAGGACTTCTCGGACCGCCCGTTGCCGGAGTATCTGGAGGATCGGTTCGCCGAGGCCGAGGGAGTCATCCGGGCGCGACTCAGCGCCATCCTGGACAGCCTCCAGCTTTCCGAGGAGCAGCGGCGGCGAGCGGTGGAGTGGCTGTTCGGCGAGGGCGATCAGCAGTGGGGTGTGACACCGGACGGCCTCGTGCTCGGTGGCATGGTCATTCCCATGAACGTGGGCGCGCTCTTCCAGGCCGAGGGGCCGCTCGGGAGAGAGCTAAGGCAGCAGGCGCGGGACCGAGCGGACATCGACCGTCAGGAGTTCGTTACCGACATCGAACGCTCTCAGCAGGAGCGGCTGGAAGAGATGCGGCGGCGATCCGAGGAGGAAGCGGAGCGGCGCCGACAGGATTCGCTGGCGGCCGAAGCCGACACCACCGATTCGGGGGGAAGCACTCCTCGCGACTGACGCGGACTTCCGCTAGACTACGCCGTCCGAGTACGGCCGATCGGGCCGTCGAACTCATGATTCCGACACCATGACAGACGAGACTGACCGACACACTCTGAGTGCTCGCTTCGACCCGACCGGGGTGGAGGCTCCGATCTACGCTCGCTGGCTCGACAGAGGGGCGTTCCACGTCGACCCGGCCGATGCGACCGATCCATACGTGATCGCCATCCCCCCTCCGAACGTGACTGCTGCGCTCCACATGGGGCACGGCCTGAACAACACCATCCAGGATGTTCTGGTGCGGTTCCAGAGGATGCGGGGACGAGATGCGATGTGGATCCCGGGCACGGACCACGCCGGGATCGCGACCCAGAACGTCGTGGAGCGTGACCTCGCCGGGCAAGGCTTGTCACGGCACGATCTGGGGAGGGAGAAGTTCGTCGAGCGTGTCTGGGAATGGGTCGATCAGTACGGATCCACGATCATCGAGCAGCTGAAGACGATCGGTTGCTCCTGCGACTGGAAGCGTACCCGGTTCACGCTGGACGAGGGACTCTCGGCGGCGGTTCGAGAGGTGTTCGTCCGACTGTACGAGAAGGGGCTGATCTACCGGGGGAATTACATCATCAACTGGTGCCCGCGTTGTCTGACCGCGCTCTCGAACGAGGAAGCGGAGCACCAGGAGACCGCGGGACGGCTCTATCACATTCGATATCCCCTCGCGGAAGCCGACGGCGAGTCTGTGGTGGTGGCGACCACCCGACCCGAGACGATGCTGGGCGACACGGCTGTCGCCGTGCACCCCGGAGACGAGCGAAACCGGCATCTGGTGGGGCGCGAGATCGAGCTGCCCCTGGTGGGTCGCCGAATCCCGGTAGTTGCCGACGAGTATGTCGACCCCGAATTCGGGTCGGGGTTCGTCAAGGTGACGCCCGCGCACGATCCCAACGATTTCGAGATCGGTCTCCGGCATGACCTGCCGCGAGTCGACGTGATGAACGATGACGCGACGATGAGCGATCAGGCGCCGGAGGCGTACCACGGACTGGATCGGTTTGAGGCACGCCGGAAGGTCCTGGAGGACCTCGAGGCCCTGGGCCTGCTCGTCGAGACGGAGGATCACCAGCACTCGGTGGGGCATTGCTATCGATGCTCGACCGTTGTCGAGCCGCGGCTGAGCCTGCAGTGGTTCGTCCGCATGAAGCCTCTGGCCGAGCCGGCGCTGCAGGCATACCGGGACGGGGACCTGCGATTCCACCCCGAGCGCTTCGGCAACACCTACGAGCACTGGATGACGAATGTCCGGTACTGGTGCATCAGCAGGCAGCTATGGTGGGGACACCGAATCCCGGTCTGGTACTGCCAGGCCTGCGACGAGATCCTCGTCGCGCGTGAGGATCCGACGGAATGCGCTGCGTGCGGTGGCGCGCTGGAGCAGGATCCCGACGTTCTGGATACCTGGTTCAGCTCGTGGCTGTGGCCGTTCAGCACGCTCGGCTGGCCCGACGCTACCCTGGACCTGCGCGCGTTCTATCCCACGAACACGTTGAGCACGGCTCCGGAGATCCTCTTCTTCTGGGTAGCTCGTATGGTCATGGCCGGCCTCGAATTCGTGGGGGAGCTTCCGTTCACAGACGTTCTGCTTCATGGCACGGTGCGGGACGCGCAGGGCCGGAGGATGTCCAAGTCCCTCGGAAACGGGGTGGATCCGCTGGAAGTGGTGCAACTGTTCGGAGCCGACGCCATGCGTTTCACTCTCGTGAACGCCGCTGCCCTGGGCACCGACCTCCAGCTCGATCACGAGGACCTGGAGTCTTCGTTCCGCGTCGGGCGGAACTTCGCGAACAAGATGTGGAACGCCGTGCGGTTCGCTCTCGGGTACCTCACGGAAGCGGACCTCGAGACGAAGCCGGAGGATACGGACCTGGAGCTTACGGACCGGTGGATCCTCGCCCGTTTCGAGCGCACGGCGTCCGAAGTGACCGACGCCCTGGAACGCTTTCGTCTGCACGACGCGGCGGAGCTGACCTATCAGTTCGTCTGGGCCGAGTTCTGTGACTGGTATCTGGAGCTCGTGAAGTCGAGGCTGCGGGGTGATCGCGGAGAGGAGAGTCGCGTCGCGGCTGCGGCGACCCTGGCCCACGTTCTCGATGGCTGGCTCAGGCTCCTGCACCCGATCATGCCTTTCATCACGGAAGAGATGCACTGTCACCTGCCCGGGCGCTCGGAAACCGACTCGCTGATCAAAGGACCGTGGCCGGATCTCTCCAAAGGCTGGGAGGAGCCGGAAGCGGAAGCGGCTGTGGGCGCCCTGCAGGAGATTCTGGGAGCCGTGAGAAATCTGCGATCCGAGTACGGGGTGGATCCTTCACGGCGGGTGCCCGCCTTCGTGGCGCGTGCGCCGGAACCGGTGGCCACCGCGCTCGCCTCCGAGAACGAGGCTCTGCTCCGCCTCGGACGCCTGTCATCCCTGGACCTTGTGGACGCGGCACCGGCCGGCGAGCCCGGGGCGCACGTCGTTCTTCGCTCAGGTGTGGAGGTGATCCTTCCGCTGGCCGGGATCGTGGACATCGAGAAGGAGCGTGGCCGGATCGAGGCCGAGGTCGAGCGCCTTGAGGGGCTGCTGACCGGCACACGGGCACGGCTCGAGAACAAGCGTTTCGTGGACCAGGCGCCCGCCGAAGTCGTGGATCGGGAGAAGGAGAAGAGCCGCTCACTCGAGGAGCGGTTGAGGCTGCTGGCGGAGAAGCGGGCGGCCTTCGGGTCGGGCTGACGATGACGACACGTGGCCGCGCAGCCGTGCTGGCCGGCGGCGCAGTCGCCTTCCTCGTGGGCGGGTGCGCCAGAGAGGAGATGCCCCCCGGCACGGCTCCCGACTTCGAAGCGCCCGCCGTGGTGGAGATGTTCCCCGCTTTCGGGGCAGCGGTTCCGGATCTCGAAGAAGACGCTTTCGTGCGTTTCGATGAGCCCCTTGGCGACCCGCGCTCTCTTTCACGGACGGTACAGACGTCCCCGGCCTGGTTGTACGAGATCCGCGCGGGCCGCCGCAATCTTCGCATTCGACCGAGCGACGGCTGGCGGCCCGGCGTGGTCTACACCTTCACAATTCCTCCCGGCTTGACGGACCTCGTTCGAAACCGCACGGCGCAGCCGATCGAGCTGCTGTTCACGACAGGTCCGGAGCTGACGGCCACTCGTACCGCGGGCAAGGTCTCGGACCGAGAGACCGTTCGGGGGGTCAGGGATGCCGCGCTCCTGGTACTGGGGGCCGACTCGGTGCCGTACGCTGCGGTTAGCGACACCGGAGGCAACTTCGCCCTCGAGGCCCTCCCCGTTGGCGAGTACTGGGCGTACGCCTTTCGGGATCAGAATCGAAATCGAATGCTCGACCGGGAATTCGAGCCACACGACAGTGCCGCGGTACGGCTCACGGAAACGAACAGCGTCGTCAGCCTCGATCTATGGCTCACCGCCCCCGATTCCACTCCCCCGCAGCTGGGACTCTCGGAGGCCCTCGACAGCCTGCGGATTCGGCTCGAGTTCGACGATATGCTCGAGCCGGAGGCGCTTGTGGACGGGGATGCGACGGTGAACGTCGTTGCGGAGGGAACGGACGAGGCGTGGCCTGTGGCCGAATTCGTGGTCGGGCAGGCGCTCTCGTCCGCGGTGTCGGACAGCGTCGACTTTCCGGAGGGAGAGGGCGAAGGCGAGGCGGAGGGAGCTCCAGAGCCAGAGGCGGAGCGAGAGGCGATCTCCGGGGTCCCGCCGGATACCGCCGGGGCCGTGCCTGATACCACCGGGGTCCTGCCCGAGGGAGAGGATGAAGGTTTGACCGTGCCGGCGCGGGAGCGCCCGGACCGGTTCGTGACCCTGCGGCTGGCGCGCCCCCTGATCGAGGGCACCTACCGGGTTTCTGCCTCCGGCTTCGTGAATCTTCGTGGCCTGAGCGGGGGAGGCGACACGACTTTCGTCTACACGGCTCCGCCCGAGCCGGCGCCCGAACCGGAGGTTCCTGCTGAGATCGAAGGGGCCGAGGCTGAAGACGAGGACGCCGGGGACGGTGAACCCGGAGACGAGGGTCGCCTGCCATGAACTCGGCCGGAGGAAAGGAACCGGATCCGCGCAGGGACCTGCCTTCGGTGGATGAACTGCTACGCCGTACAGAAGTGGCGTCGTGGTCCGAGAAATGGGGGCGAGAGCCCGTCCGGGCACGGATTCGCGAAGTCCTTTCCCGGGCGCGCGAGGACCTCCAATCAGGCGCTCCCGCCCCGACGACCGAGAGGGTGCTGGCCGAGATTCTCCGGAACCTGGAGCATGACCGCCCTTCACTCCAAACCGTGATCAACGGGACCGGGGTGGTCCTGCATACGAATCTGGGCAGGGCCCCCCTGGCCAGGGAGGCCGCGCGGGCAGCTGCCTCGGTGGCTTCGAGCTATTCCTCTCTCGAGTATGACCTGGAGGCGGGTACCCGGGGTGACCGCTACTCCCACTGCGCCGGGTTGATTGCCGAGCTGACGGGTTCGGAGGCCGCCCTGGTCGTGAACAACAACGCGGCCGCCGTATCGCTGACCATCAACACCTTGGCCAGGGGGCGAGACGTGATCGTCTCGCGCGGGGAGCTGGTGGAGATCGGCGGGGGTTTCCGGGTGCCCGAGGTTATCGAGCGGTCCGGCGCCTACCTGAAGGCTGTCGGGACCACGAATCGAACCCGGATCGAGGACTATAGACGAGCCATCACCCCTTCTACCGGCCTGCTTCTCAAAGTCCATCCCTCGAACTACCAGGTCAGCGGGTTCACGGAAGAGACGGAGCTCGCAGAGCTGGTCCAGTTGGGAAGGTCTGCGGGACTCCCGGTCATGCACGACCAGGGATCCGGGCTGCTGCTTCCGGACCTCCTGCCGGATACGGCCGACCCTCCCGTGGGCACCTCCGTGGCGGCGGAAGCGGATGTGATCACGTGGAGCGGTGACAAGCTGTTCGGGGGGCCACAAGCGGGCCTGATTCACGGCCGCGCAGCGATCGTGGGAGAGCTGCGTGCGAATCCCATGGCGCGTGCCTTCCGGGTCGACAAGATGACTCTGGCGGCCCTGGAGTGGACGCTGCGGGCGTATCGCTCGCCCGAGCTGGCCGCCCGGTCCCTCCCGGCGCTGCGCATGATCCGGGAATCTGCAGATAGCGTGCGCCGCAGGGCCGAGGTAGCTCTGTCTGCCCTCAGCGCCGGGGCCGCCCGAGCGGTAGAGATCGTAACGCTTCGCTCCGTGCTCGGCGGGGGATCGACTCCCGGATTCGACATCGAGTCGGCAGGCTGGCGAATGGTCGAGGGCGCGGACGCCGCCGAGAGCTTTCTGAGGGACTTCGATCCACCCGTGATCGGACGGATCGAGTCCGGCGCCTTTCTTCTGGATTTCAGAACGATCGGCGCGGATGAGCAGGACGGGGTAGCTCGGGCGGTCACGGCCTGGATCGAGCACGAGGAGATCTCGGGGTGAGCTCGAGGACCGTAATGCCGACCGCGGCGTTCCTCGATCGGGACGGGACCCTGATCCGGGATACGGGCTATGTCTCGGATCCGGATGACGTGGCCCTTCTCCCCGGGGCAGGAGAGGCGGTGCGATTGCTGAATGCCGCGGATGTTCCGGTCATCCTCGTGACCAATCAATCGGGTATCGGTCGCGGCTTCTTTGGCGTCGGCGCTTTCCTGCTCGTGCAGGCCAGGCTCGAGGAGCTCTTGGCGGCGGACGGCGCGCGAATCGATGCCGTGTACTTCTGCCCCCACGCTCCCGACGAGGGCTGCGAATGCCGCAAACCGGGTCTCGAGCTGTTCCAGCGGGCGGCTGCCGAGCAGGGGGTCGACCTGGCCGGGGCGGTGTACGCAGGAGACCGCCTGCGCGACGTGACCGCTGCCGGAGTTCTGGGTGGGCTCGGGGTTCTGGTGGCCCGGGATGGAGCGTCGTATGATGCCCCCGTGCCTCCCGATGTCGTCCGGGTTCCGGACCTGCTGACCGGCGTCAGGGAGATCCTGGCGCTCCCGTAGGAGCCCCTCTGTAAAGGCGTGGAGTGAGCATCGACGTGTCTGAGTCCCTCGGCGTAGCGGTCCTTGCATCGGGTTCGGGGACGAACCTTCAAGCACTCATCGACAAACTGCACCTCGTACCGGAGCGCGGCGTGCGGATTCAGTGCGTCGTCGGCAGCAAAGCCGGGATCGGCGCTGTCGATCGCGCCGCAGAGCACCGCATCCCGTCGCATGTCATGCCGGCGGGCGCAGACGAGACGTGGCTACTGGATACGCTGGAGTCCTCGAACGCCGGCCTGGTGGTGCTCGCGGGCTGGCTGAAGCTCATACCTCCAGGAGCAGTCCGAGCATGGCGCGGACGCATGATCAACATTCACCCCGCGCTGCTGCCGTCCTTCGGCGGCCCGGGGATGTACGGGCGCCGCGTTCATGACGCCGTCATCAACGCCGGCGCCCGCATCTCGGGCCCCACGGTTCACTTCGTGGACGAGATCTACGACAACGGGGCGATCATCGCGCAGTGGCCGGTCCCGGTGCTCGAGTCCGACGATGGGGAGGCGCTCGCGGGTCGCGTGCTCAAGGTGGAGCACCGCCTGCTGCCGGCTGTGGTCGCCTCGTTCGCGCGGAATTCGTTTGAGCTGGGCGGTGACGGACGTGTCACCTGGAAGGAGCCCTGGTTCGAGCACGAGGTCTTCGACCTGATCCCTAACGCTTCCCAGTGAAAAGAGGCCAGGAATGCCGTACGCCATATTGAGCGTGTCGGACAAGACGGGAATCACAGATCTCGCGCAGGCACTGATCGAGCGCGGCTGGACGCTTCTCTCGACCGGCGGTACCGGGCAGGCCGTACGAGAAGCCGGGATTCCGGTGCAGGCGGTCGGTGAATTCACCGGCTTTCCCGAGATCCTGGGCGGACGCGTAAAGACACTGCATCCGGCGGTTCACGCCGGCCTGCTGGCACGCCTGTCGGTGGAGAGCGATATCCGGGATCTGGAGCGTCATGACCTCGAGCCGATTGGAATCGTAGCGGTCAACCTGTATCCGTTTCGGGAGACAGTGGCCCGTCCGGAAACCACGCTTGCAGGGGCACTGGAGCAGATCGACATCGGCGGTCCGACGATGCTGCGTGCGGCGGCGAAGAACCATCCCTTCGTGTGGCCAGTCTGCGATCCGTCCGACTACGGAGATCTGATCCGGGCACTCGACGAGGGAGGGGACCAGGGTGAGCTGCGCCGCACGCTGGCGGCCAAGGTGTTCGGACATACGGCGGCGTACGACTCGGCGGTCGCCGGATACCTCAGGGGCTCCGGGGACGAAGGGGACGACGCCGGGGACCTTCCCGAAGACCTGATGATCTCCCTCAGCCGTGTCCAGTCGCTTCGCTACGGAGAGAATCCCGACCAGCCAGCTGCCTTCTACCGCGTCGGGTCTAGCCCTCCGGTCGGAATACCCGGACTCCGCCAGCTGCACGGCAAGGCGCTCTCGTACAACAATATCCTCGATCTAGACGGCGCCCTTCTGGCCATCGCTCCATTCCTGGGAGGGGAGGACTCGGCCTGCGCCATTTTGAAGCATACGACCCCGTGCGGGATCGCCATCGGCAGGTCACCCGCGGACGCCTACCGGAAGGCTCTCGCCTGTGACCCGGTGTCGGCCTTCGGCTCGACCGTCGTGTTCAGTGAGCCCGTCACGGAGGCGGTGGCCGAAGAGCTCTCCAAGCTGTTCGTCGAGTGTCTCGTGGCTCCCGGCTATGCGGCCCCGGCGCTGGAGATCCTGAGAGAGAAGAAGAACATTCGGTTACTGGAGCCCGGGGACGAGGGCCGCTTCGGCTCCCACGCCGGACACCTGGCGTCGGGCGTCGAGCTGCGGGGCGTGACGGGTGGCGTCCTGGTCCAAGGCTCGCCGACGCCTGCCCGGCCAGCGGATCTGCGCTCCGACGGCGCGACGACGGCGACGTCGCGGGAGCCGTCCGAGGCCGAGTGGAATGACCTGGCGTTCGCCTGGGCGGCGGTTCAGTCGGTGAAATCCAACGCGATCTTGTTGGCCCGG
>JAMJQR010000002.1 GCA_023554335.1 Candidatus Benthicola marisminoris
GCGAGGGTGTTCGTCTCCTGGTTCCCTCCGGTCCACAGGGCTCCGAGGTCCACCTCAAAGGCCCAACCGAGCTCCCGCTCGTCGTCCTGCGCCAGCGCGGGCGCAGCCAGCAGCGTGGAAAGGGCCGCCGACGCGGCCAGCACTGCACTGAGTCGCTTGAACAAGATCATTCTCCGTCCTGTACGATGGGTCGTTCTTCGGGCGCTTGGGCCGCCCGCCTCCGTGAAACTGCAGGCGCGAAGATCGGGCTAAAGACGCAGGCGCGCAAATCCGTCCGGGCTCAGTACTCGTCGTCGAGAGCGAAGATCGGCTTCCGTTTCGCC
Organism: Candidatus Benthicola marisminoris; assembly: GCA_023554335.1. Classification (GTDB taxonomy): domain Bacteria; phylum Gemmatimonadota; class Gemmatimonadetes; order Palauibacterales; family Palauibacteraceae; genus Benthicola; species Benthicola marisminoris. The sequence continues at coordinate 324 of JAMJQR010000002.1, forward strand.
CACTGCCCGCGGGTGAAGTCCGGGAAGGACACCGGGTGATTTCCCATCGCGACGGACCGCTCGGAAAGCGGCCCGATGACGCTCCACGCTGCGGCGTCATATACGTCCAACGGGGTCGGCTCGCCCCGCTTCACGGCCTCCACGAAGGCGTGCATGACGAAGAAGTCCATCCCCCCGTGTCCGCCGCCCTCCGCGTCGCTCGCATGCCGCTTCCACAGCGGATGATCGAACCTCTCCTGGTACGGCTCGAAGGGCTCCCACCGGTGCGATTCGGGGCTCACTCCCTCGATGTAGATGGATCGGTTGTCGTTCATCCAGAGGCCGCGAGTGCCCTGGACCCTGAACGCCAGGGAATAGGGACGCGGCAGGTTGGTGTCGTGGCTGACCATGATGGTCTCGCCGTTTCGCGTCTGGATCATCGTGGTCACGATGTCGCCCAGCTTGAAGCGGACGTCGGCGTTCGGATGGTCCTCTCCACCCTGGGCCACGATGTACTCGTGGAGACCCCGAGTCTTGGTGGCATGCGACGTCAGGGAGACGAACAGGTTGCCCCGGTTGATGTTCACCCAGTTGGCCACCGGTCCGATGCCGTGCGTCGGGTAGAGATCCCCGTTTCGGTGGATGGAATGGTCCGTGCGCCACACCGCCTCGCCGTTCGACCCGGGTCCGAATTCCGCGCCCGGATTGAACTTCACGGCCCGCAGGTCGTGCTGGTACCCGCAGTGCAGGTGCATCATCTCGCCCAGCAGTCCTTCGCGGACGATCTGGAGAACGACCATCACGTCGCGCCGGTAGCACACGTTCTCCAACATCATGAACGGCATCCCGGTGCGCTCCTGGGTCTCCACCAGGTCCCAGCATTCCTGCACCGTGGTCGCCGCCGGGACTTCCACGCCCACGGCCTTGCCGCGCTCCATGGCGGCGACCGCCATCGGCGTGTGCCACAGCCACGGCGTCGCGATGATGACGGCGTCGATGTCGTCCCGCTCCAGGAGGTTCAGGTAGTCTTCTTCTCCGGCGGCGAACTGCCGGGGCTCGTCCCTTCCCGCCTCCCGGACCGCATCGGCGGCGCGCTGCGTCTTCTCGGGGACGATGTCGCACACCGCCTTGATCTCGGTGTCGTCACGCCGCAGGGCGAGGCCGAGAAGCCACGACCCCCTTCCGCCCACACCGATGAATCCGAGCCGCAGCCGGTCGGCGGCCCCGACGCGATCGCGCGCCAGAAGGGCGCCCGGAGCCAGGGACATGCCGAGGGCGGTTCCGGTTCCGGCCTTGACGAAATCGCGTCGATCGAAAGGTGTCATGGAGCGGTCTCCGTTGGGACGTCGGCCGGCAGGAGCTCCAGCTCCATCAGCACCGGCCTGTGGTCCGACGCCAGGGTCTCCTCCACGACGCGATGCTCGCGCACCGCGAAGCGATCGCCTGGCCTGAGCATGATGAAGTCGATCTCCCTCTCCGGCATATCGGCGGGAAAGGTAAAGGGCTGGCCCATCTTGGCTGGCCTGAACCACCCTCCCTCGTCCTCGAGCAGTTGAATGACCGGCGACTGCGGCAGCGAGTTGAAGTCCCCGGCCAGTACGACCGGGGTCTCTTCGTTCGCGAACAGCTCCACCATTCGCCGCGCCTGTGCCAGGCGCTCCTCGGCGGTCGCGTACAGGTGGACACCGACCACGACGAGCTGCGGCGCCTCCCCGTATCCGGGGCGCAGGAGCTCGATCCGGGCGGCCAGTGCGCTTCGCGGCTCCGCGCCGTCCGGCAGGCGGTGATTGGCCCACTCCACGATCGGGTACCGGGACAGCAAGGCCATGCCGTATTGGCCCCCGCGGTAGCTCATGAAGCCGCCGAAGACCGCCCGCATTCCGGTGAGCTCGCCCAGGCGGGCCGCCTGATCCTCGAGTGACGTGCGAGTCGTGACGCTGTCGATCTCCTGCAGGGTCACCACGTCGGGCTCCAGCGAACGGATGACCGAAGCGATTCGCTCCAGGTCCACCCGTCCGTCCATGCCGAGGCCGTGCTTCACGTTATAGGCGAGCACCCGAACGATGTCGGGGTCGTCCTCCACCTGCGCGACGCCCGGTCCGGCCGCCACGAGGAGGGCGGCCAGCGCGGCGGCGAACTTCACCACCCGGGACGCGGTCGAGGCGGCCGCCCTCAGCGGGTCCCTCCGTCGGGAGCGGCGGATGGCGCACTCTGCCTGCGCACCTCCATCACATCGGCGAGATCGGGCGCGAGCGGAACCAGGCGGAGCGAATAGGAATACTCCCGAACCGGAAGCCGGTAGGGATCCAGCGGCTGCGCGCCCCAGCTGTTGTCGCCGCCCACTCCCATCTGAGCGTGATCGAGGTGGACGGCCACGAGATCGCGCGGCCGCAGATCGTAGGTGTGCCGGCCCCGTTTGGCCGGGCCTTCGTCGAGATCCTCCTGCAGGTACCGCAGGGCGCTCCAGTCGAGCGTCGGCATGCCCAGCACACCCAGGCCGATCCCATCCTCATCCCTGAAGGCCACCCACCGGGCCTCCGTCCTGTTGCCGACTTCCTGCGGACGGATGTAGGGGAAGTACAGGTCCTCCACCGGAGCCGAGTAGACGCCGACGGGCGCACCGGACTTCCGGTCGACGTAGTTCTCGTGCGGCCCCCTGCCGTACCACGTCACCTGATCGAGCTCGGCGGTGAGCGTCAGCCGCAGTCCCACCCTCGGGATGTCCGGGAGCTTTCCTTCGCGCGCCGACTCATCCGGGGGCACGAAGCGGCTGGTGACGACCACTTCACCGCTCCCGAAGACGTCGTAGGCGAGGTGCTGGCTCGCGTTCACGGCCGGTAGGCTGAGGACCGCCTCGATGCGCGCGTGCCCCGGAGCCACCGACAGGACATCGACGGACTCCAGCGTGCGCACCCGGCCCGCGTCTTTCCACACCGCCTGCCGGCGCGGCATCCGGTTCCCGTAGTCGTTGTCCGTCGGAGCGCGCCAGAAGTTTGGCTCCAGCCCCTGCACCAGCAGCTCGCGTCCGCGTAGGACGAACGACTCGAGCATCCCGGTGGACTCGTTCACGCCGACCGAGAAGTCCTCCCCGACCGCCCGCACCAGACCTTCCTCCTCCAGGACGGTCAGCGCTGCGCCCGGCGTCGGGATCCCCGGCGGAGCAGCCACGTACGTTGGAAGCCGGAACTGCTCCCACGCCGCCATCCAGCCGGCAGGCAGGAATGGCTGGTCCTCCCGGGTCACGAACTCGACCCGGACGTAGTACTCCACACCCGGCTCCGGCGCGATCGCGGGCAGCGGGAGGGCGATCTCGATGGAGTCGTGCGGAGCTAGGCTGAGAGCTCCCAGGTCCCCCCTGGCGAGCACATCGCGTGTGTCGGCCGTCAGCTCCCAGGAGCCCGCGAATTCAGCCAGATCCGTGAAGTCATGCAGGTTGACGACGCGCACCCGGCCCGCTTCCAGGTCCACCGGCCGGACGCGGATGTTCTGGTAGACCTTTCGGACTTCTTCGAAATGCGGATTCGGCGTGCGGTCCGGGGCCACGAGACCGTTGATCAGGAAGTTGCCGTCGCTGGGCACGCCGGGCGGGCCATAGTCTCCCCCGTAGGCCCAGTACGGCTCCCCCTGCCAGGTCTCCGCGTAGAGGCCCTGGTCCACGTAGTCCCAGATGAACCCGCCCTGGAGCTGGTCGTGAGCCTCGATCACGTCCCAGTAATCCTGGAGGTTTCCGACGCTGTTCCCCATCGCGTGGGCGTACTCGCACAGGATCAGGGGACGGTCGCGCGGCTCGGAAGCGTACTCCAGCAGGTGGGGAATGCGGGCGTACATGGGCGCGTAGATGTCCACGTGGGGACGCCGGATCGCGCGCTCGTACTGCACCGGCCTCCAGGGGTCGGCCTGGTGGATCCATGCCGAGGTTGCCTCGAAGTTCACGCCGTCCCCGCCCTCGTTGCCCAGGGACCAGATGATCACGGACGGGTGGTTCCGGTCCCGCTTCACCATGCGGATCGTGCGATCCAGGTGCGCCGCCTTCCAGGCCGGGTCGTTACCGAGGGTGACGTCGGGATCGTAGCCCATCCCGTGCGATTCGATGTTGGCCTCGTCCACGATGTAGAGGCCGTACTCGTCGGCGTAGTCGTACCAACGGGGATCGCTCGGATAGTGCGACGTCCGCACCGCGTTGACGTTGTAGCGCTTCATCAGCTCGATGTCGCGGAGCATGAGCTCGTCCGACATCACGCGCCCGGTGTGCGGATCGTGTTCGTGGCGATTCACTCCCCTGAGCGTGACGGGGACGCCGTTCACCTGGAGCAGTCCATCCCGGATCTCCACCGTGCGAAAGCCGATTCGGGCCGGGATCACCTGTAACGTGTCGCCCTGGTCGTCCTCGAGGGTGACGATCAAGGTGTACAGATGCGGCGTCTCGGCCGTCCACTTCCGCGGCTGGGGCACCGGGGCCTGCAGGGTCACGAACTCCGTTCCCGCCGCCTCGACCCCGAACGTCGTGCTGAGCTGGCTCGGTTCCAGCACCTGCTCGCCCTCGGGACCGAGCAGCTCGGCGCTCAGGCGATACGCGGCCACGGGCCGGGCCAGCACGTTCCGCAGCTCTACGTCGATGGTCAGGTCGGCGTCCTCGAAGCGCTCGTCCAGCTGCGGGCGGGCCCAGAAGTCGCGGACCGACACGCTCGGCACCGCCTCCAGGTGCACGTCGCGCTCGATTCCGCTGATCTTCCAGTAGTCCTGGCCCTCGAGGTACGCGCCGTCCGAGAAGCGGTAGACGGCCACCGCCAGGGTGTTCGATCCGGCCTGCACGTACGGGGTGATGTTGAATTCCGCGGGCGTCTTGCTTCCCTGGCTGTAGCCGACCTTCGTCCCGTTGACCCACAGGTACATCGCGGACTTCACGCTGCCGAAATGCAGGTAGATCTGCTTTCCGGACCAGTCCTCGGGTATCTCGAACGAGCGGCGGTACGAGCCCACCGGATTCCATTCGTCCGGCACCAGCGGCGGCGCGGGCGGAAACGGATAGGGAATGTTCGTATAGATCGGGACCCCATAGCCGAGCAGCTCCCAGTTCGAGGGCACCGGGATCTCGTCCCACGCGGAATCGTCGAACTCGGGCCGGTGGAAGTCCATCGGACGATCCGCCGGATCACGGACCCAGTGAAATCTCCAGGTACCGCTGAGCGACCGCACGAAGGGGGAGCGTTCCGGATCGCGCGTCAGTGCGGATTGCCGATCCGCGAACGGCGTGAAGGTCGCCCGGGCGGGTTCCTTGTTTCGCTCGAAGACGGCCGGGTTCTCGAGATCGGGGTGGCGCGCGCCGTCCTGCGGACGCGCCGCACCGGGGAACGCGATGAGCAGGGCGAGGCCCGCGAGAGTGGCGCGTGTGATGTACTGGTGCATGTCCGGACTCCGGGGACGGTTTCGGGGACACGGAGAGGTTATCACCAAGACAGCCCCCGGGGAACGGGGCGGAAGCTCGGGATCAAGGATCTTCCGCGTACGCGAACTCCGTGGTGAGAACTTCCTCGGTGAAGAAGCTGAACGGCTCGCCGAGGCCCGTGCCGCGGCCGGCCCGCGTCTGGCGCTCCTCGAGCCACACCGGAAGCAGCGAAACCGGATCGGACATCAGCTCGACCCGGCTCTCCAGACGGAGCTCCTCGAAGATCAGCGGCGCGGTGGTACCGTTCACGTACTCCGCCGGCACCTCGCTGCCCGCGGCTTCGACGAGCTGCGTGCCCAGGGAGTCCGCCAGGACCCGGGCGGCCTCGCCGATGGCTGCGTCCGCCGGCCGGGTCACCATCACGAAGACGGCGCACATGAAGCCGCCGCTCGGGGCCCGGCACTCCTTCTTCTCCGTGACTCCGGCCCGGATCGAGTAAAGGATCGGGGGCCCGGGAACGAGCGGATTCGGATGCTCGATGTCGGCGGCGAACACGGCGCCGATCTGCCAGTCCGTGTAGGCCCACTTGTCCACGAGCGACGACCACCGATCCGAAGCCAGGGACTCGATCACCTCCCCATCCACCACCGCGGCGAGCATCTGGTCGAGGAGGGCCAGAATCTCCTCATCGCCGCCCGCCAGTGCCGACGCCACGGGGCGGATCGAGCTCTCCACCCGGAACCGGAAGCCCTCGAGGTCATCCACACGGATGAACTCTCCGCGATCGGTCACTACGAGATTCGGCAGTCGCATCCAGTACGTGAGGTTGTCCGCCACCACCTCGTTCACCCGCATGATCGGAGTCGCCTCCGGAGGGAAATCCCCGATTCGCTCCACGCGCATGTTCTCGTGCGAGATCAGCAGGCCATCGCGATGCTCGCTGACCACGATGTCGTAGGTGGCCGTTGAGATCCTCCCCGAATCCGAAACTGCGCCCTCCCGGATGACGCCCACCCGGCTCTCGCTCGCCTGGATGCGCATGCCCGGCTGCCACCCGAAGCCCGGCCTGAACGTCTCGCCCTGCTGACCGATCGCCGGAGCCGTGGAGAACAGGCCCAGCAGACAGGGGGCGACGAGGGCGACGAGACGCGACCGAGCAACCATGTGGGCTTCCTTTCTGCGTAGTGCCGAATCCGGAGCCAGATCAGCGCGCGATGCGGTGCGCGACGATCTCTGTCTCGTCCGTCGCCGTCTGGCGCAGCGAGACGATCCGGTAGTCCAATGCTCCTCCCGCGAACGCGACTGGAAACGGGGAGCCGGGCGGCAACGTTCCGGCGTATGCACCCTCCGGGTCAAATATATCGACCTGTCGCTCCTCGCCGCGCACCCGCCCGCGTTCGGCCCAGATCGACCTGTCCGGGGCCACGGCCAGGTTCGTGATCGCGGGGATGACCGACGCGAATCCCCGAGCGTCGACGAGCTCTCGGGCCGGGATCTGGCAGCGCACTGGCGCCGTCAGCTCCAGACCTTCCTCCGCCTCCGCCAGGGCCAGCTCACGGGTCGCGATCCGCTCCGCGACCTCGCGTTCAATTCTGCGCTCGGGCACTCCCTCCCTGGACACCTCGATCGAGTACGCGGGCCCGGCAACCGCAGCGACCAGGTCCCCGCTCATCGACCACTCGAGCTGGGGCTCGAAGAACGGCTCCACCGGGATCCCGCCGATCCCGCACGCAGGGAAAGACGCAGCCACCGTCACCTGTTCCAGCTCCGCCAGGACGCCGGTCCGCGTCTCGGCGATGACCACCAAGTGGACGGTCCGTCCGTCACGGCCGTCTGCCGCCACCGACGGGAAGATGACGCCCCACGAGGCGAGCCCCAGCTCCGGCCCCCAGAACAGGGGCGCCGGCCGCACGAAGTCCGGAGGCCCGCCTCCCGCGGCCCAGCGAACCACTCCGCCGGTCGCGTAGTCGTAAGCCGCCACATCGCCCTCTGCCGACACCGCGAGGGCGACCGGATCCGAAAGCTCGCCCGGGCCCGCTCCCGGCCGGCCGAGGGTCCCCACCATCCGACCCGCCTGGCCGAAAACCAGGACCCGGCCCCCGGTTCGGTCGAGAACGTAGATCCGTCCATCCCGATCCGCGCCGACCTCCCAGGGCGACAGGTCCGCGAATCGGACCTCTCCCTCCAGCTCAGGCCGGATCGAGAAGGCCTCATTGAAGGTCCATTCGAGCTCGACATCCGGTCCGCGGTGCAGCCGGACCTCGACGCCGTCTTCGTGGAAGATCTCGACGGTGGCGGAATCACCGTCCGGTGAACACGCGCCCACGCAGACGAGCGAAATCGCCAGGATAGAGACACGGGGAGCGCAGGGAATCCGGGGCCGCGCGGACCCGATCGGCCGATTCAGGGAAGTTCCTCCCTGACCAGCGTCAGGATCGCCGCCTGCGGAATCACCAGGTAGTTCTTCCCTTCGAACGTGATCTCGACCGCTGCGCGGCGGAAGAACAACGCGTAGTCGCCGGGCTGGGCCTGGACCGGCATGTAGCGCGCCTCGCCCTGTCCGATCTTCCACGGTTCCTCATCGAGCTCGGTGGGTGCCGAGAAAGGAGTCCCCGGACCCGTCGCCACGACCGTGCCTCCCTGCACTTCCTTCTTGTCCACGGCCGTCGGCGGGAGGTAGAGTCCAACCCTGGTCCGCTCCTCGCCCTGCTCGGGGGAAATGAGGACCCGGTCTCCAGTGACGATCAGGCGTTTCTTCCAGCCGTCCATGCGTACCTCCGTGGTATCTTACGCTCGCGCTCGATCAAGATACCGGGTGGCGGGTCGGGTCGCGAAGCTTTTTGCATCCGAACGCTCTTGACTCGCCCGCGGGCCCGGCCTATCACCCGTGCAGCGCGCGAACCGAAGCCAACGCGGCCTCACCATCGACCTCGGGCAGGGAATGGGCCTTCTACACTTCTATCGTTCTCCAGGCCATACGGATTCCGCCCGCATCGGCCTCCTCGATCGCGCTCGGGCCCGGGTTTCCGACCGCATCTCGGAGCTTCGCACCGAGACCTGCTTCAACGTCGATGCGGCCCGGCCGCTGGACGCCCGGGAAAGGGGAATCCTGACCTGGCTCCTCAGCGAGACGTTCGAGCCCGACGGATTCGGTGAGAACAGTTTTCTCCTGGACGGGGTCGCGGAAGAGCGGCTGCGCGAGGGCGCCTATGGCGCGCACCTGGTGGAGACCGGCCCCCGGATGAGCTTCACGACCGCGTGGTCCACCAACGCGGTATCGGTATGCCGCGCCGCCGGTCTCGACTCCATCCGTCGCATCGAGCGGTCCCGGCGCTACCGCGTGGAGGCGGAGGGCGGCCTGGATCCGGCGCAGGTGGAGGAGTTCCTCCGCCTCGTGCACGACCGGATGACCGAGTGTCCGTATCCGGCAACCCTCGAGACGTTCGAGCACGGGATCGAGCCCGAGCCCGTCCGGACGATACCGGTTCTGGAGCACGGAAGGCTGGCGCTGGAGCGCGTGAACCGGGAGATGGGCCTCGCGTTCGATGAATGGGACCTCGATTACTACACGCGCCTCTTCGTGGAGCAGGTCGGGCGTGACCCGACGGACGTCGAGCTGTTCGACATCGCGCAGTCCAACAGCGAGCACTCCCGGCACTGGTTCTTCAAGGGCCGCCTGGTCATCGATGGAAGCGAGGCGCCGAGGAACCTGATGGAGCTCCTGCGCGCACCCCTCGATGCGAATCCGCGCAACAGCGTGATCGCCTTCAAGGACAATTCCAGCGGCATCCGGGGCTACCGGATTCGTACGCTGATGCCCGAGGAACCGGGCATGCCCGGGCGGATGGCGCCGGCCGAGGCCGAGTACCACATCATCTTCACGGCCGAAACGCACAATTTCCCGTCGGGCGTCGCGCCCTTCCCTGGGGCGGAGACGGGCACAGGGGGCCGGATTCGGGACGTTCACGCTGCGGGAAAGGGTTCGCTGGTGGTGGCGGGCACCGCGGCTTACTGCGTGGGGAACCTCTACATCCCGGGATACGAGCTGCCGTGGGAGGACTCGGGATTCGCTTATCCCTCGAACCTGGCCTCGCCGCTGGAGATCGAGATCGAGGCCTCGAACGGGGCTTCGGATTACGGCAACAAGTTCGGCGAGCCCCTGATCCAGGGGTACACGCGCTCGTTCGGTCTCCGGACTCCGGGCGGCGAGAGACGGGAGTGGATCAAGCCGATCATGTTCAGCGGCGGAATCGGCCAGATCGACGCCCGGCATACGGAGAAGGATCCGCCCGAGCCCGGGATGTGGGTCGTCAAGATCGGCGGTCCCGCGTATCGAATCGGGATGGGCGGGGGAGCGGCGTCCAGCATGGTGCAGGGCGAGAACGTGGCCGAGCTGGACTTCAACGCGGTGCAGCGGGGCGACGCGGAGATGGAGCAGAAGGTGAACCGCGTCCTCAGGGCCTGCGTCGAGATGGGCGACGACAACCCGATCATCAGCATTCACGACCAGGGGGCCGGTGGGAACTGCAACGTCCTCAAGGAAATCGTGGAGCCGGCGGGAGCGCGCATCGAGGTGCGGGATATCCCGGTCGGGGACGAGTCGCTCTCCGTCCTCGAGATCTGGGGCGCCGAGTACCAGGAGAACGATGCCCTGCTCCTCCGGCCCGAGCACGAGAACTTGTTCCGGGCCCTGGCCGAACGCGAGAAGGTGCCGGTGGCGTTCGTCGGACGGGTCTCGGGTGACGGGCGGATCGTCCTGCACGATGCAGTCGATGGCTCGACGCCGGTGAACCTGGATCTCGACGCCGTGCTGGGTGACATGCCGCAGAAGACGTTCGAGCTCGACCGTCGGCAGCCGGCGCTGCGGCCGCTGGATCTCCCGGCCGACCTGGGCGTGGCCGGAGCCCTGGACCGCGTGCTCCGCCTCCTCTCGGTCGGGTCGAAGCGATTCCTCACCACGAAGGTCGATCGGTGCGTCACGGGCCTGGTGGCCCGGCAGCCCACGGCTGGTCCGCTCCAGCTCACGGTGTCCGACGTCGCCGTCATCGGGCAGAGCCACTTCGGAGTCACGGGTGGCGCCACGGCGATCGGCGAGCAGCCCATCAAGGGGCTCCTGAACCCGGTGGCCATGGCCCGCATGTGCGTCGGCGAGTCCCTGACCAACCTGGTGTGGGCCCCCGTGAGCGCGCTGGAGGACGTCAAATGCTCCGGCAACTGGATGTGGGCCGCGAAGCTTCCGGGCGAAGGGGCGGACCTGGCGATGGCCGCCGCGTCGCTGAGCGCCTGCCTGCTCCAGCTCGGGATCGCGATCGACGGCGGCAAGGACAGCCTCTCCATGGCCGCGCTCGCTCCGGGCGAGAACGGGGAAGACGAGACGGTCAAGGCGCCGGGGGCCCTGGTAGTCTCCTCGTACGTCACGTGCCCCGACGTCACAGGAGTCGTGACGCCGGATCTGGAGCTGGGCGCAGCGGGGCGCATCCTGTACGTGGACCTCGCGCACGGACTCACCCGCCTCGGGGGCTCATCGCTGGCGCACGTGTTCGAGCAGCTCGGCGACGACCCGCCGGACATGGTCGACCCCCTCCAGTTCAAACGCGCCTTCGAGGTCACGCAGCGCCTCATCCGCGAGGGGCAGCTCACCGCCGGCCACGACCGGAGCGACGGCGGGCTGCTGACGACGCTGCTCGAGATGGCGTTCGCCGGAAACTGCGGCCTGGAGATAGACCTCCCGGGCGAGGCGGAGGATTCCCTCCCGCTCCTGTTCAACGAGGAGCTCGGTCTCGTCATGGAGGTCCCGGCCCGCCGGGCGGAACGGGCGGTCAACATGTTCCGGGCCGCCAACGTCCCGTGCTACAACGTGGGTCACGCCACGAACGGGTCGGGAATCCGCATCGCGGTGGGGGGCGAGACGGTCCTCGAGGCGGACATGCGCGACCTCCGCGATACGTGGGAGGCCACGAGCTTCGAGCTGGACGCGCTGCAGGCCAACCCTTCCTGCGTGGCGCAGGAGCGCGAGGGCCTCAGAGAGCGGGCCGCGCCGACCTATCACGTCCCCTGGGACATGGCCCCTTCCGCTCCGGAGATCCTGGTGCGGGCCGCCAAGCCCAAGGTGGCGATCGTGCGGGAGGAAGGCTCCAACTCCGACCGGGAGATGGCGTCGGCCTTCTTCCTCTCCGGCTTCGAGCCATGGGACATCGCCATGTCCGACCTTCTCGCGGGCCGTTCCCGCCTGGAGGGTTTCCACGGAATCGCCTTCGTGGGAGGCTTCAGCTACGCGGACGTGCTGGACTCCGCCAAGGGCTGGGCCGGAGTCATCCGCTTCCACCCCGAGCTGGCGGAGCAGTTCGATGTCTTCAACTCCCGGCCGGACACCTTCACCCTGGGCGTGTGCAACGGCTGCCAGCTCGAGGCCCTGCTCGGGTGGGTGCCGTGGCGCGGCATCGATCAGCACCTGCAGCCCCGCTTCATCCACAACGCCTCGGATCGGTTCGAGTGCCGGTACAGCACCGTCCGCATCCTGGAGAGCCCGGCGATCATGCTGAAGGGCATGGAGGGGGCGACGCTCGGCGTGTGGCTCGCGCACGGAGAAGGACGGGCCTTCTTCCCGGACGCGGACGTCCTGAAGCGGGTCGAGTCCGAGGGACTGGCCCCGGTCCGGTTCGTGGACGACGAGGGAGACGTGACCGAGCGGTACCCGTTCAATCCGAACGGCTCCGCGAACGGCATCGCGGCACTCTGCTCACCGGACGGCCGGCACCTGGCCATCATGCCGCACCCGGAGCGGGGCTTCCTGAGCTGGCAGTGCGCCTGGAATCCGCCGGAATGGCGCGGCGCGATACGGGCCGCGGCGGAGAAGGGTCAGCCGTTCCCCTCGCCGTGGCTGCGCATGTTCCAGAACGCCCGCGAGTGGTGCGACGGGTCCTAGGTCAGGTCCCGGTCCAATTATTTCACACGTTTCAGGTCGAGGTCGTGGAAGTCGTAGCTGAAGTCCACTGAAGGCGAGGCGGCCTTCATTCTCGCCCCAGCCACGGTCCCGTCGGTGGCCAGCTCGAACGTGATGAAGGCGTCGGCCCGCAACTCACGGTCTCTCCAACGGACGTAGAACGTGTCGTACTGCCAGTGTTCGAGGTCTCCCAGGAGCGATTCGGTGCGCCCGAACTGGATCGTGAGGCCATCGCTCCCCTCCCCGATCTCCACGTCCCCGTACCACGCGTCCCGGTACGTGCCGGCGTATCCGGTCAGCGGCAAGGACGGACGGGACGCCGTGTCGCGTGCCGAGGCCGTGGATCGATCGCGGGCCGCCGTCGCCGAGTCGCGCAGGGCCATGAGGTCGCTCCACGCACCGATCCAGTCACGCGGCTCGGCCCCTACGTAGTGGTCGAGAACCCTAGCCGTGATCGCCTCGAACGCGGCGCCCATCTCCTGGCTGGTCAGCACGGCCACGCCGAGCTTGATGCCCGGAAGCATAGCCACGCGCGACACGTAACCGGGCAGTCCGCCCGTATGGGTCACCAACTTGTGGCCGCGGTAGTCCCGCACCACGAAGCCCAGCGCATACGCCTGGTACTGGGGCTCCAGGGGCGCCAGGGCTTCAGGCCATCGCCTGAGGGGCATCGGCGTCACCGGCCCCCACAATTCGCGCGTCGTCCTGGCCGCGAACAGGCGATCGTTCTCCGCGACGCGGCCGGAGTCCAGCTGCACGATCAGCCACTTCGCCATGTCGGCAGCGGTGGAGTTGATCCCGCCGGCCGCATTCGTCGCCGTGGCCGCCAGCGGCTGGACGGGCCGCACCACGCCTTCGATCCGGGCGTGCGGCGTGGCCACGTTGCCCTGCTCCAGGGTGGCGGCACGGGTCACCCGCGTGTCGTCCATCCCGAGCGGCTCGATGATCCGGGAGCGGACGAAGTCCTCCCAGGTGAGGCCGCTGACCTCCTCGATCACCAGTGCGGCCACGTGGTACAGGATGTTGTCGTAGGCGTACGCGCTCCGGAAGCTGGTGACCGGCTCCAGGTGTCGGACAGCCTCCACGATCTCCCGCCGCGTGACGTCGGATTCGGGCCAGTACAGAAGATCGCCCTGCCCCAGCCCGAGACCGCTGCGGTGCACGAGCAGGTCGCGAACGGTGATCTCGCGCGTGACCCACGCGTCCCACATGCGGAACCAGGGCAGGTAGTCGATCACCCTCCCGTCCCAGTCCAGCTTGCCCTCCTCCACCAGGAGACCGAGGGCCGTGGCCGTAAACGCTTTCGTATTCGAGGCGATGCCGAAGCGTGTGCGCTCGTCGACCGGATCGGACTCGCCGAGCCGGCGCACGCCGTAGCCCCGGGCCACCACGACTTCGCCGTCCTTCACGATGGCGACGGCGATACCCGGTACCTCGAAGGTCTCGCGGGTCCGCTCCACCCAGGCGTCCAGGTCGGGTACACCGGGTGCTGCGGCCTCTTCGGGTACTTGCCCTGATAGACTGGGGGCCGCGAGGGCCAGTGAGAGAATTGCGAGAACCAGGCTTCGACGATTCGGCATGGGTCGATCTCCGGGTGCGGAGGTGCGAACGTCCACCGTCACGAGTAGGCTGAATCTAGACCCCATCGGAGGACGTAGGAAACGACAGGAGCTCGAATCACAGCTAGGGGAAGATATCGATGGAAGATCCGGCCATACCCTCGTCGCTGATCGGCGCGATCACGTTCTTCCTGCTCCTGGGCATCATCGCGTTCGTCGTCGTCAAGGAAGCCGTCAAGATCGTCCTCAAGCCGGCGCTCGTGGTCATCGGGCTCGCGCTAGTGGCGGTCTGGGCCGGAGTGCTCGACGAGACCGTCGTCGGGGACGGCTTCGGCTGGATCGGCGACAAGCTGATGGACGGGCTCGAAGGGGTATCGGGCTGGGTGGCCGACTCCTGGGAAACGAGGTCCGAGGACGGCTGACCCCTTCAGTGGTACAGTGCGGCGCCCTTCGCTCCAACCTTCACTTCCCACACTCTGCCCGTGCGCGTGGACGTCACGTAGATCGCTTCGTGGTCGAAGATCCCCCGTCCAAAGGCGATGCTGGCCGCACCCGGCATGTCCTCCGCGATCAGGACCGACTCGCCGGTCGACGGATCCACACGCCAGATCTCTCCCAGGCCGTTGGCAGCCACGTACACCCGGCCATGCTCGTCCATGGCCAGCCCATCGAGGGCGGCGCGGTCGCCGAGGTCCACCACGAGCTCCGGTAGAGCTCCTACGTCGCCCTCCTGCATCGGAATAGCCCACAGCTTCCCGCTCGGCACGAACGGCCGCAGGCTCTCGAATATCTGGGCGACGTAGAGGGTGATCCCATCGGCGGACAGTGCGATGCCGTTGGGGTGCCCGACCGCGTCGGTGAACAGCTGCGGCTGTCCGTCCTCACCGACCCACAGGATCTCGTCGGTCGCATCGTCGGTGACGAGGAACGAACCGTCCGCCAGCACCAGAACGAAGTTGGGGTCGCCGATCCCCCCGTCGACCACCCGCGTCGTGTCTCCCTCGGGCGTGACGCGCCACACGATGCCATCCGCGTTGGGGCCCCGATCGAACCGGTTCGTGGGCCCGAAGTCGGCCATGAGGATGTCGCGATCGCCGATCGGAGCGAGGCCGAGGTTCGAATACATGTCGGCGATCTTCGTCACGTCGCCGCTCGGGCTGACGCGCCAGAGGGCAGCATTGCCGGCCACGTACAGGTCGCCCTCGCCGTTGAAGGCGATGCCTTCGCAGCGACGGAAGGCGCCGTCCACGAGAACCCGTGCTTCAACCGGAAAGCCGGGTTCGGCGGAGGGATCGGGCTGCTGGGCAGTAGCCGCGGCGGGCGATCCAAGGGCGATCGCGAGGAGCAGGGGCAGATGTGCGGCTACGGACCCGTTCAAATCTCGACCCTCCTTCGACGCTTGCGGGACGATGCACATGAGCAGTTTCCTCTTCCATAACACGTGAGCGGCACCGAGTTGCTGCTGCCACGGCGCTTGGGTCAGTCACGGATCTCTCCTATGTTCGTTCGCACTGCGGAATCAACCGAAAGGAAGAACGATCATCGATACCTTGACCGCAAAGAAAAGAGCGCAGCTGAAGTCGCTGGCACATGCGCTGAAGCCCGTGCACCAGGTGGGTAAGGACGGCGTGACGGACCGCGCCGTGAGCGCCGTAGCCGAGGCGTTCAACACCCGCGAGATCCTCAAGGTCAAAGTCCTCGACTCGGCCCCGGAGGATGCCCGTTCCACCGGAGAAGCCCTCGCTGAGGGGATCGAGGGAGCGCACCTCGTCCAGGTCATCGGCCGCACGGTCGTTCTGTATCGGCCGGAGCCGGAAGATCCGGGGCACCACGGATGACGGAGCGGTTCTAGCGGCGGACCCTTCTCTCCGCAGACCGGCGCTCGAGCGTCAGGCAGTCCAGTCTCCAGGCCGCGGCCGTCGAGCTCCCGTCGAGATCCAGCACCCGGTCGAACACGCGGGCCCGCCCGAGCAGACTGTCGCCCACGGACCTGAGCGCGATTCCGCCGCCGGCCCTGCCATCGGACCAGATGAGCCATAGTGTGTCCGCGCGGGCCACCCACCGCATGTAGTCCCCCACCCTCGGATCGTGGTCGCCCGTCATCGGCACGGCCCGGTACGTCACCCGGCTGCGGCGCCATTGGTCGGTGGAGTCGGGCGTGAGCCGCACGCGCGTGGGCGGGATGAGAAAGGAGGGCGGATCCGGAGCCATGGAGTCGGCGGCAACCGACGTCCACTCCCACGGATCCACCCTGAGAGCGTAGCAGCCCGGTATGTCCCACTTCACCAGGTCGGGGCGCTCGATGACGTCTCGAACTACCGGCTCGGGTGGAGAGCGCATCCGGTCCCAGACGCGCAGGAGCGTCAGGGCGATCAGGGCGACCAACGCCCAGGCGGCGATGCGCTGCGGCAGAGACTTCTGTCTCATCGTCGCCCGGCCGGCCCGTCGGTCGTCACTCCCACTCGATCGTCCCTGGCGGCTTGGACGTGATGTCGAGCGCCAGGCCCGACACGCCGTCGAGGCCCAGGATGCCTTCGCGGAGCTCGTCCAGCAGGGCAGTTGGAAGCTCCACCGGAGCCGCGGTCATGGCCCGCTTCGAGTGGACAGGCCGGATGACCACCAGTTCGCCTCCGTCTCCCTCCAGATCCAGCGGAATCAGCACGGTGGGGCACTGCCAGATTTCATCGTACAGGCCGTGCGCGCGCAGGCCCTCCATCACCAGGTGGTCGGCCTCCCTGAGCAGGTCGAGGCGGTCCCGCGTCATCGTGGCCGCCAGGGGCCGGGCCGTCGTCGGAGAGTCGGAGTCCAGGTTCCAGATGCAGCGGTTGATGCCCGGCACGTCGGCGGTGAGCAGCGACGCCGCCTCGATCAGGCGATCCCAGGCGGTCGACCCGCTGACCAGAACGGGGTGCTCGTAGGCCCTCAGATCCGCTTTCACGCCCACCGAACGGATGGGAAGGGGCAGAGCTTCGAGTCCGAAGGCCCTCCCGATCTCTTCCACTGCTGGTTCGATCGCATCGAACCCGGTCCGGTCGCCCTCCCCGTCGCCGCACAGGCAGCGCACCCCGAGCCCGGGACCCGGGAAGGGGTGCCGCCACACCAGGTCGTGCGGAATCCCCAGCTTCTCCCCCAGCTCGCGCACCTCGACCTTGTACAGCTCCTTAAGCGGCTCGATCACGCCGCCCTGCTCGATCATCTCTTCGATGATCGGGACCCGGTTGTGGTGCGTCTTGATGGTGTCCGCGCGCTGCGTGCCGCCCGTCTCGATCGTGTCCGGATAGATCGTGCCCTGACCTAGCAGATGGCCTTCGATTCCAAGCCGGCTCGCTTCGTCCCGAAACACGTCGATGAACGCGTTTCCGATCGCCCGCCGCTTTTCCTCCGGGTCGATCAGACCCTCGAGGGCTTTCAGGAACCGGTCGCTGGCATCGGCGAAGTGCACGTGCGACCCGAGGCCAAGGCCGGCGAAGAATTCGAGCACGTTCGCGCTCTCGTCCTTTCGCATCAGTCCGTTGTCCACGTGCAGCAGGTCCACGCGGTCGGGGCCGAGAGCGCGGGTGAGCAGCGTGGCGGCCACCGTCGAATCGACGCCCCCCGAGGCGAGGAGAAACACCGACCGTTCCCCGACCTGGTCCTGGATGATTCCCATCTCCTCGGCCATGAAAGCCTCGATGGTCCAGGAGGGTTCGCACCCGCAGATGCCGAGGACGAAGTTGGCGATCATCTCGTCGCCGTGAACGGTATCGTCCACTTCCGGGTGGAACTGGAGGCCATACCGGCGAAGCGTGTCGGACCCGATCGCCGCGTACCGGTGGCCGGGTCCGTCGGCCGTCGTCGCGCTCCACCCCAGCTCGGTGAACTCGGGCCCGATTTCCGCCACGGAATCGTAGTGGCTCATCCAGACGGGCTGCACGGGATCCAGCCCCGCGAAGAGGGGGTGGTCGCCGGTCAGGTGGAGGTCCGTCTTCCCCCACTGCCGGCCGCCGTGCACCACCTTGCCTCCGTAGTGCTGGGCGATCTCCTGGTGGCCGAAACAGAAGCCCAGGATGGGGAGGTCGAGGTCGTAGATCCCCTTGTTGTACTCCGAATCTTCCCCGTGTGAAGCGAGGGCGGGACTCCCCGAGATGATGATGCCCTTGTAGGGGGCGAAGGCCTCCAACGGATCTTCGGGCTGCCGGATCTCGGCCAGGACTCCGTGCCGGCGCACCTTGGTCGCGATGAGGTGGGCGTACTGACCGCCGAAGTCGATGACCGCGATGGCGTCGTGCTGCATGGCTCCTCGTTGTCAGGTGGGGTTTGGCATGGGACGGGAATACGAATACGCGGCCGGCCCCGCAACCCTCGCTTCGGTTCGAATCAGGCGTCCGTTCTCAGGAAGCTCAGCATGGGGCGGGCGAACGCGATGAGGCTGGCCCAACCCATCAGCACGCCGGGCAGGAAGATCGCCACCAGCAGCCACGCTTCTTCCGGCGAGTGCGCCTCGGACGCCATGAACAGGAGGCCGAGGGGAATGAAGGAGATGCAGCAGCCGGCCAGGATCAGGAGGCCGATCGTCTTCTGGTGTGCGAGGAGCCAGACTCCGGCTATCAATCCCAGAAGGAGCCATGCGCCGACCGCGACGAATCCGCCCAGGGTCGCGTCGTACGCCATCACGAACAGGTACAGGGAGAAGGCCGACGCGGTGTTGAACACCAGGGTCCATCGGAGGAGTCCCATGCGTAAGCCGCTCCAGTCGACCGATTCGCGCCCCTCGAACGCCTCGAACATCGGCCGTCCCGTCAGCGAGAGAATGAGCGTGAGCGACGCGGCCAGGGCCACGCGGCCGGGCCAGATCGCCGTGCCGTAGCCGGGCGCGAGCGTGAAGGCCGTGGCCCAGGGCAGGACCGCCACCCCCACGGCGAGCCCGAGCCAGCGCCCGGCGGGGCGGCGCAGCAGAAGAGCGACCAGGGCCCAGGCCAGCGGCAGGAGAAGGAGCAGGAAGGCGATTCCCAGTCGCTCGTTGCCGGGTGGCCCCTCGCCCGGGGCGGGCGCCAGGTGCACGGTCATGGCTCCGAGCGTGAGCAGCGCGAGGACCGCGAGTCCAGTCCGAATTCGAGTCATGCTCCTCCGTCGTCCGGCCGGCCATACAGGCCCGGTCAATCCACTCGATACACGCCCTTGCGTTCCCCCCGGCTTTCGACCAGTCGAGCGCCCAGAACGCTGCCGTGTGCGCGCGGAGCCCCCCGCAAGGCAACGGCGAGCGGGTGAAGACCGGTTGCGGACAGGCGCATCTCGCACTCCCGAACGAGCTCGAAACCGGGAACGCGTACGGTATAGCGGTCGGGCACAAGACCGCTCTGCCAGATGAGCACGCTCCCGGGAGGCGGAGCGCCGACGGGAGCCCGGGCCCCGCCGGGCGTGCAC
>JAMJQR010000212.1 GCA_023554335.1 Candidatus Benthicola marisminoris
CGCGCCTCCTTGAGCACGCCCAGCAGGTTCACGCCCGCCAGCCTCTCCATCGCCTCCCGGTACTTCCCGTAGCCCAGCTCAGCCGCGGCTTCCCGCCAGCGGCTGAGTCGGTCCAGCTGGACCGGGATCGCTTCTTCGAGCACCTGGCAGCGGGCGTCTTCGAGGCTCCGGCGCGCTTCGCGCCCTTCCGTGGAGTGGATGAGATTCGGGGCCTGGCTGACTGGAACGGCGATGTCGCCCGTCTTGACCTTGGCTGTGGCTCGCCAATAGCGGAATTCGTCGTCGAGGCGCGCGTTGTGAGCCTCGAGGTGATGCCGGGCAGTCCAACGAAGCAGCTTCCGCAGCTGCCGCTCTTCTTCCTCCTCGGCGGCCGCCATCGCACGCTCGATGACGGGAAGCGCCCCGCTGGCCTCGAGGATGCCCTGGGACTCGAAGAGGGGAGCCAATTCGGGCCAGGCCTTTCGACCGGATCTCGCCTCGTGGAGCTCTTCGAACACGGCCGCCCGGAAGCGTTCCGCCCTGTCGCGGATTTCCGCGATTGTCAGGCCCACGAAGCCCCCCGGGTCACCGGCGCGCGGCGGCTCAGCCGGCCGACTCCGACTCGATCCGATCGCGTATGAAGTCCGCGATCCCGTCGGCCGGGACTCGCACCTGCTCCAGCGTGTCGCGGTCCCGCACCGTGACGGTTCCATCCTCGATGCTCTGGCCGTCCACGGTAACGCAGAAGGGGGTGCCGGCTTCGTCCTGCCTCCGGTAGCGCCGCCCGATGGATCCGCTCACGTCGTAGAACGTCGTGTATCGGCCCCGGAGATCGGCGGCGATTCGCTCCGCCATCTCGGGCATCCCTTCCTTCTTGACCAGCGGAAACACGGCGACCTTCGTGGGGGCGAGTCGCGGGCTCAGGCGGAGCACGGTCCTGGCCTCCCCTTCCACTTCCTCCTCGTGGTAGGCATCCGCGAGCACCACGAGCACCGTTCGGTCCAGGCCGGCCGACGTCTCGATCACGTAGGGCACGAACCGCTTGCCGGAGTGCGACTCGACATACTCCAGCTTCTTGCCCGAGTGTTCCTGGTGCCTCGAGAGATCGAAGTCGGTACGGTTGTGGATACCCTCGAACTCGCGCCAGCCCATCGGGAACAGATACTCGATGTCCACGGCGTCCTTGGCGTAGTGTGCCAGCTCATCCGGCCCATGCGGCTCGAATCGGAGCCGTTCCTCGCGGATGCCGAGCGATTTCACCCACTCCAGACGTCGCTCTTTCCAGGTGTCGAACCACTCCTCATCCGTGCCGGGCTCGACGAAGAACTGCATCTCCATCTGTTCGAACTCGCGCGTGCGGAAGGTGAAGTTCCCGGGCGTGATCTCGTTCCTGAAGGCCTTCCCGACCTGTGCGATCCCGAACGGGACCTTCTGCCGTGCGCTGTCGAGCACGTTCTTGAAGTTGACGAAGATGCCCTGCGCCGTCTCGGGACGCAGGTACACCACGGCCGACGATTCCTCGACCGGCCCCATGAACGTCTTGAACATGAGGTTGAAGTTCCGGGGCTCCGTGAACTGGCCCTTCACTCCACACGTGGGGCACTGATCTCCTTCCACGTGGTCCGCTCTGAAACGGCGGTGGCAGTTACGGCACTCGATCAGCGGATCGGTGAACCCGTCGACGTGTCCGCTCGCCACCCAGACCTCGGGATGCATCAGGATTCCTGCATCGAGACCCTCGACGTCGTCACGCCGATGGACCATCTCGGACCACCAGGCTTCCCGGACGCTCTTCTTCAGCTCGACCCCGAGCGGACCGTAGTCGTAGACGGCGCCCACTCCGCCGTACACTTCGGACGACTGGAAGATGAAGCCCCGTCGCTTCGCGAGGGACACCAGCTTATCCATCAGGTTGTCGGGGTGGCCCGTCTCGGTGCTCACCTTGCCCTCCACATGTTCTGGTGCCTCACGGGGTGTGCGTTCGCGCTCCCCTCACCTCCGCCACGCCGCGAAAGAGAGCCGGTAGGATAGCGTCAGTCGAGTGCGCCCGCGACCAGTCGGACCAGGTCCTCTGCTTCGAGCCATGCGCCATCTCCGGAGGCCAGGGTCACGCCGGGAGGCACCGGTCCGCTCGCCCTGCCGCATACGAGCACTGCAGGCACTCCCGCATCGCGCGCACGGGCGAGAACCTCCCAGGTGATCTTGCCGAGGCCGCTGGTGGAGTCCCAGGCGCCTTCTCCGGTGACCAGCAGATCCGTCTCCGCCAGGGCCTCCGCAAAGCCGACGCGCTTCAGAACCCAGTCGCTCCCGTGCACCAGCTCCGCACCGAGGAAGGCCGCGCATCCGGCCCCGAGTCCCCCCGCCGCACCCGCTCCAGGCCGGTCCGCCACGTCGATGCCCAGGTCGCGGCTCAAACGTTCGCCGAGGCGCAGCAGCCCGCTCTCGAGGATCTCCACCTGCTCCGCGTCGGCTCCCTTCTGCGGCGCGAAACGCCGCGCCGCACCGTCAGGGCCGGTGAGGACGGCCCGCACGTCCGCGACGGCGGTGCAGGACACTCCTTCGGGCAAGGCCGAGCCGGGTTCGATGCGAGCGAGTGCACCGAGGGAGCCGCCGCCCGGGAGAAGGTCCTCCGCCTCGCGTCCGAGAAACCGGTATCCGAAGACCCGTCCCAGCCCCGTACCGCCGTCCACGGTGGCCGATCCTCCGAGCCCCATGGCGACGTGCGTCGCGCCGAGATCGAGGCATCGCAGCACCAGCTCCCCCACACCCTTCGTATCCCCGCGAAGCGCGTCGCGCCGATCGGTGGGAACCCGATGGAGGCCGCACGCGTCCGCCGACTCGATCACGGCTTCGCCGGGAGACGTCCAGAGGATGCGGGCGCTCACCGGCTCCCCGAGCGGGCCGGACACCTCGTGCAGGCACACGCTGCCTCCATCCGCGCCGGCCAGTGCGGAGAGCAGGCCCGGTCCTCCGTCCGACAACGGAATCCGGCGAATCAGGGAATCCGGGCGGACGCTCCGAACACCGGCCGCGAGAGCCTCCGCGACCTGCGCCACCGGCAGGCTTTCCTTGAATGCCGTCGGACAGACGAGGACTCGCAAATGGCTGCCTTTCCGGGCCATCGGCCCTGGTGTAGCGGGGCGTGGCGAGCGGTCCCGGGAAGCTAACCCGGTGGTGGACATTCGCGCAGCCGGTGCGCTACTGTTCGGACATGTTCGGACCCGGCGGAGGCATCCGCATCATCGGTCACCGTGGAGCTCGGGGCGTCGCTCCGGAGAACACGATCCCGGCCATCCGGCACGGGGTAGAGGTCGGCGCGCAAGCCATTGAAATCGACCTCCACGCCTCGGCGGACGGCGAGATCGTGGTGATCCATGATCCGACCCTGGATCGCACCACCGATGGCACAGGTCCGGTGGAGGACCTCGCTCTCTCCGACCTCAAGGAGTTCGACGCCGGGTACCGCTTCACGCCGGACGACGGGAAGACGCATCCGTTCCGGGGGCAGGGGATACGGATTCCCACCCTGGACGAGGCCATGGAAGCTATCGGAGACCTCCCGGCGATTCTGGAAGTGAAGAGCGCCGCGGCCGGTCGCCGGCTGGCGGAGTGGCTTCCCGGACGCGCGGAGTTCGACCGCATCATCGTGGGCGGCTTCGAGGCCGAGGAGGTTGGACCTGCCGGCGCGGTGGCACGTCATCGGTGCGCCTATCAGACGGACCTGCTCGGCTTCGTCCTCTGGGGGAAGCTGGGATTCAGCCGGCCTCTGCCGGACGACCTCTCGGCCGCCATGGTTCCCGTGCGCAAGGGCGCGGTGCGCATCGTGACGCGCGGCTTCGTGCGCCGGATGCACGCGCAGGGCAAGGGCGTGTTCGTGTGGACCGTGAACCGACCCGAAGAGATGCGACGCCTGTTCGATCTGGGCGTCGACGGACTGATCAGCGACTATCCGGCCGTCCTGCGGCGAGTGGTGGAGGAACGGCTGGCTGCCGGCCGGGAGTAGAGGTGGTGACGTTGGGGAAGCGGGCCATCCTTCACGTGGACATGGACGCGTTCTACGCGGCGGTGGAGGAGCGCGAGAACCCCGCTCTTCGCGGCAAGCCGGTGGTCGTCGGCTCGGAGCCGAAGGAGGGGCGCGGGCGGGGCGTCGTGGCGACCGCCAACTACGCCGCCCGCCGGTACGGAATCGGCTCGGCGATGCCTATCTCCGAAGCGTGGCGCCGCTGCCCGAGCGCCGTCTACATCCGGCCCCGCATGCGTCTCTACGCGGAGGTCTCCCGGGGAGTGCGCGACATCTTCGAGCGCTTTACCGACCTCATCGAGCCCATAAGTATCGACGAGGCGTTTCTGGACGTAACCGCGAGTCGCCGCCTGTATGGAGACGGCCCCGAAATCGCGAAGCGGATTAAGAGTGCCATCCGATCCGAGGAGCGACTGACCGCTTCCATCGGGTGCGCAGCGTCCAAGTTCATCGCGAAGATCGCCAGTGATCTGGACAAGCCGGACGGCCTGGTCGTCGTCGAGGAGGGCCGGGAGGCGGAGTTCCTCGACCCCCTGCCGATCGGCCGACTGTGGGGAGCCGGCCCGAAGGCTCTCGAGAGATTCCGGCGGCTTCGGTGCGCCACGATCGGCGACGCCGCCTCCCTCGAGCGGGACGTGCTGGTGCGCACCTTCGGCGAGTCTATGGGCGATCGGTTTCACAGGCTCAGCCGCGGACTGGACGAGCGCCCCGTCGTTCCCGATCACGTCCGGAAGTCTCTAGGTAAGGAAAGCACGTTCGGGGAGGACGTGGCCGATCGGAAGGTCGTCGAGAGGACGCTGCTGGACCTCACGGAAAAGGTGGCGGCCTCCCTGCGTCGCAAGCACATGGCGGGGGTCACCATCACCCTGAAGCTGCGCTGGGAAGGCTTCGAGACCGTGACCCGACGCCGTACCTTGAAGGAACCGGTCAACACGACCGAGAGGATCTGGCCGGTGGCCCGGGAGCTCTTGCGAGCCGCCGACCGTCCGAGGCTCAAAGTGCGCCTGGTGGGCGTCACGCTGTCCGGCCTGGACCGGGTGGAGAGTGGCCAATCGGACCTCTTCCGCGAGGGGTCGAACGTGGACGGCCGGGTGGCCGAGGCGGTAGACACCCTGGCCGAGCGATTCGGATCGGGCACGGTGACGCGTGCCGCCTTGCTGCCAGACGGAGAGAAAGACGCGCCGGACGACGATCCGGAACCCCATGAATCCGGAGGAAACTGAAATGACGCGTGTCCCCAGCCGAGCCGAGGCGCTCGACCTGATGCACGAATACACCGGGAACGAGAATCTGCGAAAGCACATGTACGCGGTGGAAGCGGCCATGCGCGCCTATGCGGCCAAGTATGGCGAGGACGCCGATCTCTGGGGCGTGACCGGCCTGATCCATGATTTCGACTACGAGAAGTTCCCGAACGACGCCCTCAGCCCGACGGAGGAACACCCGTCGAGCGGCGTGGCCATCCTGCGGGAGAACGGATGGCCGGAGGAAATCCTGCATGCCGTGATGGCGCACGCGGAGCACACGGGAGTCGAGCCGGAGACGCTGATGGCGAGAACTCTTCGGGCCGTGGACGAGCTGACCGGCTTCGTGACCGCCTGCGCGCTGGTGAGGCCCACGGGGATCTCCGATCTTCGCGCGAAGTCGGTAAAGAAGAAGCTCAAGGACCGCTCGTTCGCGGCCGCCGTGAACCGGGAGGAAATCCGGTCCTACCCCGAGGCCATCGGCGAGGACATGACCGAGCACATCGACTTCGTGATCGAAGCGATGCGGGGAATCGCGGACACGCTGGAGCTTCAGGGACATGCGTAATCCCAGGCCCATACACACGGTGATCGAGCCGTTCCGGATCAAGAGCGTCGAACCCATCCGGATGACGACCCGGGACGAGAGGGAATCTCATATCGTCGAGGCCGGCTACAACGTCTTCCTTCTCGATGCCCACGACGTCCTCATCGACCTGCTGACCGACAGCGGGACGGGAGCCATGAGCGCGGAGCAGTGGGCGGGCGTCATGCGCGGCGACGAGTCGTACGCGGGGAGCAAGAGCTACTACAGGTTCAAGGGGGCCGTGCAGGACATCTTCGGTTTTCGAAACGTCATCCCGACGCACCAGGGCCGGGCCGCGGAGCGGATCCTGTTCAGCACCGTGTGCCAGCCCGGAGACGTGATCCCGAATAACACGCACTTCGACACCACCCGCGCGAACATCGAGTTCACGGGAGCCGAGGCCAGGGACCTTCCGTGTGCCCAGGCATCCGACCTCGCCGCCCCGGAGCCGTTCAAGGGGAACATCGATCTCGAGGCGCTGGAGGCCCTGCTCGACGACCCGCCGGGACGAATTCCGCTGGCCATGATCACGATCACCAACAACTCCGGCGGCGGGCAGCCGGTGTCGATGGCCAACATCCGGGCGATGTCGGAGATCTGCCGATCCCGCGGCGTACCCTTCTACATCGACGCGTGCCGCTTCGCGGAGAACGCCTACTTCATACAGCAGCGGGAGGAAGGCTTCGCCGATCGGGAACTGATCGACATCGCGCGGGAGATGTTCGCGTACGCGGACGGGGCCACGATGTCCGCGAAGAAGGACGGGATGGCGAACATCGGGGGCTTCCTCGCCACGAACGACGACCAGCTGGCCGCGCAGGAGCGGGACCTTCTCATCCTGACGGAGGGATTCCCGACCTACGGAGGATTGGCGGGACGCGACCTGGATGCGGTCGCCATCGGCCTGTACGAAGCTCTCGAGCCGGACTATCAGAAGTACCGCATCGCCTCGACCTCGTACCTGGGTGACCACATCAGCGCCGCTGGAGTACCGATCGTTCAGCCTCCGGGCGGACATGCGGTCTACATCGACGCTTCAGCCCTGTGCCCTCACATTCCGGCGTTGGAGTTCCCGGGCACCTCGCTGACCGTGGAGCTCTACCTGGAGGCGGGGATCCGCGGTGTCGAGATCGGGAGCGTGATGTTCGGCTCGCGCGACCCGGAGACCGGTGAGAGGCTGCCGTCCCGAAACGAGCTGGTGCGACTGGCGATCCCGCGCCGGGTCTACACGCAGAGCCACGTCGACTACGTGGTGGAGGCCATTCTCAACGTGTACGACCGGCGGGAGAACATGCGCGGCTACGAGATCACGTACGAGCCGCCATTCCTGAGGCATTTTTCGGC
>JAMJQR010000213.1 GCA_023554335.1 Candidatus Benthicola marisminoris
CTGACCCCAGGGTCCGGCGGGCTCTCACGATGGCGATCGATCGGGAGACGCTGGTGCAGGCGGTGCTGGGCGGTAACGGTGAAGTCGCGCCGGGCCCGGTGGGACCGTGGCACTGGGCGTACGACTCGGCCTGGACTCCGGTACCGTACGATCCGTCAGCGGCGTCGGCTCTGCTCGACGAGAGCGGCTGGGTCGACTCGGACGACGACGGCATCCGGGACCGGGGCGGTGAGCCCCTCAGTTTCGAGCTCCTGGCCACGCCGCGGCGCGACTGGGGAGCCGTTCAGACGCTAGTCCAGGCTTCTCTCGGGCAGGTCGGAGTGGACGTCGAGCCCGTGGTACGGGAGCAGGGAGCGCTCATTCCCATGGTCATTGGGCCGGACCGCCGCTTCGACGCGGTCCTCATAGGGTGGGCCCGCGACGTGCCCCTGAACGACGTGGACCTGTGGGCCTGCGACCAGGTGGGACAGCCGTTCCAGTTCACGAGCTACTGCAACCCCGAGCTGGACGTCGTTCTCGACTCCATTCCGCTGGAGACGGACCGGGACCGCCTGCGCGCGCTGATCGGGCGCTATCACGAACTCGTGGTCGCGGACCAGCCCTACTCGTTCCTGTACTACGTGGACCGGGTCGACCTCGCGCGATCCCGCGTGTACGGCATCGAGATGGACTCGCGTGGAGACTGGGTGAACGTGGCCCGCTGGTGGGTGAACGACTGAACCCGAGAAACCGATTGAGGCGAGCCGTGAGAAGACGAGCCTTTCTCTTGACATCGCGACGAAGGTGCGGGTAGCTTCCCAAGCCCCGACCGGGAGGTCTGGCGGCCGGGGCAGGAATCAGACCAACGATTACGGCGGAGGACACCTTGGCAAGCTTGACTGTTTCAGCGCTCATGCTACTGCAGGAAGCGCAGGCGCTCGGCGCGGGTCAGGAGTTGAAGCTCAACGAGATCTGGGAGGCCGGCGGCTTCATGATGTGGCCCCTCGGCTTCTGCCTGGCGGTCGGGATCCTGATCATCATCTGGAAGTTCGTGGACCTCCTGATGAAGTCCCTGGGCAACCGCAAGCTGCTCGGCGAGGTGGACGGCCTGATCGCGCAGCAGCGGCTGGACCAGGCGCTGGCTCTCTGTGAGGAGTCGAAGGCTCCCGCGGGCCAGATCCTCTCGGCCGGCCTGAAGCGCTACAAGGAAGGCACCGAGCGCGTCACGCAGGCAGTGGAGAACGCGGGCGCCATCGAGGTGTCGAAGCTGGAGCGCGGCCTGGTATGGCTCGCCACGCTGTCGAACGTGGCCCCGCTGCTCGGCTTCCTCGGCACGGTGATCGGGATGATCCAAGCCTTCCAGGCGATCGAGATCGCCGGTGAGGTGGAGGCGACGCTCGTCGCGGGCGGGATCAAGGTGGCCCTCATCACGACGGCCTCCGGTCTCACCATCGCGATTCCGATCAGCATCGCGCACAACTACTTCGTGGATCGCGTGGACCGAATCGTGATCGACATGGAGGAGAGCGCGCAGAAGATGATCGACGCCGTGCACGCGGTGGAGCGCGGCACCGGCTGAGCGAATCGGCCGCCTTCAGCACCACGGCGAACGATGACCGCACCAGGGGCCCGGGACCGAAGTTCCGGGCCTTCGTGCATCCGGCAAGTACGTGCCGACTTGCAATTTCCGCACAAAATACTGAGTTTTCGCGCCACTCTGCGGGGCCCGAAGAGGCTCGGCCCCCCGACGTTCACTTGACACGAGGCGACGTCATGAGCAGACACCCTGTCAGGTTCTGGTGGACGATCCTTCCCGCTATTCTGCTTCTATGCACCGCGCTTCCCGCTGTGGCTCAGGAAGGGGCCCTGTCGGGAACGGTGACCGACGGCCAGAGCTCCGCAGGGTTGTCGGCGGTCCAGGTGGAGGTGAGCGCGGCCGACGGCAACGTCGTGGCGGGCGGCTTCACATCGGGCAATGGAGCCTACCGGATCACATCGATCCCGGCGGGAACGTACACGGTGAACTTCTCGCTCCCCGGCTGGACCGTGGTGGAGGAGACAGGCGTGGTCATCACGGCTGGTCAGACGACCAGCCTGGCCGTGACCATGACGGAGCAGAGCTTCAGCCTGAACCCGATCACGGTGACGACGTCGAGACGGGCCGAGAAGGCGCTGGACGCCCCGGCGGCTATCGAAGTCGTGACGCGTGCCGACATCGTCGACCGACCCGCGGTGACGCCGGTAGATCACGTGAAGGAGAAGGCGGGCGTGGACTTCATGCCCACCGGTCTCCAGAGCAGCTACACCGTGGTACGGGGATTCAACAACGTGTTCTCTGGCTCTGCTCTGAACATGACCGACTTCCGGATCTCCCGGGTTCCGTCCCTCCGAGTGAACATCTCCTACTTCAACCCGACGACGAGCTCGGACATCGAACGTGCCGAGGTGGTGCTCGGGCCGGGGTCGGCGTTGTACGGACCCAACGCGGCCAACGGCGTGGTGCACTTCATCACCCGCTCCCCGATCGACGACCCCGGCATGGACTTCGCGTTCTCCACGGGAGTGCGGCAGCAGCAGTCGTTCAGTCAGGGCGCCAGCATCCTCACTCCGACAGGAGACTTCGCTCCCGGGACCTTCACGCAGGCGAGCACGGACGAGGTGACCTGGCAGCTCGAAGGTCGCCTGGCCTGGAAGACCGACAACGACAAATTCGGCATCAAGCTCTCGGGCAGCTACTTCACGGGCCTCGATTTCAACTACATCGACTCGGAGGAAAAGAGGCAGCAGTCCATCGCGCTGGGTTGCCAGGCGCTCAATTACAATCCGACGGAGACTCCTTGCCTGAACTTCGCGGGCGACCTCGCGCCGGGTGACAACGCGGCGCTGCGCACGCGGGTGGACAACGTGGCCGGTGGCCCACAGGGTCAGGCCAGCATCGGCGAGCCGACCGGCCCCTTGACCTTCATCGACAACACGGCCAGGGATCCTGACCTGAAGCGCTGGGGCCTGGACCTGAGGACGGACTTCCGGCCCTCACCGGACATGTCCATCATCCTCTCCGGCGGGCACACGGACGCGATCAACAGCGTGGACCTCACGGGGATCGGCGCCGGGCAGGTACAGAGCTGGGACACGTGGTACGCCCAGGGCCGATTCAACTGGAAGCGGCTGTTCGCGCAGGTGTTCTGGAACAAGAACAGCAACGACAGCTCGTACCTGCTGCGCTCCGGACGGCCGCTGATCGACAAGTCGTACCAGACGGTGGCGCAGATCCAGCACGGCTTCGACATCAACCCGCAGCACGCCCTCACCTACGGCCTGGACTTCCTGTACACGAACCCCCAGTCCGAGACCACGATCAACGGGCGGCACGAGGACGATGACGACGTGAGCGAGGTCGGCGGATACGTGCAGTACGACGGCCGCCTGAACCCCAAATGGAACCTCGTGGCGGCGGCCAGGCTGGACGATCACACCCGCCTCAAGGATCCCGTGTTCTCCCCCAGGGCGGCGATCGTGTTCAGCCCGACGCCCGAGCGAAGCATCCGGGCGAGCTACAACCGCGCGTTCTCGACGCCGAACACGCTCAACCTGTTCCTCGATATCTCGGCGCAGCCGATTCCAGTCGGTGGACCGTTCTTCTACGACCTGCGTGCCCAGGGAGTCACCGAGAACGGTTTCACGTACGATCGGACGAACGGTGTTCCACAGCATATGTCGCCGTTCAACGTGACGGGGATCGGGCCCGCGGGACCGACTTTCGATCCGCGTGCGTACCTGGACACAAACAGCGGCACTACGTGGGCCGAGGCGCAGACCGCGTTTGGCGCCGTGACCCAGGGCGCCTGCGCGGCGGACCCGACGGGTCCGCAGTGCCAGGCCCTCGCGGCAGCGCTAGGGTCGTTCCTCGCGACGGGGGCTCCGCCGGAAGGTGCGGTACCTATAGTGGCTGGGATACTGAACCCTGAGACCTCAACGTTCGTCAACACGACCACCAACCTGTCGGGGATTCCCGACATTCCGGCCCTGGATCCGACGATCTGGCAGACGTTCGAGGTCGGATACAAAGGCCTGCTCCTTGGGGACAACCTCCTGCTCGGAGCCAACGTGTACTACAGCGATGTGGACAACTTCGTATCGGCGCTGCAGCCCTTCACGCCCAATCTGTTCCTGGCGGGCGAGGAACTGGCGGGGTACCTGATCTCGCAAGGTGTGGCTGTGGACCAGGCGTCGCTGATCGCTGGTACCGTCGGCTCCGCACAGACCGAGGCCGGTCTCGTTGGACTTCCGCTCGGGGTACTGGCACCGACTACGGCCGGCGGCCAGACGACATCGCCGATCCTGCTCACGTACCGGAATCTCGGGGACTTCAACTTCTTCGGCGCGGACGCCTCTCTGACCTACGTGTTCAACCAGCGTTGGGAGGTGGGCGGCTCGATCTCGTGGGTGGAGAAGGACCTGTTCCCGACGGGTAATGATGAGGCGGGCGAGCCGGTTCCGCTCAATGCTCCGAAGTGGAAGGGCGCGCTTACCCTGGGGTACCGCGCTCCGCAGAGCGGGTGGACGGGCGCCGTGCGCGGCCGCTTCGTGGACGGATTTCCGGTCGCCTCCGGCGTGTACGCGGGCCAGGTGGACGCCTATGCGGTCATGGACCTGAACGTGGGGTACCGCTTTGGCGGCCGCAGCAACCTCACGCTGCAGCTCGACATGCAGAACGTGCTCAACAACGACTACACCAGCTTCGTCGGAGTCCCGAACTTCGGTCGGTACACGGTCCTCCGGCTGTTGTGGAGCCCCTGATCGAAGC
>JAMJQR010000214.1 GCA_023554335.1 Candidatus Benthicola marisminoris
ATGGTTGATCCAGCGAACCGCCCGCCTTCTCCGCGTGTTGTTCCTGCGGCTGGTGCAGGAGCGCGGCGGAGTCGATGTGACACCCGAGATGTGGATGGTCCTGACGCGGCTGGTCGCCAGGGACGGGCAGTACCAGTCCGAACTGGCCGCGGCGACGTACCGGGATCGCCCGAACATGAGCAGGATCCTGGCCGGCATGGAACAGCGGGGCCTGATCGAGCGTCGGCCTGACGCGGACGACAGGCGGAAGACTCGAATCTACCTCACGCCGACGGCGCACGAGGTCGTGGCCGCGGTCGCTCCCCTGGCAGTCAGTACCCGGGACCGGCTCTACGACGGGCTGAAGAAGAAAGAGCTCAAGGCCCTGAGGCGCTCCCTGCGGATCATCGAAGCCAACACGCTGGCGGCCCTGCAGGACCTGGACAAGGAAACGCCGCCCGGGTAGGGCGGCGTTCTGACACCGAAACCTGGCCGCGGACCGTTGTCCGCAGCTGACCGGAGTCAGCCTCCTCGCTTCAGATGGATGGAGCCGTTCACCGTCTCCATTTCGAGCTCCCGTCCCCCGCTTCCGATCGTCCCCTTCATGCTCTTCATCGAGAAGCGTCCGGATACGGTGATGGGGAAGTCGGATTCCATTCCACCGTTCACCGTGGCCGCCGAGACGTCGGCGTTCGCGTCTCCGGGGAGGCTTACCGTGATGCTGCCATTCACGGTGTTGAAGCTCATGGTTCCGTTCCAGTCCGCCCTGCCCATCGACGCGTGAATCGAGCCGTTGACCGTTGTGGCCCGGGCCAGTCCGCCGGTTGAGATGTCCACGTCGCCGTTGACCGTCGTGGCCTTGACGTCCGCCTGCACGTTGCCGGCCTCGATGTCTCCGTTCACCGTGGTGCCCACGAAGCGCACGCCCGCCGGTACCTGGACGGTGAACTCCACGCTCACGTCGTTGTCCCGGCTGGAGAGCCGGCCCTTGTCGCCAGGGGCGCATTCGTTCTTCTTCCCGTTGCCGTCAGGATAGACGGCGCAGATCGTCACGCCACCCCCGTGCTCGACGACCTCGATTCGAACGTCCGCCGGGTCGTCATCCCGGCCCTTCTTCACGGCCGAAACCGTCACCTGGCCGCCCGAAATGCCGGTGGCCTTGATCTCTCCGTTCACTCCCTTGATCTCGATCGCGTCGCCTCGATCGATCGATCCCTGCCAGTCCCAGTCCTGGGCCTGCTGCATCCCCGGCGTCGACTCGTACAGGTCGCCGACCAGGGGTGTCTCCAGCGAGCCCGTGGCCGTCAGCAGACCTGCGGCCGCCACCACCATCAATCCGATCGTCTTCATCATCGTTCCCCTTGTCTACTCTTGCCTGAGCGAGATCGTACCGTCGAAGGCCGACAGCTCCACGAGCGCCTTGCCGGTGCCGACGGTGAACGAGATTCGCTTCTTCCCGAAGTCACCCTCGAGCTCGACCGGGAAATCGGTGTCGAGCTCTCCGCTGAACGTGTCGATCGAGATCCGTGCGTTGGCCCCGTCGGGGATGAGGACATCCAGGTCGCCGTCGTGCGTGGATAGCACGTACCGTCCGCCATCGGCGATCGTCCCCTCGTACGCGATGTCACCGTCCACGACATTCACGCTCACGTTGTCCGAGGTGATTACCTCCAGCATCACATCGCCGTCTACGGCAGTGAGTGCGATCGCGCCTTCGGACTGCGAAACGGACACGCCCCCGTCGACCGCGCTTATCGCGATCTTGCCCGATGCGCGGCTCACGGTCACTTCGCCTTCGACGGCGCTCAGCGCGACGTTGCCGGACCCGCCGACCAGCCCGATGGATCCTTCCACCGTGCTGACGGTCACGTCGCCGGCCGAGCCATCGATCCCCACCTCGAGCGACACGCCGGCGATCTCCAGCGCCATGCCGCGAGGCATCGTGATGTCGAGCTCGCCGTACACGGGCTCGCCCCACTCACCCTTGACGGATACCTGGGCGTTCCCGCCCGAACTGCCGACGTCGAGCCGGCCTTCGTCCTCATCGAAAGCGGCAACGACCCGCATTTCCGCTTGATCCCAGGTCGTCACGTTGACGACGCCCTCGAGCTGGTTCACCTCGAGCCGCCCTCCCGCGTCCACCGCGAAAGTGGTGTCGGCCTGTTGTGCGGGCGCCAGTGCGGCCAGCATCGCGGCTGTCACGTGCGCTATCATGAGTCCCTCCCCTTCTCCCCGTTCATCGTTCCCGTGGACCGCCCGTCCACGAGCAGTTCAGAGTCCTACGAACTCGCCAGCAGAGCCGCCTGCTGCAGGACGCTGATCTTTCGCGTCCGGGCGTCGGCCAGGTGGCGGTTCAGGTATACGCTCGCAGGATCCGCATCCAGGGCGTCCTGCGCCTGCGCGATGGCCCGGTCAATGGTGGCCAGGCTCCGTTCCAGCGCCTCCACCGTCTTCGGATCCAGGCGATCCCGCCCGATATCGAGCTGTGCCTCCAGCTCCTGGATCGTCGCCTCGTACGAGAACGACGAGCCTTCCTCGGCAGCCGAGACCAGCTGGGCCTCGGGAACCGGCTCCACGGCGACCGTTCCCGCACCGTCGGGCCCGCCCGCGCCAGAGCTCATCAGCGTCCACATGCCCGCGCTGCCCAGGACCAGTACGGCGACCGCCGCGGCCGCGAGCTGAGGGGCGGTGAAAGAGAACCGTCGCCGCTCCTCACGTGCGTCGGCGAGATCAACGACCGCAGGCTGATCGGCGTCCGTGATCCGCGACGCGATCCCGGGCCACAGGTCCGCTGCGGGGGACTGAGTCGGCAGTGCTACCGCCGCCTCCCTAACCTCCTGGAGATCCTTCAGCACGCCGCGTAGCTCGGCGTCGCGCTCCAGGGCCTCCTCGAGGCTGACGCGCTCGTCTCCGGACATTTCACCGTCCAGATAGTCCGAGAGCCTGTCGGTCCAGTCGCTCATGATCGTGCTCTACTCTGTCTCTCTATCGTTTCACGCGGTTTCCCGCCGCGTACGATTCGATCCCCGCGCTGCGCGGATGGTTGGAACACCGATCGCCCTCGTTCACCGGCTCAGGTACTCCCTCATGAGCATCCGGGCCCGGTGCAGCTGCGCTTTGGTCGTTCCGGTCGTCACTCCCAGCAGCTCGGCGATCTCCCGGTGCTTGAACCCCTCCACGTCGTGCAGGATGAACACCTCGCGCGCCCGATCCGGAAGTCGTCGCATGCCAGCCTCGAATTCCGCGCCCAACGCTTCCTTCGGTCTCAGGCCCGATGTCCGGTCGAGTACGGTCTGCGGGTCGGAGTGATAACGTTGTCGCTGAATTCCAAGCTTCTTCCGCCGACCGAGCACCAGGTTCACGGTCACCCGGTGGAGCCAGGTGGCGAATGCCGCGTCGCCCCGAAAGGTGGAGAGCTTGTTCCACACCCGGACGAACACGTCCTGGGTGACTTCGTCCGCGAGCTCCGGCTCGAGCATACGCGAGACCAGCGAATACACCCGGTCCACGTGTCGCCGATACAAGCGCTCGAACGCGGCCACGTCGCCGGCCGCCGCGAGGCGGACGTCGTCGAGGTCGCGGCTGGCGGCGCTGTTGCTGTCGCCGGAACTCATGGCCAGGGCGCTGCTCGCGTTCATCGGGAGGATTGGACAAGCCCTGGAAAGGAATGGTTGAAAGCGTCGAGTTGCGCAACGCTCGACACATCCGCATAACGTCCGGCACCGCGAACGAGGAGATCAATGACTTCGGTCTGGTATCACACCTTTGGCTGCAAGGCCAACCAGTACGATACCGAGCGCATGCGTCAGGAGCTCGAGAGTCGCGGTGCGTCGACCTCCGACGATCCGGCCGGCGCCACGGTGGCGGTCCTCAACACGTGCACCGTGACGGACCAGGCCGACCTCTCCGCCCGCCGGCTCATCCGAAAACTCGGCCGCCGGCACCCGGATCTTCGGATCGTGGTCGCCGGCTGCTCCTCTGCGCTCCGGTCGGAGGAGTACCGAGCGATGCAGGAGGTCGCCGGCGTGGTGGCGGGTCAGGACCCGGTAGCCGTCGCGGCACAGGTGGCACCGGAATCCGTCATGGCGGGCCGGGACCACGAGCCCATCGGTGGCGTCCTGCTGCGGGCCAATCGCCGGGGAAGCCGCGGTTGGATGAAGATCCAGGACGGCTGCGACCGGAAGTGCTCGTTCTGCGCCACGCGTCTGGCCCGCGGAGCCAGCCGCTCGCGGCCCATGGCAGACCTGGAAGCAGAAGCGCTTCTCCTCTCACGGAACCACTCCGAGATCGTCTTGACCGGCATCCACATCGGGCACTACGGCCTGGATCTTCAGGGCTCGGAGGGCCTGACTCGCCTCTGCCGAAGGCTGCTCGAAGCGGTCCCGTCCGTGCGTTTCCGACTCGGTTCCATCGAGGCGACGGAGATCGATGACGAGCTGGTTGAGCTGATGGTCTGCTCCGACGGCTTACTGGCTCCACACCTTCACGTTCCGCTGCAGAGCGGCAGCGACCCTGTCCTCCGGCGTATGAGGCGCTGGCACACCCGCGAACAGTATCGGCGGCGCGTGCTCGCGATCGCGGAGCGGATTCAGCCGCTCGGCCTCGGCGCTGACATCATCGTCGGATTTCCCGGCGAGTCCGCGTCGGACCACGCGCTGACGCGCGACCTGGTGGAGGAGCTTCCCTACACCTACCTGCACGTGTTTCCCTTCTCCGT
>JAMJQR010000215.1 GCA_023554335.1 Candidatus Benthicola marisminoris
CCGGGTGGTAGGGCCGGCGCTGGATCGGGGAGAACTCGTCCTGGCGGATCGATTCGAGATGTCGACGTACGCGTACCAAGGCGTTGCCCGTGGCCTGGGTCTGGAACGGGTGCGGGAGCTGAATGCGTTCGCGACCGGCGGGCTGAAACCGGACGGCACCGTTCTGCTGTCCCTGGACCCCGATGTGGGGCGCGGAAGGCAGACGGGCGCCTGGGACCGATTGGAGCAGGAGCACGCAGAGTTTCACCGGGCGGTGGCCGGGGCCTACGCTGAGCTGGCCGAGTCTGAACCCGGGGTGATCACCGTCAGGAGTGACGGGCCGGTGGAGGATGTTCAGGACCGCCTGTGGGCCGAGTTGTCGGCCAGGTGGCCCGACCGCTTCCCGCCGGGGCCGTGAAACCTTTCGTGAGGCAGCGAGTTTCAAATGAGTGGGGCGCGACGACGAGAGCGCCCGGTGGCCGTTGAGCGGACTGGAGGACCGATGAAGTTTCGGAGTTCCTGGAAGATCCCGATCGCCGTGTCGTTCGCGGTGCTCGCCAGCGGTGGTTGGCTCCTGCAGGGAGCCGGGCCGTCGGCATCGGATGCGCTCCTCGAGACCGTCGTGCGCCGGGTAGCCGACAACTTCGTGGAAGAGGTTTCACCCCAGGATCTCTACGACAAGGCGATCGACGGGCTTCTGTTCGAGCTGGGGGATCCGTACGCGGCGTTCATCCGGGCCGAGGATCAGACCAGCGCGCTCCTCTCGAACAGCTATGGCGGCGTCGGGATGCGGATCCTGGCCGAGGAGCCCGGGATCACCGTCCTTAGCATCATACCGAACAGCCCGTCCGCGGACCTGGATCTCCGGCCCGGGGACCGGATCGTGGAGGTGGACGGAGAGAGCACCGTGGGGTGGACGCAGGCTGAGGCGGTCTCGGCCCTCCGTGGCCCCAAGGGCGAGCCAGTCCAGGTGGCGGTGAGCCGGCCGGGAGAGTCCGAGCTGCTCCGGATCGAGATCGTGCGCGGGGACGTGCACCTCGTGGCAGCCAAGTCCCTGATTCTCTCCGACGATGTGGGATACGTCTACCTCGAGCAATTCAGCCGCAAGGCCACCCAGGAGCTCCAGATCGCGATCAACGACCTGCTGGCACAGGGGGCGCGCTCGCTGGTGCTCGACTTGAGATACAACCAGGGCGGGATCCTGCGGGAAGCCGTCGAGATCGCGGATCTCTTCCTCGAGGAGGGGGAGATGGTCGTGGATACCCGGGCGCGCGACCCGAGGGACAGCTACACGTTTGCGGCTCCCGGCCCCGATCGATACCCCGGACTTCCTGTGGTCGTGCTGGTGAACACCTGGTCGGCCAGTGCCTCCGAGATCGTGGCGGGCGCCCTTCAGGATCACGATCGGGCCCTGGTGCTGGGCACACGCACGTTCGGCAAGGGCGTGATGCAGAGCGTCTTTCCGCTTCCCGGCGGAAACTATCTGCGCCTCACCACCGGCACCTGGTACACTCCGTCCGGCCGGTCCATCCACCGCTCGCGCGGAGAGGGCGATGACACCTTCGCCCTCGGGTCGAACGAGTTCAACGACGCGGTGTCCGAGGCCGTACAGCTGGGAATGGGAGCAACGGACGGTTTCGTTTCCGATTCCGATCCCGAAATGGAGAATCCCGAGGAGCTCGAGACGTTCCAGACCGTATCCGGTCGCGTGGTCTATGGTGGCGGAGGAATCATGCCGGACCTGGTCGTGATGCCCGACACCCTGACCCGGCCGGAGCAGGAGCTGAGGGAGGTCCTGCTCGAGTCGGAGGTTCCGTTCAACGATCTGGCATTCCGGTTCGCAGTCGAGTACCAGAGACGGCACCCGGAACTGACGGAGCGGTTCACCGTAACTCGGGACATGCGGGAGGAGTTCCTCGACTACCTCTCCGAGCGGACCGGAGCCGACCTCGATTCGGAGCTGGTGGACGCGGCTGGGGATCTCGTGGACTTCCAGCTCGGCCGACAGATCGCCACGGCGGCCTTCGGGGAGGACGCGGGACTGCGACGCGCCGTGGAACGCAGCCGCCAGGTGAACGAGGGAGTGCGTCTCCTGAGCGGAGCCGCCACGCCGGAGGAACTGCTGGCTTTGGGCGAGCAGGAGCGGGACGAGCAGGCCAATTCGGACATCGGACCGGAGAGCTGAGCGAGACATGAGGAAGCTGAACAGGAACTGGGTTCCGGCCGTGACCGTCACGATCATGGCCATGGGCAGTGGGGGGTGGCTCCTTCAGCAGGGCGCCAACGCACAGGAGAGCACGGTCTACCGAGCCCGGCTCTTCGACGAGGTGCATCGCCTGGTGGCCGAGCGCTACGTCGAGGAAATGGACTCCGCGGAGCTCTACCGCATGGCGATCGACGGCATGCTCTCCGAGCTGGGAGACCCGTACTCGGTGTTCATCAGCGCCGACCAGACCGATGACCTGGAGTTGTCGATCGAGGGCGACTACGGCGGTCTTGGCATCCGGATCCAGAAGGTCGGCGAGTGGATCACCGTGATGGGCGTGATCCCGAACACGCCGGCTGAGCGACAGGGCCTGATGACCGGCGACCGGATCGTGGGGGTGGAAGGGGAATCGGCTCGCGGCTGGGACGATACCGAGGCCGTGGAGCGCCTGCGCGGGCCCAAGGGCACGCCGGTCTCGATCTCCATCGGCCGGGTGGGAGCGGCAGAGCCCCTGGACTTCACGCTCGTCCGCGACGAAATCCACGTTGAGACGGTCAAGGCGTTCATGGTTGACGAGCGCGTCGGATTCGTGGACCTGGATCAGTTCAGTCGGGACGCACGCGATGAGCTGCGGGTGGCGATTCGCGGTCTACAGGACCAGGGAGCCGAGGCCGTGGTGCTCGACCTGCGCTGGAATCCCGGTGGCCTGCTCGACCAGGGCGTGGCCGTCACCGACCTCTTCCTCGATCGCGGCCTCGAGATTGTGGAGACCCGCTCGCGCGTCGAGGACCAGAACTTCACGTTCGGGGCGCCAAACGAAGAGGAGTTTCCCGGTCTTCCGATGGTCGTTCTGGTCAACACGGCGAGCGCCAGCGCATCGGAGATCGTCGCCGGCGCCCTTCAGGATCACGACCGGGCGGTCATCCTCGGAGTGCCCACGTTCGGTAAGGGCTCCGTTCAGACCGTGTTCACGCTCCCCGGGGGCAATCACCTCAAGCTGACCACTGCCGGGTGGCACACGCCCAGCGGCCGGTCCATCACGCGCGACGTGGCCCACGGCTCAGGGGATGACCTCGCCCTCGCCGTCACGGCGCAGGTGTCCGCCACCCGAGGGCTCATCGCGGACACCGCCGGTGCGGAGGTCTACTACACGGCGGGCGGCCGGGCGGTGTACGGCGGTGGCGGAATCACGCCCGACCTCATCGTGCCCGACACCACTACGGTCGACGAACGGGAGTTCGAGCGGCTGGTGGGTCGGGCGGGCTACTCGCTGAACCAGCTCGCGTTTCGGTTTGGAGTGAAATGGACGAACGATCACCCGGACCTCGCGGAGGACTTCGCGGTCACCCCCGAGATGAGGCAGGCGTTCTTCGACCTGCTGTCCGGGGTCGAGGACCTCGAGATGGATGAGGATCTGTTCCGTCGGGTGGAGCCCCGGATCGATCGCTTCCTGGAGGCGCAGATCGCCAACGCCGCGTTCGGTGAACTGGCCATGTTCCGGCGGTTCGAGTCCCACAGCCCGGTGTACCAGGAGGCCGTGCGGTTGCTGGCGGGGGCCGAGTCTACCGACCAGCTGTTGGAGCGGGCGGAGGTGGCGCAACGGATCCGGGACGATAAGTCAAACGACGAGCGGAATGAACTGGCGGCTGGCGAGCGGGTGAAGCCGGAGGGAAGTCGCTAAAGGCGGCAAACCTGCATCGGGCGACACGCGGCAATAACAAGCCGCCAGCCGACCCTTGAAACGACAGACGCCCCTGAGCCGACGTTGCCGGCCGCAGGGGCGTCTGTCATCGGAGGCTCGTCACCCCCAGCCTGAAATGTGGCAATGCGACCGGGGTACTAGTCCCGGACGCGATCCTTCAGGCCCTTACCAGCGCGGAAGGAGACGCTGTTGCGCGCCGCGATGGTGATCTCTTGGCCCGTCTGCGGGTTCCGGCCCTTGCGAGCCTTCGTCCGGCGCGTCTTGAACGTGCCGAATCCCGTGATCGTCACGTCGTTGCCGGCATCCAGCTCGATCGCGATGATCCCCTCGCGCGGCTTCGTCGAGAAGATGCAGTCGATGACCTCCATTGCCTTGGCCTTGGAGAGATCGCACTTGCCCGCGAGCTTGTCAGCGAATTCCTGTTTGGTCACGCTTCTGTCTCCTGTTGGGTGAAAAACTGGAGTAACGAATACCTCAGATAAGCCCATTATGTACGATCCATCCTAGGTTGGCAAGGCGAAAAGGCGCGGAACTCGGGGACGGATCGGGGTGCCCCTTTCCAGAATGCCGATATCGGCCTCGGTCCCGCCCTCCGGGCTAGGCCCTCCCGGCCTCACGGTCGCGCGGACGACGGGGCAGGAATGAGCTTGTTCGGGCCACGTAATCCGCGTACTCGGGTCGGCTCTCGCGCAGGCTCTCCTCGAGCAGCCTGACCCCTGAAACGCGGACCAGCAGCCAGGTCATGAGGATCGGGCTGAACACGGTCCAGAACCCGCCAGGAACTCCGGCCGCTACGACGAAAAGCCCCCACCAAATCAACGAATCCCCGAAGTAGTTCGGGTGGCGCGTGTAGCGCCAAAGCCCCGTTGAAAGCACCCGCCCTTCGTTGGCGGGGTCCTTCTTGAATGCGGCGAGCTGTGCGTCGCCTACTGCCTCGGACGCGAATCCGACGAGCCATATGGCGGCCCCTAGCAGGTCGAAGGCAGTCAACCGGTCGGGGGCCGGCGCCGTCTGGCCGATCAGGAGCGGCGCGGCGATGACCCACATCAGCAGAGCCTGCAGGAGAAACACCTTGAACAACTGGGTGAGCCAATAGCGATCGCCACCAGCCTCCCGCCACCGGGCGTATCGAGGATCCTCCGGCTTGCCCCGATTGCGGAGGTGGATATGAAGGGACAGACGGAGTCCCCAGACCGCGGTAAGCGCCAGGACGAGCATGGCCCGTGGCGGCCAGCCCCAGCCTCGAGAGGCATAGTAGGCCGCCAGCACCACGAAGCCGACTCCCCAGAACCGGTCGGCGATCGAAGCGTCCTCGGTTGCGAGGCTCACCAGCCACAGGACCGCAGCGCCGCCGCAGACGATGGCCAGGCCTTCCAGTCCGAGTTGCATCAGCTGCGGCACATGGTCCTCCCAGGCATAGGTCACTCGCCACACTCCATGAAGCTAATCGATTGACGGATCGGCCG
The DNA here is from genome assembly GCA_023554335.1 of Candidatus Benthicola marisminoris. GTDB lineage: Bacteria > Gemmatimonadota > Gemmatimonadetes > Palauibacterales > Palauibacteraceae > Benthicola > Benthicola marisminoris. The sequence goes on from JAMJQR010000215.1 coordinate 5,354, forward strand.
AGAGGTTTGACGGGCACGGGGTCGAACGCGGAGATTTCGGCGCCGCCCGAATTCCGGGGGGCGCGTTCAGCATACTCCCGAGATCAGGAGACAGAAAACATGGTACGAAGGCGCGTGGCTCAGTGGCTCATCGCCGCCGTGGTCGTCGCAGTGGCCTCCGGGTGCTCCGGTGAAGGGGCAAGCTCGCAGTCCTCGGAGGAGGTGGCCGAGAACGCCACCGCCGCGCCACCCGCCGCCGAGCCCGTGGCGGTGACCGTCGTGACAATCTCCGCCGCGGCGCTTGTCGAGAGCCTGGACGACCCGCAATCGCCTGCGATTCTCGACGTGCGGAGTCAGAAGGAATTCGACGCAGGGCACATTCCCGGGGCGATCCACCTCCCGTACGACCAGGTCGAGCAGAGGATCGGTGAGCTGGAAGCCTACCGCGACCGTGGCCTCGTGGTGTACTGCCGCACCGGCCGTCGGGCGGGCATCGCTGAGGAGACGCTGTTGCGGGCGGGTTTCGACCGCGTGTGGGACCTGGATGGCCACATGGTCGAGTGGCAGCGGGCAAGCCTGCCGCTCGCAGTTCCCGCGGTCAACTGAGCGGAGGCCACGCTGAAACCGATCGACATGATCGTCGAGGTCAGCCGGGGAGATGAGGTCGAGTCTACCCACCGGGTACAGGGCGTGGTGTGCAGCGCGTCGGGCAGGGAAGAGCTGTGCGCGGGCGACCCGGAGATCCTCACCTACTGGCGCTCAGCCATGAAACCGTTCCAGGCGATACCACTCCTCGAGGATGGCGCGGCCGAGGCATTCGGTTTCGGACCGGAGGAGCTCGCGCTCGTGTGCGCCTCGCACGGGGGGATGCGGCAGCACACGGAACGCGTGGCCGGAATGCTGCGCCGCCTCGGACTGGCGGAGGACCACCTGCACTGCGGACCGCACGATCCGTTCGATCGTGATACCGCCCAGGTTCTGAGCTGTGCCGGACGCCTCGCTGGCCGCATTCACAACAACTGCTCCGGTAAGCACGCGGGAATGCTGGCCCTGGCCCTGCACCACGGGTGGCCGATCGAGGGGTATGAGAAGCCGGATCATCCCGTTCAGCAGCGGGTCCGAAAATCCCTCGCTGACTGGATGGATCACGAGCCGCAGGATCATCAGTGGGCGCTGGACGGCTGCGGAGTACCGACTCCGCGCATGCCGCTGCACGAGATGGCGCGAGCCTATTCGCGCCTGGTCCGCCGGGCGGCCGACGGAGATCCCGGCGCCCGCGCGGTTGCGAATGCGATGACGCGCTTCCCTCAGCTTACGTCCTCGCCCGGACGGGTCCCGCTGGAGATCATGGAGGCTACCGCGGGACGCCTTCTGGCGAAGGAGGGAGCGGAAGGAGTGCTCTGCGTGGCCGCGTTGGACGAAGACTGGGGAATGGCCGTCAAAGTGGAGGACGGTTCGATCCGCGCCGTCGGCCCGGCCGCCGTGGAGCTGATGCGAAGGTCCGGGGTGTTACGGGGCGGGGAGCAGGACGCCCTGGCCGCTGTGGCCGAGAGCCCAATCCGCAACACGTTGGGCGAGGTGGTCGGTCGCATTCGGGCTCGCGAGGAAGCGGGCTCGGACTGAATGGACGACGCGGCGCGGTCGCTGGTGCGGCTCTCCGCCGCCCTGGCCGGTGGCGATCGGGAGCTTCGTAGCGCCGCCATGCAGGCGGCTGCGGCGCAGGCCGAGCCCGTTCAGGTAGAGGAGTCGCTGCTGCAGAGTTACCTGTTTCTGGGCTTTCCGGCGGCGCTGACGGCACTTGCGGAGTGGCGGGAGCTCACGGGGCACGCACCCGAGCCGCAGTCGCTGAACGATGATCCGGGCCAGTGGCTGAGTCGTGGCACGGCCGTTTGCCGGATCATCTATGGCCGTGCCTACGAGAAGCTACGGGACAGCGTTCGGCGGGTGCACCCGGCACTCGACGATTGGATGGTCCGTGAGGGGTACGGCAAGGTCCTTTCCCGCGGCGGCCTGGACCTCGGCACGAGGGAGTTGTGTATCGTGGCGATCCTGTCCGCCACCGGCTGGGAGCCCCAGCTGCATTCTCACTTGCGCGGGGCGCTGCACGCGGGTTGCGATCCCGACTCGGTGACGGAAGCCCTGGAAGCGGGCCTGGAGGTGGGGCCGTCGCCGGGATGGTCGAACGAGGCGCGGTCCCTGTGGAGCCGCGTGCGGAACCGGCATGAACCCGACGTAGAGGACCGCTAGGTACACCGATGTTCATCGACTTTGCACGGATTCGGGTCAAGGGCGGTGCGGGAGGCGCGGGCGCGGTGGCGTTCCGTCGCGAGAAGGGTGTGCCTCGTGGAGGTCCAGCGGGTGGCAATGGGGGCCGCGGAGGGGACGTCGTGCTGGTCGCGGACACACAGCTTTCCACACTGCTCGACTACAGCTACCGCGAGAGCTACGCCGCCGGCCGGGCGGGGCACGGCGAGGGGAGCAACAAGACCGGCGCGGACGGCGATGAGCGTGAGCTGCCCGTTCCCCTGGGCACCGTGGTGCGGGACGCGGACACCGAGGAGCGGCTGGGCGAGCTCCTCAAACAGGGAGACCGGCTGGTAGTCGCCCGCGGCGGACGCGGAGGGAGGGGAAACGCGTCCTACGCCACGTCCACGCACCAGACCCCTCGCGAGTGGGAGCCCGGCGAATGGGGTGAGGAGCGTCGCATCGAGCTGGAGCTGAAACTCATCGCCGACGTGGGACTGGTGGGAGAGCCGAACGCCGGTAAGAGCACGCTGCTTTCAGCTGTTTCCGCGGCTCGTCCCAAAATTGCCGATTACCCGTTCACTACCCTCGAACCGAATCTTGGTGTGGTCGGACTGTCCGACGGACGGTCGATGGTGATCGCGGATATTCCGGGCATCATCGAGGGAGCGGCCGATGGGAAAGGACTCGGGACCCAGTTCCTGAGACACATCGAGCGCACGCGCACGCTCGCCCTTACGGTTCCGGCGGATTCGGAGGACCTGCAGGCAACCTACGAGCTGTTGCGCGGGGAGCTCCTGTCGCACGACGCAGCCCTCGAGCAGATTCCGCACTGTCTGGTCATCACGAAGGCCGATCTACGAGCCGCGGATGACCGTGACTGGGACGTGGACTCGCCGGATGCATGGGGGCTCTTCGTCATCTCTTCCGTCACGGGCGAGGGTTTGTCGGACTTCCTGCAGGGATTGTGGCGGCATGTCGACCAGGAGAAACAGCGGGAAAGAGCCGAGTCGCCCGACCTCTTCCCGGAGCTGGAGGAGTGGCGCCCCTGAGCCCCGCCCGGAGCGGCGCGGGAGCGGACCCGGTGGGGAAGCGGTACGTCCGGCGGGGACGACCCGGCTATCCGAGCCGTCTGGAGCATCTCTTTCGACCCCCCGGCGGAATCTGGGTGCGCGGCCCCGGCGACCCGTGTCAGCTGCGGATGATCGCGATCGTGGGGACCCGGCGCGCGACCGACTACGGGCGCCGGATGGCTCACGATCTCGCGTTCGACCTCGCGGGCCTCGGTTGGACGATAGTGAGCGGCCTCGCTACAGGCATCGACGCGGCGGCGCACCGGGGAGCGCTGGCTGCCGAGGGCGGGACGATCGGCGTGCTCGGGTGCGGAATCGATCGGGTCTACCCGGCTTCCAATCGGCACCTCTACGAGGCCCTGGCCCGGCGCGGGCTGCTGCTCAGCGAGTTCCCTCCGGATGAGCGACCCACCCGCCTCAGCTTTCCGAGACGGAACCGGATCATCGCTGCCCTGAGCCAGGCCGTCGTGGTCGTTCAGGCCGGCGAGCGCAGCGGTGCGCTCATCACCGCGGACCATGCGCTCGATCTCGGTCGCGAAGTCCTGGCCGTCCCGGGAGCCGCGGACCAACCCGCTTCCCGCGGATCCAACCGGCTCCTGCGGGACGGGGCCGGAGTCGTGGAAACGGCCGGCCACATCCTGGAGGCACTGGGGCTGGCAAACGGGGACCCCGAAGCCCGGATGCTGCAGCCCGACTTGTTCGCGGCGGCCACCCCCATGCCGGCTGGGGCTCCAGCGGACCGGCTGCGATTCCATCTGGCGGCGGGGCCGGCACCTCTCGAGGATCTCGCGAGGCGCTCCGCGCTGAGCGTGCCCGAGGCCCTGGCCGCCCTCAGTGAAATGGAGCTGGGGGGAGTGGTGGCGACCCTTCCCGGGCACCGGTTCGAGCTGGTGGGCAAACGGTGAGCGAGCTTCGCCTGGAGGGCGTTCCCGGTCCGGTGAGCCTCTACCTGCACTTTCCATTCTGCGAGCACCGGTGTCACTACTGCGACTTCTCCGTGCACCGTGCGGCAAGGGCTCCGGTTGAGAACTGGCTCGAGTGCATCGAGCTGGAGCTGGGCCAGTGGCTGGAGCGGTGCGGCTGGGACCGTCCGCTGCCCCTCGAGACGGTGTTCGTGGGCGGCGGCACGCCGTCTCTGATGGGCCCGGCCATGAAGCGCCTCGCCGCGCTCCTGGAGCGGTACGCGGGCCTGGTGGCCAGCGCCGTTGAATGGACGGCGGAGTCCAACCCGGCTTCGCTGACCAAAGCCGTCGCCCGGTCCTGGCGCGAGGCCGGCGTGAATCGCCTGAGCGTGGGAGTCCAGTCCTTCGACGACGGCGTCCTGCGCTGGCTGGGTCGGCTTCACGATGCCGATGGAGCCCGCGCAGCCCTCGCTGCCGCAAGGGCGGCGGGCTTCGAGAGCCTGAACGCGGATCTGATCTTCGGCCTTCCCGTTTCCGAGCGGCGTCGCTGGCAGGACGAGGTGCAGATGGCTCTGGACGCGGGGGTGACCCACGTCAGTACCTACGGCCTGACGGTCGAGCCGAGCACTCCCCTGGGGCGCCGGGTAGGTGCGGGAGACGTCGTCATGCCGTCGGGCGACCGGTACTCCGAGGAGTACGCCGCGGCTGCCGAGGCGCTCGGGCGCGCCGGCTTCGTTCACTACGAGGTGTCGAACTTCGCGCTGCCCGGCCACGAGTGTGCCCACAACTGGCATTACTGGGACGGTTCACCTTACCTTGGCCTCGGTCCGTCCGCGCACGGATACGTGGGCGGAAACCGGGTCTGGAACGTCTTCAGCTGGGAGGCGTACCGGAAGATCCTGGCGGGTGGCGGAAGCCCGATCGAGGGCCATGAGACGCTGGGGGCGGGCGAGAGTCGCGTGGAACGACTCTGGCTCGCCCTTCGCACGAACCGGGGGCTCCCCGCGGGGGATCCGCTGGCGGAGCACCTGCTGGAGTCGGCCCCCGACCTCCTCGCCTCGTGGCGGCAGGCGGGATGGCTGGAGATTGACGGGCCGGGGATCCGCCTGACGGAGGCGGGATGGCTTCGAATGGACGAGCTGGTGGCCGCGCTGGGCGCGATCGGGGGCTGAGAGCGACGTGATGGCGTACGAAAGTCTGACAGAGCGCGAACGTACGATCCTCCAGGCGGTGGTGGAAGCGTACATCGAGTCCGCCGAACCCGCGGGCTCGCGGCGCATCGTGCGGCAGTACGAGCTGGACATCTCGGCCGCCACCGTGCGGAATACCATGGCCGATCTCGAGACCAAGGGGTTCCTGACCCACCCGCACACGTCGGCCGGCCGGATCCCGACCGATCTCGCCTACCGCTACTACGTCGATAGCCTGATGGGGCGGGCGGACCTCTCCAAGCGTCAGCGGGCCCGGATCGAGAAGGAGCTGACGGCCATTCCCGTCGCTTCGGAGCTCGAGTCCGTGGTCCAGCGGGCGGCACGAGTGCTCGGGCTGCTCACCGGAGAACTCGGACTCTCGGTGGGGCCCATACTCGCGGAAGCCGTTCTTCTCAAGCTGGACTTCGTGCCAATCGACTCGGGCAAAGCCCTGATGGTGCTCACGCTCGGTTCGGGCGTCGTGAGAACCGTCTACGTGGATCTGCCGGCGGCTCTGCCGGCGGAGACTCTGGCCGCGGTCGCCCGCATCATGAACGAGAGGCTCGCTGGCTCCAGCCTTCGCGAGATTCACGGCACACTGACCGACAGACTGAGGGACATCCAGATCGCGGATCCGTCGGCGGAGGCGTTCGTGAACATCTTCGTGGAATCCGGCCCGGACATGTTCGAATGGGTCCTTGGGGAAGAGGACATCCACCTGGGGAACGTGTCGCTTCTGGCGAGTCAGCCCGAGTTCCATTCCGGGGCCCGGCTGAAGGAGATCATGGAGCTGACGGAGCAGCGGGATCTCCTGGCGTCCGTGCTGCACGGCCGGGCGACCTCACAGGGCTCGCACATCACGATCGGGGCGGAGCACGGCACTCCGGAGCTCGCGGGTCTGACCATCATCACGGCCAAGTACGAGCTGGACCAGGTCGAGGGCGTGGTCGGGGTGATCGGGCCGACCCGGATGCCGTACGAGAAGATCCTGGCCGTGGTGGAGTGCACCTCGTCCCTGGTCTCGAACCTGGTTTCGCACTGACCGACATCAAGCGCCTTTCAAGCGACGATCAAGAGGCACCATCATCCCTACCAGGACATACATGGCGGACTACTACGAGCGATTGGGCGTCCCGCGCGATGCGGATGCCGAAGAGATGAAGAAGGCCTATCGCAAACTCGCGATGGAGTTCCACCCCGACCGTAACAGCTCGGCGGACGCAGAGGAGAACTTCAAGCGGGTCACCGAGGCCTACGAGGTTCTTCGCGATCCGGAGCAGCGGCAACTGTATGACCGGTACGGAGAAGCCGGGATCCGGAGGGGTGCGGGCGGTGGCCCGTCGGGCGGCTTCGGCGCCTTCGACTTCGCGGATGCGTTCGAGGTGTTCATGCGCGAGTTCGGGGGCATGGGCTTCGGCGACATTTTCGGTGGGCGGGCCTCCCGGGCGGGCGGACCTCGCCCGGGCTCCAATATCAAGCTCAGGCTCAAGATCTCGCTCGAGGAGGCCGCGCGTGGCGCGGAACGAAGCGTCAAGATCAAGATCCTGGACCCCTGCTCACGGTGCGGTGCCTCCGGAGCGGAGCCCGGTACGTCTCCGCAGCGGTGCCGCACCTGCAACGGCGCCGGTGAGGTGCGGCAGGTGCAGCGCTCGATGCTCGGCCAGTTCGTCAGCGTTCGGCCGTGCCCCGATTGCGGTGGCAGCGGCGAACAGATCCTGGATCCCTGCTCGGACTGTTCGGGCGAGGGGCGAGTGGTGGAGGAGCAGACGCTCAAGCTGGAGATCCCGGCCGGCGTCTCCACGGACGACTACCTCAAGCTCTCGGGCCGCGGCAACGCCGGTCCAGCGGGCGGGCCGCGGGGGGACGTCCTGGTCCTCGTGGAGGTCGAGGAGGACCGGAGGTTCGAGCGCATCGGGGACGACCTGGTGTACAACCTGGCGGTCACCATGAGCCAGGCCGCCTTGGGGGCCGAGGTCGACGTCCCCACGATCATCGACGGTACGGCAAAGCTCAAGGTTCCTGCCGGCATCCAGAGCGGGCAGGCCCTTCGCCTCAGGGGCCAGGGGATGGCCCGACTTCGCGGCTCGGGACGCGGCGACCAGATCGTGCGCGTCCTGGTATGGACGCCGACGGACCTATCTCGCGAGGAGCGCGACTTGCTCGAGCGCCTGCGCGAGGTTGAGGGCCCGCCCCCCGAGCCGGACACCGAGGAACCCGGTTTCTGGGAGCGGGTGAAGCGCGCCTTCACCGCCTGACGGAATGCTCGGAGGGGGTGCGTCAGGCCGGCCGACTTGCCAACCGCGCACTGAGGCGAAACACTAGCATCCGTTCAGGTCAGTCGCTGTTGTGGTTCGGGCAACCCATCGGAGGTGAGGCGTGAACGGTTTCGACCCAGGTCGACCGGCGGAGTCTGAGTACGATCGCTACTACCAACCCATTATCGCGCTCGTACCCGATGAGCCCATCCTCTGGGCCCTCGAGGAGCAGCGACATGAGTTCATGGGCTTCCTCGGCAGCCTCGACAAGGCGACCGCGGACTACCGCTACGGTCCTGAGAAGTGGAGCGTGAAGGAGGTCCTGGGACACGTCGTGGACACCGAGAGGATCTTCGGCGCCCGGGCGCTATGCTTCGCTCGAGGAGAGCAGAAGCCTCTCCCACCCTTCGAGCAGGACGAGTACGTCCGGTCCGCCGGTTTCGACCGACGCTCGCTCTCCAGCCTCTCCAGCGAATTCGAGGCGATCCGCCGATCCACCGAGTGCCTGTTCGACGGATTCGACGAGGAGCAGTGGGGACGTGGAGGTGTGGCCAACGAAGCGAACATGACGGTGCGGGCTGTAGCCTACATCGTCGCCGGCCACGCGGCCCATCATCTGGCGGTGATCCGGGAGCGTTATCTAGGCGGTTGATGAACCCGCGAGGTCCGCGCCGCGGGCCCTACAGGACGTGACATGAGCCCCTCTCTCACGCTCGAAGGCTGGACCTGGAAACGGGCCGCCAGCCTCGTCGCCGGAGCGTCGATGGTTCTCGCTTCATACATGACCATCCGCCATTTCTTCGCCGCGAACTACCCGGAGTCGATCTGGGAAGGATCGTTCTGCGACATCTCCGCCTTCTTCAACTGCGACAGCTCGGCGTATTCCAGCATCGCCGACATTGGCGGCGTCCCCATCGGAGTGTTCGGCGCTATCGTGGGCGGTCTCGTTGTCGTGGGTGCCCTCCTTCCGTCGGTCGCCCTCGAGCGCACGAACAAGACGCTGTCGCTCGTGAACGGTCTCGGCGTGGTGGCACTCGGCCTGTTCTCGGTCTTCGTGCTCGGCAGCCTTTGCCTGCTGTGCACGGGCTTCTACGTCGCGTCACTGGTCAGCCTGTTCCTGTTCTGGAGTTACGGAATCGATCGGGACGCCGGAGGGCTGGCCAGCCGGTGGCTACGGCCGTCGGCAGGCATTCTCGTGGTCCTCGCCCTGTTCACCGCGACGCAGGCCTGGGCGGCGGCCCGGTATCACGAGGCGAAGCGGGATGCCCAGAGCGGAGGCGTCGCAGCCCGCGTCGTGAAGCAGTACTTCTCGCTTCCCGAGGTGGCCTGGCCGAGCGAAATCTCGGAGTACCGCACCGCTTCGGCGACGTACGATTTCGAAGATGCCCCGATCCGCGTGGTCGAGTACGGCGATCCCCTGTGCTCGGATTGCCAGTACCTGCACGAGCAGATGCTGCGGCTGAAGGAGGAGTTCGAGGGTCAGATGAACGTCGCCTTCCAGTTCTTCCCCCTGGAGGCCAAGTGCAACGGCGTGGTGGACAAAGACAAGCACCCGGGAGCGTGTGAGCTGTCCTACATCGCGGCGCACGACCCGGAGAAGTTCCCGGATATCATCGACGAGGTGTTCGCCAACTTCGAGGCTGCGAAGACGCCGGAGTGGAGGGCGGACCTGGCGCGCAGGTACGAAGTCGAGGCGGCGCTAACGGACTCCGCGACGATCGCGACGGTCCGCCGCCACATTGCGACGGGCACCGAATACGAGAAGACCTCGGACCAGTACGAGCACGGGATTCGCTCGACGCCCACCATGATCATCAACAATCGCATGGTGATCGGGACGTTCCCCTACGAGCAGCTTCGGGCGATCTTCCAGGCGCTGGTTGACGAGGCCGAGGGGGAAGGGCGGTTCATGGAGAGCTGGGTGGACTGAGAGGTCTTACCGGGTTTGTGAGTCGTTGTCCGGTTCGTCTGGCACGAGCCCGAGCTTCTTTGCCCGCTCACGCCACTCCAGCCGCGCGAGCTCCCGAAGATCTGCAACTTCATCGAATTCGTCCACGATCTCGAGCCCGATCAAGGTCTCCAACACGTCCTCCAGCGTGACGAGACCCGCGGTTCCTCCGTACTCATCCACCACGCACGCGATGTGCGAGTCGTGCGTCATGAGCCGGTCGAACAGCTGAGGGACAGCGAGGCTGCCGGGTACGCGCAGTATCGGGCGACGCAGGTCGACCAACCGGACTTCCTCCACGTCTGGTGCGGCGCGCGCCGCGTGGAGCAGGATGTCGCTCTTGAGCACAAACCCCGTCACCGAGTCGAGGCTTTCCTGGTAGAGCGGGAGGCGAGAGAACCGGAGCACGTTCTCTCGCTCTAGCGCCTCCGTGATCGTTGCGGCCTCGGGCAGAGCGACCAGTACGGTTCGCGGGGACATGATGTCCTCCGCCGATAGCTCTCCGAACCGGAACAGGTTCCGGACAATGCGCAACTCCCCGGGGTGGAGGACGCCCTCCCGTGCTCCCACCTCGGCGAGCGCAGACAGCTCGGCCCGCTCGATCACGGGTGGCTTCTCGGTCCGAGCGATCAACCGGGTGATCCACTGGGACAGCTTCACGAGCGGCCACATCAGCAGCATGACGGGGACCAGAAGCCGCGTGACCCAAGGCGCCAGCCCGCGCCAGTAAAGGGCGCCGAGCGTCTTGGGGATGATCTCCGAGAGGACGAGAATCAGGAAAGTGAGCACGCCGGAGAACACGCCGAGCCAAGCGTTTCCGAACACGGCAGCGGCCTGGGCACCGGCCCCCGCTGCGCCCACCGTGTGCGCGATCGTATTCAGGCTGAGGATCGCAGCGAGCGGCCGGTCAACCTCCGCCTTCAGCTTCGCGAACCGGCGACCGACCGCACCTCCCGTCGCCTCCATCGTCGCGACGTAGGAGGGCGTCGCGCTCAGAAGCACAGCTTCCATAATCGAGCAGAGGAAGGAAAAGCCGAGCGCGAGGGCAACATAGAGACCGAGCAGGATCATTATGAGAGCCGTTCCATGCGTTTGCTACGAGCCATTACTTCTCCATTCTCGCCCAGGCTCCTCCTACCTCCAGTAGTCGAGGGCCCATCTCGCGAGTCCGATCAGTACCAGGGTCAAGCCCTCCCACCGCGACAATCGCCAGCCCGTGCGGGCGAAGAAGACAACCAACGCTACCATAGCGGCGAGAGCGAGTAGCGAGGCTCTTGCGCCAGAGTCCACTACCTGCGGGTGTAGAGCACCCGCGAGGCCGAGGACGCCCAGGAGATTGAAGAGATCACTGCCGATCGCGTTGCCGACGCCTATGTCATACCGCCCGCGCAGTACACCCACGAGCGATGTCGCGAACTCGGGGGCCGATGTCCCCGCCGCTACCACCGTAACCGCGATTACCCAGTGGCTTACACCGAAACTCGTCGCGATCGGAATGGCGGAATTCACCAGGAGGTGGGATCCGCCAGCCAACAATGCGAAACCGAGTAGCAGACCCAACAGGGCCCTCGGCACGGCCACACGACGACGCCCATGCTCTCGTTTCCCGTGCACTGCCTGCAAACCAGGGTCGAGCCAGTCGATCGTTCCCATGGCCAGAACGGTGCCCAGGTAGAGGACCAGTCCGCAGAGGAGGATGATGCCGTCGCCGCGGTCGAGCGTCAGGTCCGCCAGGATCAGAACAAGGAGCAGCGCGGTCGATAGGATCAGGGCGGATCCGTCGCGTCGTATGAGTACCCGCGTCGTGGGAATCGGCCGGACGAGCGCTACTCCCCCCAGGATGAACGCCAGGTTGAAGATGTTGGATCCGACGATTGTGCCCACCGAGATATTCGGGTGCTCTTCGAAGGCAGCGACCAGCGTGACACCGAACTCTGGCAGCGATGTCCCGGCCGCCACCAGCGTGAGACCCACGATCAGTTCCGATACTCTCAGCCGCTCCGCGATGCGGGCACCGGTCTCAACCACCGTCTGCGCGCCCCCGGCGATCATGAGAATCGCGATGGCCGCGAGAAACCAGTTTGCCCAAAGTGGAATGGTGTCGAGGGTCATTGGCCCGCGTCCGTCAGGGGTGAGCTGCCACGCTCCGAATTCCCTGAAATCGAGAGTCGGACCGCCTGCAATCCGGGCCGGTGCCGGAACGGAGATGGAGTCGCTACGGGTCGACCTGCCGACAGCGGACTATAGCTTCGAGTAGGTCCGATATGAGGCAGTCACTCTCAACGGGATGCCTCATCGGAAGGCCGGTGTGGAGCGAGTACTGGTTACGTCGTCCCTGTCGACTGTACGACAGGTACCCCGCATGCTTGAGATCAGCGACGATTCGCTGAACCGCACGCTCCGTTATCCCCACCTGGCCGGCCAACTCTCTCATGGTGATCGCCGGATTCGTAGCGATACAAACAAGCACGTGGGAGTGGTTCGAGAGAAAGGTCCACTGGCTGTTTTGACCTGTCATCTGCTCATCCGTGTCTGCCCTTGTTTCCTCATCGATGCACGACTATGCCATCCCCTAAGCGCATCCTCAACCGGATCTCTGTTCCCTGCTTCGCGAATCCGAGCTCATGTGCCGGATCAGCAGGCTCTGAGAGCTACCACGACCAGCATCAGCGCTCCGACAACCATGCAATAGACGGCGGCGATCTCAATGGACCTTTTGCCGAGCGCTTCCACGATTCTCGCCCACCGTAGCATCCGCCAGCGCTTCCGTCCTACTGTCGCCACCAGATCGCTCCATTTCAGCGATGACGAACGGTGCCTCGCGACAGATCCGTGGCCCGTCCTCGATCCTCGAACACCCCCCTAGGGCCTCCAGGACTTCGAACCCCCACTCGAGCTTCGCCCGCCAGTCACAATCTCCGGCCTGGACTTATGCACCAGCACTGATCTGCGGGGTCTTCGCCAGAAGCCGGGTCCCCGACGCGTCCCCCCCTCCAGCGCAACGTCTACGAGCGAGCGCCTTCGACATCCTGAATCCAGACGCGCTGGGAGATGGGAGGTCGGCAGAGTCCCCGTCCCCGAGAAGGCCTCCTCAACGGCTGTGTCGCGGTTCGCGGTTGTACTGAGCATGGCCATCGGAATCATGTCGACCTCGCCTCAGAATGACCAGGAGCCACGCGACAGAGTTGCGATAGCTGCTACGGTTCCAGATGACGCCTGCCAGCGCGTCGCGCGCCGCTCAATAGCCTCAAGACGGCACCGAGAAGGTTCCTGCGCCGGGCTATCGACCGGATTCGCCAACGCCCAACTCCCACGGCTAGATAAGCGACATTGTTTTCACGTATTGTATAACGTATATTATACTTCGTACATCAAGGGCGTCAATAGCGCCGGGGGGGCGATGGATATCGCGGAGTTCCAGGGTCACATCCGCAACTTGGCAACATTGCCCAGAACCGAAGCTCCGGTGATCAGCTGTTATCTTCGGGTCCAGGACGGACACCTGCGGCATCGAAGGCTATTCGACAAGCGAATCGAGGAACTCAAGCGCTGCGTGGCAGGGAAGACCGCAGAGAGGTTCGAAAGGGCTCTGGTGCCAATCGAGCGGTTTCTCTCAGCCGAGGTGCACGGGAGCTCGAAGGGCGCGGCCGTCTTCTCGCGGGAGGGCCATCAGCCGTACTTCCTGGCCCTGCAATTCGCTGTCCCGCTTCCGACCTGGGTGACGGCAGACATGCTGCCGAACATCTACCACCTCGTCGAACTGAAGGACAAGTACTGGCGGTTCATTCTGCTCGTGTGTTCCCGCGATGAGATCAGAATGCTCTCTGTCAACTTGGGCAAAGTGACCCTTGAGCTGCTGCGCCAGCGACCCGAGCTGCGAAGGCGCGTGGGCCGAGAGTGGACCAAGGAGCATTATCGAGCGCATCGGGCAGCGCGAACCCGGCGGTTCGTGGATGATGCCGTGAATGCACTGTCCGAAGTGATGAGCGCTGGTGGGTACGATCACCTGATTCTCGCCGGAGATCGGTCGATGACGGCGTTGGTGAGAAGAGCGCTACCTCCGCGCACGGCCGCTCGGTTGGCAGGCATCATCCGCAATCCGGGTATGACTGAGGCGTGTGACGTGGTGTCACGGAGCATCGAGGCTTTCATAGAGGCGGAAGAGAAGGAATCATGCGACGCGGCAGGGATGCTCGAGGAGCGTCTCCTGGGCGGGGGGCTCGCTGTCGCTGGAACCCGAGCATCGCATTTCGCCCTGCGGCGAGGTCGGGTCCAGACTCTGGTCATGAGCACGGACTACGCCCCGCGCCCGGGGTGGCTGTGCGTCAGTTGTCGCGTTGAGCGAACAGCTGAGGGACGGCCCAAGAGGTGCAGGGCATGCGGTTCCCGGTCGCTCGTGGATCTCGAAGTCAGAGAGGCCATGCTGCGACTCGCCGAACAGCGGGGCATCCAGGTTGAGTTGGTGCGCGACAGCGCCGCCCTGAGACGCATTGGAGACGTCGGATGCCTACTGCAGCAGCATCCCGGCAGTCGTGGTACTACCCGACGGAATCGGGCGGTCACTGAGCGCTGAGGTGGTACGTTCCAGTACGAGCAGCTGCGAGCGATCTTCCAGGCGCTGGTGGATGAGGCGGCAGGGGAAGGGCGGTTCATGGAGAGCTGGGTGGACTGAGTCGGATCGCGCGACCTGTCTTTCATCACCTCGAGGGCTCGACTACATTTTGATTCCCCCGCACACGGTCCCCGGATGTGTTCGTAAACCACGAGAAAGGCTGCCGACCATGGGCATCAGTCCGACCACTCCCGGCGTACATCACGTCGCGTTGCGTGTGACCGATCTCGACCGATCCAAGAGCTTCTACGCTGACACCCTGGGCTTTCCTATCGTCCTCGAGCAGCCCGGTCTCTTGATCATGATGGCAGGGGCCACCCCGATCGGACTCCAGGGCCCGCGCGAGCATACGCCACCGGGTGACGTGTTCAACCCGATGCGCGTGGGCCTAGACCACCTCGCCATCGGCTGCGAGGAGGAGTCAGAGCTTCGCAGGGTCGCTGGTGCGCTATCGGAGGCCGGGATCGATAACACAGGCGTCAAGCTCGACGAGACGCTTGGCAAGCTGTACGTGGCCTTCAAAGATCCCGATCGGATCGCGTGGGAATTCTACATGGTCTGAGGCATACGTCGGTCCGGCACCGAAGGGGGAAGGGCGGTTCATGGAGAGCTGGGTGGAGTGACGAAGACCGATGACCATGGTTGAGCGGCGTGTGTCCCTTCGGGCCGCCCGGCCGAGTCTCGAGGACGGGCTGGCGTTCGCTGAATACCTGAACACTGCGGCTGAAGGCTTCTTCCGTTTCTGGCTCGGACGCGGCTTCGCCCCGACGGTCTCTGACGCGTTCACGAAGCCCGGCCACGACCTCTCCTTCCAGCACGTTACCTTCGCCGAGATCGGCGACACCCTCGCGGGCATGGCTTCCTGCTATTCAGAGGCACAACACCGGGTCGCTTCGGATGAACCGCTGAAGAGCGCCTCCGGCTACCGTCCGGTGCGAGCCGCGATCATCGCAACCGTTTTTCACCCCATCATGCGGATCATCGACACCCTGGACGATGGCGACTTCTACCTGCAGGCGATAGCGGTCGACGAGGCAGCGCGTGGAGGTGGTATCGGCTCGCTCCTCATCGACGCGGTCGAGGAGCGGGCTCAGACGGCTGGCGCGGCGCGCCTGTGTCTGGACGTTGCCGCGAGCAACGCCCGAGCCCGGGACCTTTACGAGCGCCGCGGTATGTCGGTCGTGATGGAGTCGCCGAAGCTGTTCTTCGCTCCTGGCTTCAGGCTCCTGCGGATGGCCAAGACGCTGTAGTTCCCTACAACGTCGGCCGGGCAATCTCTCCAACCGCCTCTACCAGACGGTCCACTTCCTCGACGCTCGTGTAGACGGCGCAGCCCGCCCTCAGCAGGCCCGCGGGCTCGACTCCCAGCCTCTCGGTCACAAGGGAGGCGTAGAAGTTCCCGTGTGACAGGAAGAGACCCCACTCGGACGACAGGCGGGACGCCGCTCCCTCAGGGCTGGACCCTTCGATAGTAAGCGACAGGGTCGGCGTGCGCGGACGTCCCGGCGGAGGTCCGTACAACCGCACGCCGGGCGCGCCTTCGAGACCGCTCCAGAGCCTGGATAGCAGCTCTTCTCCGCGCCGGGACAGCTCCGCGTAGACGGTGTCGAGCCGCCCGGCCCGACTGGTACCTGACGCCAGCGAAGCAATGAAGTCCACCGCGGCTCCGGCTCCCGCGATGCCCTCATGGTTGAGGGTACCGGTCTCCCAGCGTTCTGGAGCGGTGTCCGGCGCAGGCGCGAGCTTGGGCGGCAGGACTTCTCGCAGGAGCTCCTCCCGGCCCCAGAGAACTCCGACGTGCGGGCCGTAGAACTTGTAGGGGGAGCAGACGAGGAAGTCGCACCCGAGTCTGCGGACGTCGATCCGCTCGTGCGGTGCGAAGTGTACGGCGTCCACGAAGAGCAGCGCTCCGACCGACCGGGCCAGACCCCGAACTCTGTCCATGTCGACAATCGTTCCGAGAGCGTTGGACGCGGCCGTCACCGCGAGGAGCCTCGTTCGGGGCGAGATCGCCGATTCGAGTGCTTCCCAGTCCAGGTCGCCGGTCTCCGGCGCGAGCGGGACGGTTCGGACTGCGACGCCCCTCTCGGCCTCCAGATCCTTCCACGGGGAGATGTTCGCCTGATGATCCAGCTCCGTGACCACGATCTCGTCGCCCCGATTCCAGGTTCTGCCGAGGGCGCGAGCCACGTGGAAAGTGAGGGTCGTCATATTCGGGCCGAGGACGATCTCGTCCTCGGCGCCCCCCAGGAAGTCGGCGAGCGCGGCCCGACTGCCCGCAAGCATCTCGTCGAGCTCGCGTGACGTGTCGTAGGCCCAGTGAGCGTTTGCGTTGTGCCTGAGCAACTGCTCCGACACCGCTTCCGCGACGACCGCCGGAACCTGCGTTCCGCCCGGCGCGTCGAAGTACCCGACCGGACCCCGCGCATGCGTGCGCTCGAGGGCAGGGAAGGCCGCACGGATCTGTTCTACGGATGCGACGCCCGCGGTGCCCGTCACCTGAGAATCGGTCATGTTCCCGTCCTGGCGGTTCTGGGGATGGTGGGGACCGGATCGAGAGCGAGCGGCCAACCTACGGGTGGGGCGGGCCGCACGCATCCGCCCCTCCGAAGACCGGATCGCGAGGTCCGGACAAAACGTCCCATTCGCCTCGAGAGAACGCCCGAGTCCGAAGTCGGGTTGCGATACATAAAGCATTATATTTAAGAGATATATGGACGATGATCATCTGCGCTCCGGCTGGCTCGGTTCATGCTGTAGTGACAGGCGATGCACCACCGGACCACCGGGGCCCCGGGAGTACGCTGGGGCCTTCACCCATGGAGTGATGACGATGAGCACGACCTACGACAAGCAGGCCGATCTCGCCGGACCCGGCGTGAGCACCTATGAGGAAGTCGCGAAGATCCTTCCGACCGACTACAAGCCGCTCCTGAGCCCGAAGGAGACTATGAAGGCTCTATTCGATGTGAAGCGCTACATCGAGGACGGTCTGGCGCGGGAGCTCAACCTGATGATGATCCAGGTTCCGCTGATCGTGCGCGTGGACAGCGGCGTCAACGACATGCTGGACCGTGACGGGTCGCGTACTCCGGTGGAGTTCGACTGCGGCCTCGGCCTCCCCAAGCCGATCCGCGCCAGCGTCGTGCAGGCGGCCACCAAGTGGAAGCGGATGGCGCTCAAGCAGTTCGATTGTGCCGTGGGCGAGGGTATCAACACGGACATGAAGGCCGTCCGCAAGGACTATTTTCTCGACCACGACCATAGCTCGTACGTCGACCAGTGGGACTGGGAGAAGGTCATCACGGCCGACCAGCGCAACCTCGAGTTCCTGACGGATACCGTGCAGCGCATCTGGAAGGTCATCAAGGGCGCGCAGGACTACGCCTTCGAGAAGTACCCGGCGCTCGATGATTCGCGCTATCCGCGGCTGCCGGAGGAGCTGGTGTTCATCCACGCGGAAGAGATCCTGGAAATGTATCCGGACCTGCCGCGCAAGCAGCGCGAGACCAGGATCATTCAGGAGTATCCGGCGGTCTTCATCTATGGAATCGGCTGGCCGCTGGCAGATGGTTATCCGCACGAGATGCGGGCGGCGGACTACGACGACTGGATCACGGATACCTCATCCGAGACGGGCAAGGACACGCACGGCCTTAACGGAGACATCCTGGTCTGGAACCCGGTGACGAAGCGGCGTCACGAGCTTACGTCCATGGGCGTTCGGGTCACCAGGGACACGCTGGTCCAGCAGCTCGAGATGAGCGGTCAAATGGACTACCTGGAGCAGCCGTACCACCAGGCGATCATGAACGACGAGATTCCTCTCAGCATCGGTGGGGGCATCGGCCAGTCGCGCACGTACATGCTGCTCCTCAGGAAGGCCCACCTGGGTGAAGTGAGCGTGACCGTGTGGCCCGATCAGCTCAAAGAGATCTGCGAGGAGCGAAACATCGTCGTTCTCGAGTAGATTGGAGACGTTCCGGTAGAGAATCGCCGGCCGCGGGGGCTCAATGCTCCCGCGGCCTTGTCGTCGGCACGACGTGCGCAGCCAGGGAGGGTTCGTGGGAAACGAAGCAGCCGGACGGGAGGCTTTCGGGAGCGGCGGTCTCGAGAGCACGCTGGGGCGTCCCCGAGCGGAGTGGACCGTGGCGGACCTGGCCAAGCTGTTCCACGGTGGGCAGGCCCGCGGCCTGAGCCTGATGCACGTGGGCGGCGACGGGTGGCTCAAGCGTCTCGAC
>JAMJQR010000003.1 GCA_023554335.1 Candidatus Benthicola marisminoris
ATCTCCAGGTACAGATCGATGGCCTGGCGGCCAACCCGCTCGCGATCACCGCCTACGTCCGGCAACTGCAGGAGTCGCCCTACGTCGGAGGCGTCCGCATCCTCGGTAGCCAGGAGCAGAACCTGGACGGGTTCAGCGCGCACAGCTTCAAGCTCATCGTCTCCTATGCGGAGCCGGCGGAGACGCTCGCTGCGGACGTGGTGGAGGGCGCCTGACCATGGCCATCATGCCCCAGGACCAGCGCTCACAGATCATGCTGTTCGTGATCATCCTCGCCCTGGCCGCGGGCGCGCTGTACTACAACTACGTGCACCGGCCGGGCAGTCAGGAGATCGTCGAGCTCAGCGACCGCGTCGAGGACCTCGAGACGCAGAATCAGATCGCGGAGGCCCGAATCGGCAACCTGCAGGAACTCAGGGACCGCATTTCGCAGGCCGAATTGCAGTTCGAGCGGGTCGAGCGCCTGGTGCCGTCTAACGACGAGGTGCCGGCGATCTACGAGGCCATCGCAACCCAGAGCCAGACCCTGGATCTGAGGCTGATCAACGTCGAGCCCAGTCTTCCGGAACCCGCCGACAGCGGGGCGTACTTCTTGCGCCAGGAATGGCAGATGGTAGTGGAGGGAGACTATCACTCGCTGGGCGAGTTCCTGACCCGCGTCGCGTCCTTCGATCGCATCGTGAGGCCGGTCGTGACTCAGGTAGCCCCGTCGGGTGAGACCCCGAGCGGGAGGCAGCTGGTTCAGGCCTCGTTCGCGCTGGAGACATACGTGCTGGCGCCCGAGGGAACGCAGCCGGTGGCCGCGGAGGGTGACGAATGAGGTCGCTGATGCTGGCGTGCATCGCGATGGTCCTGCTGTGGCCGGCGGGTCTCCGGGCCCAGGAAGTCCCTGAGGAGCCGGCGGAGGCGATGGAGCAGGCACAGACGGCACCGGTCCTGGAGCGGGAGATGTACTCGTATGCCGGCCAGGGTCGCAGGGACCCGTTCAAGGAGCTCGAAGCGGGGGCCGAGCTGGGGCCTCGCTTCGAGGACCTGGAGCTGAGCGGGATCATATATAGCCCGGATGCGGGCAGCGTGGTCGTCCTCGTCGATCGGTCCACGCAGCGTCGCTACCGGGTGTGGGAAGGCGATGTCGTGGGCGGCGCGCAGTTGCTCGCCGTGACGCCGGATCAGGCGGTCTTCATGGTCACCGTCTTCGGCGTGAGCAGACAGGAAACGCTGCGCTTGAAGAACTCGGACAAGGAGTAGGGTGGATGATCGGCAAACAGGTCCTCGCGACCCTCCTGGCTACGCTGTGGGCCGTTGCGCCCACGGGGCGAGTGCAGGAGGTCCGAATCTCCCCGAACGGGGATGAGACCGAAATCGCCGTCATCACGAACGGTGATGTGGAGATCCGAGACTTCAATCTCAGGGATCCGGCGCGGCTGATCCTGGACGTGCACGGTGCCGTCAACGAGCTCCCCGAGGGCACGTTCGAGGGTATCGGGCGCGGAGGAGTGGTGCGACTGAGGACGAGCCAGTTCACGGACGATGTCGTGCGCCTCGTATTCGACCTCGCCCGTCCCGCCAACTACCACACGGCCGGTGACGGCGGGCGTTTCACCGTGCGCTTCACCAATCCCGGAGGCGAATTCGAACCCTGGAGCACAAACGCGGTCACGAGCGGCACGGTGGCCATGCTCGACAGGGCTCCCGAGCCGACGCCGACCCGCCGCACGATGTCGCCGGTCGCCACGCAGGACGCCATGGGACTCGAACGCATCACCGTGGCCTATGACAGCGCCAGCATGCTGGAAGTCCTCGCCGGGTTCAGCGAGTTCGCGGGCGTGTCCATCGTCCCGAGCGCCGATGCCGCCGGGATGACGGTGCAGGGAGTCGATATCCGCGACCAACGCTGGGATGTGGCGCTGGACGCGATTCTCGCTTCCCAGGGATTGGGGTGGCGACTGCAGTCCGAGGGAATCCTGATCGTGGACAAGCTCGAGGGAATTCGGGCTCGCGACACCCTGCAGACGGAGACGCGCGTCTTCAAGATCAATTACGCCTCCGCGGATTCGGTGGCCTCGACGCTCGAGCGCCTGGCCACGCCCAATCGCGGGCAGGTCGTCCCGTACCTGGGGGCCAACTCCGTGATCGTCACGGACGCGCCGTCCGTCGTCGCCCGGATGGACAGCCTCATCACCAACCTGGACGTGAGGACTCCGCAGGTATCGATCGAGGCCAAGATCATCTTCGTCGATCGCACGGATGTGATGGAGCTCGGGATCATCTACGATCTCAAGGACCTGCAGGGGAACTCGATCAATGATGTGATCGGAGTCCCGGATCCGTTCAACCCGGGCGAGATCACGAACGAAACGCTCGTGGACCTGGGCGGAAACTCGGTCGCCGTGCTGGCAAACGCCAACGACCGGGTCCTGGCGCCATCCCTGGAGATTCTGGCTTCCGTCGCGTTCGGAGACTTCTCGCTGTCCGCGTGGCTGCAGGCTCTCGAGCAGCATCAGCTGTCCGACGTGCAGGCCGCTCCGACCGTCCAGGTCGTGGACAACCACAACGCGCGAATCCAGGTAGGTGAGAAGACGCCGATCCGGGTCCTGGATGCGGGCACGGGCAACACCCAGGCCCAGGCCACGGTCCAGTACGAGGACACGGGGATCATCCTGGACGTGACGCCCCACATCACGAACAACAACCAGATCCTCCTCGACGTCTCGGCGGAGAGGTCCGGGATCCAGACGGAGATTCCGGACGTCGGGTTCACATTCCTCAAGCAGATCGGCCAGACCCGTCTCCTCCTGGATGACGGAGAGACCATGGTGATCGGGGGTCTCACCCTGAGCCAGGTGGACCGCAGCGAGACGGGCATACCTTTCCTGATGGACATACCGGTCGTCGGCGCGCTGTTCCGCACGACCAAGAACTCGGAGCGGAAGCAGGACCTCATCATTCTGGTCACGCCCCACATCGTGAATTAGCGGGCGGCCCAGCCGGGTCTGACGCTGGCGCGTGGCGGATACCCCTCCGCCACGCGTTTTGCGTTCAGGCCGGCCGACGTATACTGGGCATCATGCTACATCACATACGATTCACCACCGCCGGGGAGTCACACGGTAGAGGGACCGCCGTGATCCTGGAGGGGATTCCGGCAGGGCTCGCGTTGTCGCACCTCGATATCGGCTCGGACCTCGCGCGCCGCCAGTTGGGATACGGGCGCGGCGGGCGGATGGCGATCGAGAAGGACGCCGGAGAGATCCTGTCCGGCGTGCGGCTAGGAGAGACTCTCGGCTCGCCCATCACGGTGTGGGTCCGCAACCGGGATCATGCCAATTGGGATGTGGCGATGTCGGCTGAACCCCAGCCGGAAGCCGACGACGAGAGCCTGCGCCGCGTGTACCTGCCTCGCCCCGGACATGCGGACCTGGTGGGCATGCTGAAATACGATCGAGCCGACGCGCGCGACATCCTCGAAAGATCGAGCGCCCGCGAGACGTCGGCCCGGGTGGCCGCGGGGGCCGTAGCCCGTCGTCTTCTGGGCGACCTCGGCGTGGCGATCGGAAGCCACGTGACTCGCATCGGAGCCGAGACCGCCGAGTCTCCGTCGACCTGGCCCCCGGACCTCAACGAGGCGGCCGATCGCTCCGAGCTGCGTTGCCTCGATTCCCAGGCCGAACCACGGATGAGAGAGGCGATCGATGCGGCTGCCTCGGTGGGGGACACGCTCGGGGGCGAGTTCGAGGTCATCGCCACGGGCCTGCCCGTCGGACTGGGGAGTCACGTGTCCTGGGACCGTCGTCTGGACGGTCGACTCGCCGGCGCCCTGATGTCCATCCAGGCCATGAAGGGGGTCGAGATCGGCCTCGGCTTCGAGGCCGCGCGCCGGCGAGGGTCGGACGTGCATGATGAAATCGCCGTCGATCGGAGCCGGGAGCGCACCGGAGGTTTCCGCCGCACGCGAAACCACGCCGGAGGCCTGGAGGGAGGGACATCGACCGGGGAGCCGCTCGTGGCCCGGGTCGCGATGAAGCCTCTCAGCTCCCTGACGCGTCCTCTGGCGAGCGTTGACGTGCGCTCGGGTCAGGCCGCGGAAGCCGTGCGGGAGCGCAGCGATGTATGTGCGGTCCCCGCCGCCGCCGTCGTCGGCGAGGCCATGGTGGCCCTGGTACTCGCAGATGCGATGGTCGAGAAGTTCGGCGGGGATTCGCTGGAAGAGACCCGTGCCAACCTCGAGTCCTACCTCCGGCGTGTGGGCGAAAGAGCGCGCGGCTGGGAATGATCCCGGCGAGCCCTGCCGGACCCATCGTGCTCGTCGGCCTGAGCGGTGCCGGCAAGACGGCCGTGGGCGCGATCCTGGCCAGGCGCCTCGGATGGGCGTTCCTCGACCTCGACGCGGAAGTGGAGCGCCTGGAGGGACGGACGATCGCCGAGATCTTCGCTGCGGACGGCGAGGCTGCCTTCCGCGACCGCGAAGCCTTCGTGACGCGCAGGGCCCGGGTCGACGGATCGACCGTGGTGTCTACGGGCGGTGGCTGGATGAGCCGGCCCGATCTGCGGGATACCTGGCCGGGAGCGGTCCGGGTATGGCTGCGGGTGGAGCCGGGGTCCGCCGTCGCCAGACTTGCGCGACAGCGCTCCACTCGCCCTCTTCTGGCGGGTCCGGACCCGGTGGCCGCGCTGCAGACGCTCCTCGATACACGAGTGCATTCCTACCGGCTGGCCGAGATCGCGATACGTACGGACGGGCTTTCGCCCGAGGCCGTGGCGGAGGCCATACTGGACGAATTCGTTCCGGCGGGAAGCGATCCCGCAGCACCCTGAGAATCGAACGGAAACCGATGTCGAGCGCCAAGACAGCCAAACACCTGGTCATCGTGGAGTCGCCGAAGAAGGCGCGTCTCCTGGGCCAGTACCTCGGGAAGGACTACGTGGTCGAAGCCTCGGTGGGCCACGTAGTGGACCTGCCCAAGAAGGGTCTGTCGGTGGACGTCGACAACGGCTACGAACCGGAGTTCGTGACCGTTCGTGGCAAGGGGAAGGTGCTCGATCAGCTCAAGAAGCAGGCGAAGAAGGCCGAGGACATCCTGATCGCGACCGATCCGGATCGCGAGGGTGAGGCGATCGGATATCACATCGCCGTCAAGCTCGGGTACGAGAAGGACGACGGGCGTCGCTTCCGGCGCGTTCGCTTCAACGAGATCACTGCCGAGGCTGTACGCGAGGCCGTGAAGCAACCCGGGGACCTGGATCTGAACCAGGTCGACGCCCAGCAGGCACGCCGCATTCTCGACCGCCTGGTGGGATATGGCCTCTCACCCCTGCTGTGGAAGAAGATCTCGCCCGTCGATCCGATCAGTCGCACTCCACTGTCCGCGGGTCGGGTGCAATCCGTCGCGGTGCGCCTGGTCGTGGATCGTGAACGGGAGCGGCGCCGGTTTCGAAACGGCGCGTGGTGGGACCTGGCGGCGACGTTCGCGCGGGAGGGTCAGGGGTTCGAGGCCCAGCTCGCCCGGGTGGACGACGTTCCCGTGGTGCGTGGCGCGGATTTCGATGCTGCGACCGGTCGACCGAAGAAGCCGGGCGCCGTGGTCGTGCTGGGCGAGACGGAAGCGGAGACTCTGCGCGAGCGCCTGACGGGCGTCGAGTTCCGGGTCGGTGAAGTCGAGTCCAAGGAAGTCACGCTGCGGCCGTATCCCCCCTTCACGACGTCGACCCTGCAACAGGAGGCGAACCGACGGCTGAACCTCACGGTCCGGCAGACCATGCAGGTGGCCCAACGTCTCTACGAAGCGGGCCACATCACGTACATGCGAACCGACTCGGTTCACCTGTCCGGGCAGGCGATCGGCGCAGCCCGCGGCAAGGTCGAGTCCCTTTACGGCAAGGAGTATCTGAGCGGGAAGCCGAGAAACTACAAGACGAAAGCGAAAGGGGCGCAGGAGGCGCACGAGGCCATCCGTCCAGCCGGTACGTCCATGCGCACCGCGGCCGAGCTCTCTCTTCACGGCGTGGAAGCCCGGCTGTACGACCTGATCTGGAAGCGCACCATGGCGACCCAGATGGCGGATGCCACGCAGCTCAGGGTGTCGGCGTCGATCCTGGGT